>RGZB01000104.1 GCA_010031735.1 Pseudomonadota bacterium | reverse complement strand
GCAGTCTTCTGCCCCACTTCGTAGAGGCCGTACCACAATACCGCAGAGGCACCGACACAGAGGACGGCGGATGCGGCAAGAGCAATTTTTATCGTTGAGGTTCGCATGTTACATCAGTGAAATAAAGGAGATATTGAAATCAATATTTGCAGCACTTTGGAAATCGGGTACAGGGAGAACGACTGCCTGAAACTTCTTCTCTGCCTGCAAGCTCTGGTAGAAATGAAGAAGAGATAGACGGTCGACAGCCTGCCCAGTGACCGTGATTTTTCTTTGATGAACACCACCCACCACTTCATCGGCTCCAAAACGAAATGCAGTGAGACGAATTCCGTCGGACTGATGACTAATCACCCGCGAAACCATACTACTCGCCGTCGAAACCGAAAGATACGAACCCGACAAGTCGAGTTTTCCCTTGGTCGCCGAGAGCAACTTCACCAACGTAGTGTCCACTTTCTGCCCCGCAACCGCGTGGACAGAATCGTATTGCGTTTGAAACAATTTAGCCTGATTGATTGAGGAAACATACGAAGGAATCAGCGACACTCCGGCCAAAAAAACCAGCACCGCAAAAGCGGTCAGGCAAGCGGAAGCAACTCGAAGACGATATTCGAACAACACCTCCTTTTGGTTTGTGCGTGGGAGAAGATTAAACATGGGATTGGAAAGAAGCGAGAGCCGAGCCGATCGCCGAAGCATAGCTCAATGAATCCGGTCGAGTGATCTGCGGGATCGAATCTTCGAAGGTGAAGGCGTTCTGCCAGACATTGCCAACTTCGGTCTCGATTTTCATTGTTGTCGAGATATATTCGTCGAAACCACAAAGATGCGCACCGCTACCACAAAGATAGATTTTCTGGATTGGCTTACCGACCGCACCATTTTTGTCTTTGTGAGTCTGCCAATAGGTCACGATACGATTCATCTCATCAGGTGTGGCTGCAGCATTTTGTGGGAGCACAATAAAATCAAAAACGGCTTCTGCTGGTGACAAGGGCACGTTTTCTTCGAGCTGGAATTCGATCGCCTGACGCACCTGTGCCTCCGACACCTTCGGTATTGAAGTACGGAAAATGTACGCCTTATCCTCTGGCAGGGTCACCTGGACGAAGCTGAGACCGAGCTCTTTTTTCACCGACACCAATACGTCTTTCAATTCCTTGTTGGAAAAAATAACGACCGAGAAGCGAAGTTCGAGAAAAGGGCGCCATGCCCTACTAGTATACCGCCGTGTCACCCGAGCGTCGAGAGGACTCGAAGGGGCTATTGGGGGTTCCGACGGGAGCGGAGGTACTCAGAAACGATCGGGATGAACGAGATGGCGATAATCAATAAGACGATTGGCAACAAATAGTGGTCGATGGATGGGATGAGGCTGCCGAGGAAGTAGCCGAGGGTGGTGAGGCCGAGCGACCACGCGAGGCCTCCGATGACATTGAATGAGAGAAAAGTGCGATAGTCCATTTGTCCGACACCAGCAAGAATCGGAGCAAAGGTGCGCACGATGGGGACAAATCGCGCGAGGATGATGGTCTTCTTCCCGTGGACTTCGTAAAATTTCTGCGCCCGCACAACATGCTTTTTATGGAAAAACAGCGAATCCTCGCGCGAGAAAATCGCCGGACCAGTCTTTTTGCCAAACCAATACCCCACAGAATCACCGACCACCGCCGCGATCGCAACACCGACAAGTAGCCAACCAATCGGCAAGAACCCCTGCGAAGCCAGCAGCCCAGCAGTAAAAAGGAGCGAGTCCCCGGGAAAAAAGAAGCCGAAAAAAAGCCCCGACTCCGCAAACACCACTGCAATCACCCCCGCCAAACCAGCAGTCTTCACCAAAAACATCGGATCGAGGAATGAGAGAATGTGTTGCATATTACTTCACGCGTTATTTCGCGATCGTGCCTGGTGGGATGTCAGCGTTCGGCTCGAGAAGCGAGAATTTTCCGTCAGCCGTCGACACCGCAAACAGCATACCGTTGCTCTGGAAACCACGAATCATGCGTGGCTCGAGATTGGTCACGAACATACACACCTTCCCCACCAAGACAGCTGGGTCAGGAAAATACATCGAAATACCTGAAACGATCTGTCGCGGCGCTGCCTCAGCGAAATCCACCGAGAGCTTGAGAAGCTTGTCGGTATCGGGAATTTTCTCTGCACTCAATATCTTGCCGGCACGAATCTCAATTTTTTTGAAATCATCGAAAGTGGCAAAAGCTGGTTTTGGTGCCACTGTGGCTGGTGCCGCCGCTGGAACGACTGAGGTGCTCGGCACAGAAGGTGGAGTAGTCGCGGCTGATGTTGTGATTGGTTTTAGATCCATAAAAGTATTGTGTTTAAGATTTTCACATTATACCCGACTAAGCGCGATGTTTTTCTAGATAGCTTTTCAGGATAATAGCGGCGGCCGAAGCGTCGAGCATCGCATTCTTCCCTTGGAGATGCTCCGCTTCGGCCGAAGTCATGAATTCCGGCTCGAGATGCACGGGAAGTCCCGTCGCCTTCTCCAATTCTGCCTTGAAAACCAGGGCAGATTTCATGATCGGATTGGCAACCTGCTTGAAATCCTTCGACTCACCCATCACGATAGCGCCAACCTTCTGTTCGACACAAAGCGTTTTGAGTTGCTCGATAAGCCGTGCGTCATTTTGCAACACGCTGTGCGGCAAAGCAAAATTACCCACCTCATCAGAAAGGGCCACCCCTACCCGCTTTTTGCCGAAA
>RGZB01000103.1 GCA_010031735.1 Pseudomonadota bacterium | reverse complement strand
GCTCTAGCGGCCTTTGAGGATAGGATATCGGGACTGCTGAAGAGTGGCAGCGATTGCGGCGCGAACGGTCCCGGAGGCGGAGGATTCCAGCCGGGGAATAGCTGCGCCTCTAGAGACGGCTCGGGAGGAGAATCGAACAAGCCGGAGCCAAAGCGCAAGCCGCGTCAAATCCCCGAGGCGGTAGACGGCACGAATCCCAAAGAAAGCCGGTTCATCGAGGATATCCGCGAGCGGGCCAAAGAGGTTCAGTTTTCCGATGGGGAAGCAGTCGAGATAGACGACGATAGGCTGAACGAGGAAGTAACCAACCGCGCTTACGAGGCATACGCGGAAGAGTCTGAATTGGATGGTCTGCAAAATGCCAGAAATGAGGCGGCAGATCAGATCATTAGCATTATCGAAAAAGAGGGCTTTGATTACGGGGTTGAGGATGCGGAAGGCGCTCGTGATATGGTGGATGAGTTGCTCTCTGAGCATTACGAGGGTTATGGGATTGGTCGCAGTTTGAAAGAGGCAGACGCTACGCAGGTCTTAGAGGCGATAGGTTTTGAGGGCGACGAGGCTGGGGAGTTTGTAGAAAGGCTGCAACAAAAATTCGAGACTGAGGGGCGCTTGATCGAGCGCACGTTTGATCGGGCAATCGAAAGTCACCGAGAGGACTACATCTCAAACTGGGAAAACGAAAATTACGATGAAGTGAGAAATCAGTTTATTGAGGAGCATGGTGGAACTGTTGGGAGTGAGCTGAATACTTGGTACAAGCAAGGCGAATCCAATGTTCTAAAGTTTGAGACCAATAGCGGAAAGGAATACCGGATTAGCATTGAGGATGACGCAACTATAGACGGGGTTGATCTTCCCGAAGAGATGAAAGCTGGCTGGCTCACATTCACCGACGATAAGGGAAGATACAGAATAACCGGAGAGCAAGCGTCAAAAGACAAGCCGCAGCGCGGCGAGCAAATGCAGGTGTTTCGAGGGGTGGCATCGGCTGTTCTGGCAAAGATTGAGAACGATGATTACGACGTAATCAATTACTCGGCAGCAGAAGAGAGCAGGCAAGAATTATACGACAAGCTGACTCAGACAGTTGCGCAGGCATCTCCAAAATACGTTGCTATCGTTATCGGTGGTTACGGGACGAAGGAAGAGGGGCAAGCCAATTACATTATTGCGAAGCGTGAGCATAAGCAGCTACTAGAAGAGCAAATCGCTAACATCGGGCCGGATTCATCGGCAAACTGGCTCGTCAAGAGTTATCCCAACGGAGTAACGCGGTACTCGCGCGGTGGCAGGTCGGTGGTCCTGTATGATTTTTTTAAGTCCTCATCCTGTGGCGCCAATGCGCCCGGAGGAGGTGGTTTCCAGCCGGGAAACGATTGCGGGGGAAAGCGGGGAGGCAAGTGGAGTGAAATGGCCGGTGGTGCAGGGGCAATCGCTGAGGCGGAAAATCAGATTCGCGGCTCCAAGTCAGAGGTTGCTGTTATTTTTAACCCTGACGGTAAAGAGCTATTTCGGGTGAACGGGATCGAGAATAAGGTAAAATTTACCGATCAAGAGTATTCAAAATTTAGCGGCAAGATTGTTACGCACAACCATCCGAGCGATTCAGGCAAACTGGGAACAACTTTTTCCGACCAAGATTTAGCCCTTGCCATAAATGCCAACTTAAAAGAATTAAGGTTGGTTGGTTTAGACGGGTCTACTCATTCAATAAAACCATCCGGGGAATCTTGGCCGGATCTTGACGATGTGAATTCAGCCCTAAAAAAAGAGAGAGCGAAGCTAAAAAAAGAAATCAAGGCTGGCAAGCGTTCTATGTTTGATAACGTAACGCGAATATCTCTGGAAAATGTTTCCGCCAGACTTGGTATTAGTTATACGCAAGAAAGCAACCGTAAAGCCAAGTCCTTCTCTAAGGCCGCTGACGGATGTGGCGCCAATGCACAGGGTGGAGGTGGATTCCAGCCCGGTAACACTTGTGGAAAGCGAGACGGTAGCGCGGGGGAGTCTCAGGGCGGAGACGCCCCAAAGGTAAACGCTAAGGTACTGGCGTGGGCGAAAGAGAAGTTCGGGGATGAGAAGGTAGCGGAGAACTTCGCGCGGTGGTTCGGTGATTCCAAGGTAGTCGATGAGGATGGGAACCCGCTGGTAGTTTACCACGGGACCAATAAGCGGTCTGCGGAAAAAGTTAGAGGGTCAGGATTCTTGAAGCGAAAAGAAGGGTTCGTTGCTGCGTTCTTTGCTTCCGACTCAGGCAGAGCAGAAGGTTATGCCGTTTCGTTTGACGAGAACTGGAACGAGGTTAAAGATGGAGTGATTGTTCCTGTTTACATCTCAATGAAAAACCCCAAGGTCTATACAACTGAGTATCAGTTCCCGCTCACAAAAGAAGGGATTGAAGTTCTCAAGCGAGATGGTTATGACGGGCTCTCCGCTGGAAATGTGTTTGTTCCATTCGAGCCCAATCAAATCAAGTCCGCTACCGGCAACTCAGGCAAGTTCGACCCCTCGAATCCTGATATCACAAAGGCCGCGCCTAGCCCCAAACGGTCTAGGAAAAAATCAGCGACACAGATCAAGGAATCTGGTAGAATCAAGCGGAGAAAGGGCGGTTAATGCCAGACGACCCCAACAGATTAGACAACGAGGCCAAACTCCAAACGGTGATCATGGCGCTACTGCTCGACCTTGAGCAAGCGGCGCTGGCCCGGCTCGGTGATAGGCCGATGATGGATGATCTGCCTCAGTGGTTCTACGCTCAGGCCAAGCAGATGATTAAGGTCGAA
>RGZB01000102.1 GCA_010031735.1 Pseudomonadota bacterium | reverse complement strand
ACGTACACGGAGCTGGTGTCGATCTCGGGGTGCAGCTTGACGAACTTCCTGACCGCGGAAAACAGGCGCTTGGCCCTGTTCTCGAGCGAGGAGTCCTTGCAGAACCAGTCGTAGAAGTTGAAACAACCGGGGTCCCCGGCCCTGCCCTCGGAATCGAGGATCACGCCTTCCTTGAAAGCTTCGAGCTGCTTGTTGAGGGAGATTTTGCTACTCATGTGCTGTGTTTTTTTGATTGTGTTAGAGGGACTGTACCATGTAGACCGCGTTCCCGTTTGCATCCTCGACCTTCAGGATGGGCTTGCTCGAGTCCATGAGGTGGGGAACAGGGTCGGTTACGGGGTAACCCACGAACTTTTTTCCTCCCAGGTCGTAGACCCAAAGGGACTCGGCCTCTGCCGTCAGGCGGATCATCGAGTTGCCGTCAGGCGGATCATCGAGTTGCGGGTCAGCACCCGTGCCCTGGCAATTGCGAACTCTCTGTTGGTCATGCGCTTTGTTTTTTGGTGACAGGGTAAAAGTACACCTTTCTCCGATAGCTAGAACACTCGAGGAAACTTTTTTCGGATATTTTTTTCCTTAATACGTTGTGGCCAGGGCCAAGGCCTTCCCCGCGTACAGCTCCCTGAGGTCCACGGTTCGGTTGCGCCCGTGTTTCCACACGTAGTCCATCGAGTCGATGAGGTCCCTCACCCACGATTTGGTCGAGGGGTCGAGGTCCCCCTCCTCCACTATGGCCTTCAGGTTGCGCTTGAGGTGCCCGTGGAGGAGGGACAGGTTGCCGATCAGGTTCGCGTCTGATTCTTTCTGGTTCATACGGTGTTCGTTACTTCGTGATCTCGAAAGTGAAGCCGATAACGGCCCAACCCGTAGCGTCCGAGACGTAGTCTGCTCCGTGCTCCGTGACGTACTCCTCGAGCGTCTCTTCGCTGCCCTCTTCGTAGCCCAAATCGCGAGCGGTGACGGCCATTTCCGTGGGCAGGCCATCCACCTCCTCGTCGTCGGTGTCGTACACGATATCGAAGAGCGTCACGGTGGTCTCGTCGTCCTCGTTGTACAGGGTGTCCGTGAACCTGAGATCGGCCCTCGCTCCCACGGACTGCCAGTAGGTGTGCCCCTCGGGCGTGTCTTCCCACACGAACATGCCGGAGAGGAAATCAGCGGGGCTGTAGTAGGTGAACCCGTTCCGTACGGAGTTCTCGAAGATGTTGTCCGAGCGCTCCTTGATCCGCTGGGCCTGGTCTGGCGTGAAGAAGGCGATTGCTTGGTTTGCGTTTATCATGCGCTATTCGTTTTGGTGACAGGGTAAAAGTACCGCTTATTCCTATAACTAGAACACTTGATCAAACTTTTTTTGGATATTTTTTTCCTTAATGCGTTGCTCGCTTGGCCTCGTACGCGAACCTCACCGGCCTCCTCGTCCTCGTGGGATCGTCGTTGTTGCCAATGATCTGACCGTCGACCACCGCCAGGGCGTGGCCCCGAACCACCACGAAGTAGCGTCCCCTGTTGTACCTCTTTGCGAAGGTTCCGAGGGTCATGTCGCACTTGATCTCCTTGCCCTTCAGCTTGTACGTCGTCTTGAGCGCTTTGCCCTCGACTATGAAATGGTGCACGAACATGGGAGTCTTGTACGGGTTCGATTCAGTTTTCACGAGCTCGTACTTTTCCCTCTCGCAGTCGAAGTACTTGACGATGGTCAGGGTGTGCACGCCCTTTCGATTGGCGCGCCTCATGCGGGTGGCCGCCAGCCTGTGGGCCGTATCGTAATCGCAATCCTCCACTACCGCGAGGGCACGCACCACGCAGTCGTTCGTTTCTCCCTTCGCTACTTTGGACTGGGCGTACCCCTTGATGAATTCAAACGAAGTTATAGGCATCGTTACGAGTTTTGGTGACAGGGTAAAAGTACACCTTTTTCGAAATATGGGCCACTTTTAGAAAAAAACTTCGAAAATTCCCCCTTGGGAACCAATCTGTTGCAAGTGGCTGATTCCCAATGGGCAGGGGGGCTGGGCCTGGCCTGGCGAGGGGAAAGCGAGCGAGGAAAAGTGGGTCGGGACCGGGGCAAAAAAAGACCCCCCAAGAAAGGGGGTCGGGACCCTGCGCGCAGTGGGGTCGGGCTGCAGTCACGCCTGGCTGAGGTAACCCTCGAGCCTCTTGTGGTACTGCCTGAGCTCCTCGACCTCGTAGCTGTCGGCGAGCACTTCGCTCTTCAACAGGTGGTCGACCTCCGAAGCGATCAGCTCCATCGCGTTGTAGTTCTGGTCCTCGAAGGGCTCCCCACCCTCGTAGGTGCTGGTGAACTGCTCCGTTACGGCCCAACCGTTCCTGAGGTTGATGATGCCTTCGACGACTGTCTGTACAGGATGATGCCTTCGACGACTGTCTGTACAGATACCATGTTTGTTTTTTTGGTTTGAGATCTATGAAGTCGGAGAGGAGAGATTCGAACTCCCGAAGGCCGGAGCCTCCTGATTTACAGTCAGGTGCCAATTACCTCATTGACGACTCTCCGAAAATTGCAGTCAGGACAGGAATCGAACCTGCATAGTGTAAGTTTATCTAATTGCTTACTTCAATCGGGATTCAGCCGACTTACTATTGACGCCATTCCGCCACCTGACTATATTTTTATCTCCAATCAATAAACATTTTATCTGGATTAGTTTTACCAACATTTGATTGGTCATCCCAAAGCATTTTAATTGTAGGATAAGTTAATTCACCATTTGGACATTGAACAACTAATGGAAGTTTTCTTTTATTTTCACTAATCATTTGAAGTTCTTTAATAAAATCATCTACTGTTTTCATAATTTTAATTTTTTTGAAGTCAGGACAGGAATCGAACCTG
>RGZB01000101.1 GCA_010031735.1 Pseudomonadota bacterium | reverse complement strand
CGGGAAGACCGAGATGTCTGACCGCCAAAACTTCATCGAAGCCTATATCGAATGCGCGTTCTGGGCTGACGCCGAGGGCGAAGATTTCACCGGCGATGAAATGCCGAGTGATGAACTGATGGAGAGGTTGCGGGCTGATGCTGGCGCCTTCTTCGACGCAAACGAGGCTGACATCCTGGCTGAGGGGGCTTGCTCCTACACAGGCTGTAGTCCGGCTGCCTATGCGGGCCATGATTTCTGGCTCACTCGCAATGGGCATGGGGCTGGGTTCTGGGATGGTGACTGGCGACAGCCGGAAGCCGACAGGCTGGATGCCGCTGCTAAGGCGTTTGGCTCGTTTGATCTCATCGCGGGAGATGATGGTCTGATTTATGGGATGTAGAGACTGGGGCTGCCGCTTGCGCGGTGGCCCCTTTTCTTTTGTGATAAAGATGTGAATCGGCTTTGGCATTGGGATTTGCGATGATGGGTGACCGTCGCGAAGGGGCGACGGAGGAGGCAAACCATGTCAACGTATGAAGTTGAGGTCATCGTCAGCATTCCGCACTCGATCTTCATCACGGTGAAAGCCGAAGACGAGGACCGCGCGAAAGAGCTCGCGGAGCGTTCCGTCGAGTATGCGGTCAACCCTCTTAGGCATCTGACATCGCGGCCTTGGCCGTCCAACGAGCACATGCTCGAAGCCCGCCTAGAGGAGGGGAAGGTCGATATCGCCAACGCCAAGTTTGTCGCGGCGGGTGAGGTCAAGAAGCTGCTCTCCAAATACCGCTTCGATGTTCGGATGGTTTATGTCGAGAAGTTCTCCGTCACGGTGGAGGCCGAAGGCCGAAGGGAGGCGCAAGACATTCTCGATGATCGGATCGATGACGTTATCCTAGGTCGTGACATCGAAGGCATCGAGGCGGATGCGCCGGGAGACTACGGCGAAGAGCTTCGGTTTCATGCTGTGGGAGACCGGTACGATATCGAGATCGATTTCGACACCCAGGTTGAGTGAGATTAAGGGCTGCGCCTAACGGCGCGGCCCTTTCTTTTTGTGATAAAGATGTGAATCCAACTTGGAATTGCGGCGTCCTATCATGATGATGCTCACCAGTGCGGAAATCCGGCGCCGCCGGATGCACGTGAGCTTTCGGAGAAAGCGAACATGTCACACCTTGTCGAGACGATGGCTTATGTCGGCGAAGTTCCGTGGCACGGTCTGGGCACTCAGTTGCCCCAGGGTGTCACACCCCGCGAGATGCAAATCGCAGCGGGCTTGGACTGTAGGGTCGAACGTAAGCCGCTCGTCTGGCTGGATGAAGACGGTCAGGCCAATGGCTCAAACCATGTGGCCCTGGTCCGATCTGACAACCAGCGCACTCTGGATGTCGTTCCTGATGACTGGATCGACTTCCAGAACGACGACGCCGCCGAGTTCTTTGTGGACTTCATCAACCAGGGTGAGGGCACGATGGAGACGGCGGGTTCTCTGCGCGAGGGGCGCCATACCTGGTTCCTCGCGCGGATGCAGGCTGAGGGCGAGGTGGTGAAGGGCGATCTTCAAAGGTCGTACCTGCTCCTCTCAAACCCGCACCAATACGGCAAGAGCATCACCTGTATGCTCACGCCGATCCGGGTGGTGTGCAACAACACAATCACCTGGGCGCTCAACAAGGCCAGCGAACAGCTGACCACCAAGTTCTCGCACCGGACTGGCTTTGACGCCGAAGAGGCGGCTCTGGCGGTTCGGTACGCAGACCAGCGGTTCGGGGAGTACCTGGACCAAGCCAAGTTCATTGCGAACATTCGGGCCTCGCGTGATGCAGTGATCCGGTTCCTCGATCAACTCTTCCCGGCGACGGGTGAGAAGGCCGAGCGCAAGGAACTTTCTTCGCCGGGTGTCGAGGTCCTTCAGGTTCTCGAGACCCAGCCTGGGGCGCAACTGGCTGAGGGTACGTGGTGGCAGGCGTACAATGCCGTCACGTATGGCGTTGATCACCTGCTTGGGCGTTCGCCTGAGACGCGCCTGAACTCGGCGTGGTTCGGGGTTGGCGCCGGCACGAAGCGCCGAGCGCTAGAATTGGCGACCAAGATGGCCAAGGCTGCGTGAGGAGAGGGGCTGCGCCTAACGGCGTGGCCCTTTTTCTTTGTGATAAAACTGTGAATTGGCATAGGCATGCCCATTTGCGATCATAGTCATGCTCGCCAAAGGGTGAGCATAGTCAAGGAGAAATCCAGTGAACAAAGAACGACTTTTTCGCCTCGCCGATTACATGGAGGCGGTGAAGCCTGAGAAAATCAACATGAACCAGTGGCTGACGACCGCCGACTACGAGGGGGCCCAGAAGACGCTCCAAAAAGGCATCTCCTTCAGCCGAGAAGACGGCAGTCTCAAGTACTTCGAGGTCTTGCCCGAGGGCTATTGCGGCACCGCCGCTTGCGTTCTCGGGCACGCGACCTTCATCCCGGAGTTCCGGGAGGCTGGCCTGAAAAACCGGATTATGGTCGCGGGAGATGGCAACGTGGAATGTGTCCAACGTGGTTACATCCCAGACCGGTCCGCGCCTGGTTTTGTCGTCAGCGTAACCTTTGGAGGCGCTGAAGGCGGTCTGGCGGCGTCAAAGTTCTTCGAGATCCCATACGAGGACGCGTGCGTCCTCTTCGGGAGCGCGCTCGATTCCACGGACGCCTACGGCCACGACTGCGAAGAGCAGCCCTCTCCGGGGCAGATCGCTCGAGGGCTCCGGGCCTACGTTGAGTGGGGCGCCTTCTGGCGGAACGAGGACGAAGGCGAAGTCGAGTCCGAGTGCGACGAAGACGACACGGAAGAGTTCGAGGACTGAATACCTGGGCCACCCTTCGGGGTGGCCTTTTTCTTTAACAGAACTGTGAATCGGTCTTGGCCAGGACTATCGCTAAACTTGACATGATCAGGTCTGAGCCTGATCTATTCATGGAGGCATCAATGAACGAGCAACAGCTGGCGACCATCAACAAGTGGGTCGAGGCTCTCAAGTCTGGCGAATACAGGCAGGCGGTGGGGGCGC
>RGZB01000011.1 GCA_010031735.1 Pseudomonadota bacterium | reverse complement strand
GCGAAGGACACGAAAA
Organism: Pseudomonadota bacterium; assembly: GCA_010031735.1. GTDB lineage: Bacteria > Pseudomonadota > Alphaproteobacteria > Rickettsiales > RGZB01 > RGZB01. The sequence goes on along the minus strand of RGZB01000011.1, from coordinate 53,852 downwards.
AGTCCGATAAGGCGAAGAAAAAAGAAGAGCCCGCCGATATCAAACCGGTCTTGAACGAAGAGACCAAATTCAAGAACCAGTTCCTGCCGGAAGTGATCTACGGCAAGGAATACGAGCCCCAGAACGACAACCGCCACCTGCCCCTCTCTGTCGACATGCAGGATCTGGAACGCATGATGTTCGACACCGCCGGGAATGGCGACGTGAACGGCCTGCGCGCGGTGATGGATAAGGGCCTGCTCCCGATCAACCCGCGTAATACCTACGGTAACACGCCGCTGATCCACGCCGCGGTGCATGGCCGTGTCGATACGCTCCGCTTGCTCCTTGCGCGTGGCGCGGATCCGAACCTACAGAACGACTTAGGCCTCACCGCACTCCATGTCGCTGCCGATACGGGACGCGCGGATATGGTGCGTGCACTCCTGAAGATGGGGGCGAACCCGAACCTCGTCGACAACTACAAGAACACGCCGCTTCAGTTTGCGGCGAACGGCAAGCATTACGAAGTCGCGAAAATGCTGATGGATGGTGGTGCAAACCGCGAAGCGCGCTTCTTCAGCGAGCTGATCCAGAACAAGTCGCAGATGGAAGCCGTAAAGCATGGCAAACCACCGGGTGATCCGGAGGCGATGGGCATCACGGTCAATAAACCGTATGAAGAGCTCAAAACCGCGCCGAAAGCACCGATCAAACCGGTGACCGCGGACAGTGCAGCGAAAACCGTGGATCCCACGAAACAAAGCGTTGGTGAGATCGACAAGGCAGCGAGCTTAAGCAACCAGAAATCGGTCGCAAAGCCGAAAGAGCTCACGATCCCGCGTCAGGCGGAAGAAGAAAAGCCGACAATCGAAATGCCGTCCGAACCGTCGCGCGATCCACAGCTTAAAGAAAATGGCGGCGCGCCCGCTCCTGCAGTACCACCGGTCCTGAAACCGCCGGAAAAACCCGCGGCATCTCTCCCGGCCGTTCCACCGCCAACACCCGCGGCGCCGAAACCGGACAACACCAAGCAAGTGATCGAGAAGGTCGTTGAGAAAACCACAGCAACACCTTCACCGGAGAAAAAAGAAGCCGAGAAGCAGGTGATTGAAAAAACGGTCGAGAAAACGACCCCACCACCGGCACCGATGAAAGCGCCAGAACCACCGAAGGTAGAACCGGCTCCGGTCCCGAAAGCCGATGAAAAGAAACCGGAGGCGAAGAAGCCTGAACTCCCCGCACCACCGGCGATGCCGATGATGCCGCCGCTTCCGGCAACGCCTGCACCGGGAAAGGCCGAAGAGCGTAAGGCAACACCGGCGGCACCCGTCCCCGCTCCACTCATTGCACCGAAAGTGGAGGCACCAAAAGTAGCGGCTCCGGCGAAAAAAGAAGAAAAACCGGCCTTACCGCCGACACCATCTGCAACGCCCTCGGCACCGCCGCTCACACCGCCGAAGAGTGTCAAAGAACCAGACGTCGTCCTGCCGGATCCGAAAAAGTCAGCGGCACCGGCGGCTGCGAAAACGGAAGTGAAACCTTCTGCCCCGGCAATGCCGTCGCTGCCGGATATGCCGGCACTACCGGATATCGACACCAGCAAACCGATGCCGAAATTACCGGATATGCCGAAACCGGAGGCAGCCAAAGTGATCCCGCCGAAGATCGAGATGCCAAAGACACCGGCGCTCGAGATGCCGAAACTGGATGCATTGAAACCGGTCGCACCCAAAGCACCGGAAGTAAAAGCCCCTGCGGCCACAGCGCCCGCCGCACCTGCTAAACCGGCCGCACCGACAAAAGTAGAAACCAAATCCTCTACCGCTCCTGCTGCGGCTGCACCGAACCTGCCACCGCTGCCCGGCACGGAAGAGACCGGCAAGAAACTCTCGGCACCCCCGGCGAAAATCGATATGCCGGCTGCACCTTCTGCTACCAAACCGAAACCGCCGGAAGCAAAAATCCCGGCGGCGCCCGCGGGTGTTCCGGAGCCAGGGCTTCCTGTTCCCGCCGAAGCGGATATGAAAGCGCTTGAGGATATGCTCAAGAACGCCGACAGCGAGATGAAAAAACCCTAGTTTTTTTGCCCTCCTACCACCCGCGATTTCTTTTAAGCCACCCTTGCATTCCGCCGTGTTCGCGCTAGTATGGGCGCTTCCTTTCGCATCAACGGATATGCCATGAAGAAAATCGACAAGACCAAACTCCCCAGCCGCCATGTCTCTGTAGGTCCTGAACGTGCCCCGCACCGTTCCTACTATTACGCGATGGGCATGACCAAACAGCAGATCAACCAGCCGTTCGTGGGGGTTGCCACCACGTGGAACGAAGCGGCTCCCTGCAACATCTCGCTCGCACGCCAGGCACAGGTCGTGAAAAAAGGCGTCTCCGCCGCCGGTGGCACGCCGCGCGAGTTCACTACCATTACGGTCACCGATGGCATCGCCATGGGTCACCAAGGTATGAAATCCTCCCTCATCTCGCGTGAAGTGATCGCCGATTCCGTCGAGCTCACCGTGCGCGGCCATTGCTACGACGCGCTGGTGGGCTTAGCGGGTTGCGATAAATCGCTCCCCGGTCTCATGATGGCGATGGTTCGCCTGAACATCCCATCCGTATTCATCTACGGCGGCTCCATCATGCCAGGTAGTTTCAAAGGCAAAGATGTTACCGTGCAAGACGTGTTCGAGGCGGTCGGGCAATATGCGGCGGGCAAAATCACCGAAGACGATATCCACGCGCTTGAAGAAGTCGCGTGCCCGACGGCCGGCTCATGCGGCGGTCAGTTCACCGCGAATACCATGGGCGGCGTCTCGGAAGCCCTTGGCCTCGCCCTTCCGGGTTCGGCCGGCGCACCGGCACCGTATGAATCGCGTGACCAGCTCGGTTTCGATTCCGGCCGCACCGTGATGGAATTGATCGCGAACAATATCCGCCCGCGCGATATCGTCACGCTGAAAGCACTCCAGAACGCCGCAGCGGTGGTAGCAGCCACCGGTGGCTCCACGAACGCAGCGCTCCACCTTCCGGCGATCGCGCATGAGGCGGGTATCAAATTCGACCTGCACGATGTCGGCCGCATCTTCCATGAAACACCGTATATCGCTGACCTGAAACCGGGTGGCAAATATGTGCAGAAGGATCTTTATGAAGCGGGCGGGATCCCCATCATCATGAAGACGCTCCTCGAGAGCGGCTATCTGCATGGCGATTGCATGACCGTTACCGGCAAGACCGTGAAAGAGAACTTAAAGAACGTGGTGTTCCCGAAAGACCAGGTCGTCGTGCACTCTGCGAAAAAGCCGATCAGCAAGACCGGTGGCGTCGTGACGCTTAAGGGCAATCTTGCGCCTGAGGGTGCGATCGTGAAAGTCGCAGGCATGAAGAATCTGCTGTTCAGCGGTCCGGCACGTGTATTCGATTGCGAAGAGGATGCTTTCAAAGCCGTCGAAGCCGGGAAATACAAGGACGGCGAAGTGCTCGTCATCCGCTATGAAGGACCGCGCGGCGGCCCTGGCATGCGCGAGATGCTCGCTACCACGGCGGCGATTTACGGCCAGGGCAGAGGGGATAAAGTCGCCCTCATTACCGATGGTCGCTTCTCCGGCGCCACCCGCGGCTTCTGCATCGGCCATGTGGGCCCTGAAGCAGCCGTCGGCGGCCCGATCGCACTCCTCAAGAACGGCGATATCATTTCTCTCGACGCGGTGAAAGGCACGATCAGTGTCGATCTTTCTGCGAAAGAACTCGATGCCCGCAAGAAGAGTTGGAAACCGCGCGAACATGATTACCAATCCGGTGCACTCTGGCGTTACTCGCAGATCGTGGGGCCGGCAGAAGGCGGTGCAGTGACCCACCCGGGCGGTAAAAAAGAAAAGAAAACCTACGCGGATATCTAGCCATGAAACGTTTTGGAAGACTGCCGGATAAATCCGATGAACAGGCATTTTTAAAGACCATCGTGGTGGCGATGCTGGTCGTGACCGTGGGTGCCCTCTCTGTCCTCGGATATGTGCATTATAAAAGCCAGCCGCACGGTCTTTCCAAAGATCCGGATCTCGCCACGCTAGAGATTTATGAGCACAACAAGGATTATACAAAGCTCATCAACACGCTTTATACCAACCGCGATAAAGCCTACAGCACCAAGGTGCTACCGTGGCTGCATGACCGGGAGGATAAGGGCTTCGCACCGTATTACTATGCACAAGCGCTGCACATGAACAATCTCGGCAACCAGAAGGAGGCGATCCTGTATTACTTCGCGGGTGGCCTGGTGGCACGCATTGACTTGCTCCGCTGCTTGGATAAGACAGCGGAAACAATGATTGCGGCACTCGAATCGCCGTTCCCCGATGTGCCGAAATACCTTGAAGAGAATCCGGGTAACAAAGTATCTGCCGGTACCTTCGCGGTGGAGATGGAAGAATTCACCAAAGACCGGTCACCGGCGGAGTGGCTGTGTCTGCAGGGCGATGATGCAGAAAAATACAAATACTACCCGTATTTCCCAGACGATGAATGGATGGGCCGCCGTGAAATCGCCATCGATTCGTTTAGGAAGGTCATGTCCGAGCGTAAAGACGAAGACGACGAGGACGAAAAGAAGCCAGCCACCGCAGCGCCATGAAAAAGGCACTCAAAAAAACAAGTACTGGACCCAAGAACACGGTCGATCCCTCGGAGATCGCTAAATTCACCGCTATGGCCGATGAGTGGTGGAGTCCGACTGGAAAATTCAAACCCCTGCATAAATTCAATCCCGTACGTATTGGTTATATCCGCGATGCGATCGCCGACCATTTCTCACGCGATGCTACCAAACCGCACGTATTGAAAGGAATCTCACTACTCGATATCGGGTGCGGCGGCGGGCTGCTTTCTGAACCGATGGCACGCTTGGGTGCGGAGGTCGTCGGTGTAGATGCCGCCGAGAAAAATATCGCCATCGCATCGCTTCATGCCGAAGCGCAGAAGCTGAAGATCGATTATCGCTGCACCACTGCTGAATCACTTGCGGGCAGGAAAAAAACGTTCGATGTCGTGCTCGCTATGGAGATTATCGAGCACGTAGCCGATGTCCCTGCCTTTTTAGAAGCTTGCGCTTCGCTGGTGAAACCGGGTGGCCTGCTCTTCGTTGCGACACTGAACCGTACCGTAAAATCGTATCTGTTCGGCATTATCGGTGCGGAATATGTCATGGGCTGGCTACCGAAGGGGACGCATACGTGGCAGAAATTCCTGAAGCCCTCCGAGATCGTGATGCCGCTTGAGAAACTCGGTTACAAAACCAAAGATATCCGGGGTGTGCAGTATCACGCCCTCAAGGATAGTTTCAGTGTAAGCCGCGACACCAGCGTCAATTACATGCTGGTGGCCGAAAGGAAGCGCTAGATGCAATTCGCAGCGGTGCAGTGTTTCCTGATCATCCTGCTCGGCATGTGCTTGATTGCGACCGTAGCGAACCGTATGAAGCTCGCCCAGCCGATCGCGTTCCTGATCGGGGGTATCGGTCTTGGATCCATCCCTGCGCTGCAGGCCTTCTCCGTACCTCCGGAATATATGCTCATGATTTTCCTGCCGCCACTCCTCATGGAAGCGGCATATTTCACGTCGTTCCGTGATTTCCGCGCCAACTTGCGACCGATTGTGCAGCTCGCACTGGGTCTGGTCGTATTCACCAGCTGTGTCGTGGCCTTCCTGATGCCGAAATTGATACCGGGTATGGGCATCGCAACCGCGTTTGTGCTGGGTGCGATCATCTCCCCGCCGGATGCGGTGGCCGCTACTTCGATCATCGATAAAAGCCGCGTGCCGAAACGTGTGGTCTCTATTCTGGAAGGCGAAAGCCTGGTCAACGACGCCACCGGCCTCGTCATCTACCAATTCGCCGTCGCCGCGGTAGTGCTCGGCATCTTCTCCTGGACCGATGCCACGCTGCAATTCGGCTGGATGGTTGCGGTCGGCATCCTGCTTGGCCTCGTGATCGGGTATATCTACATGTACCTCTTCCGCCACATCAAGCATCAGCCGACGGAGATCCTCTCCACCTTCCTGCTGCCCTATGGCTCTTATATCTTAACCGAGAGTTTACACGCTTCTGGCGTACTCGCTGTGGTGGCAACGGGTCTGATGGTCGGCTGGCGTGCACCCACCGTATTCAGCCCGGGCTTCCGCATTCCCGCTGCCTCGGTGTGGCAGATGGTGTCCTACACGTTCAATGGCTTCGTGTTCGTGATGATCGGGATGCAGTTCCCGGGAATCGTCAAAAACCTGTCCACCCAATACAGCATGAAAATCTTGATCGAGTATTCGTTGATCCTATGGCTCGTCGCCGTCAGCATCCGTATGGTCTATGTCTACGTCACCGCATACGGTGTTCGCTTTGTTATGCCGCGCCTCCGAGCACGCGACCCTTACCCTGCCTGGCAGAATGTATTCCTAATAGGCTGGACGGGCATGCGCGGCGTGGTGTCGCTGGCCACCGCACTCGCACTTCCCGTGACCATCGCGAACGGGCAGGAGTTCCCGTACCGCGATTTCATCATCTTCTTAAGCCTGATGGTCATCCTGCTCACGATCGTCGTCCAAGGATTGCTCCTGCCGTGGATCGTGCATAAGCTGACGCTTTCCTATGACTACACCTTGCTGTTTGAGGATTGGAGCGCGCGCGTCGCCGCCACGAAAGAAGCCCTGAAGCATCTCGATAAAACGCTGACCGTCTGCCCGGATATTTACCGGTCGGCATACGAGCGCGTGCGCAGTTTCTATGTCGACAGGTTAGCCGCCTTAGGGGATGGCCCGAATACCCCGCTCGAGCCGAGTGAATCGAATAGCGGCAACCTGCATCCGATTGCAGAGGCCGAGCAAACACTCTGGCAGGAAGTGCTCACGGTCGAGCGCAATGTAGTGATCAATCTCCGGAAGGCCTTCAAGATCGGCGACGATAACATGCACGATATCCTGCGTGAGATCGATCTGCTCTCCGCACGTTTCGGCAGTACCCGGTAATAATTAGGAATTAGTGGCGCACCGCAGCGAGCAGCGCTTCAGCGACCTGCACGTTTTTCTCTTCACGTGCTTTGTCGTGGTCGTTCGCTGCTTTATCGAAGGCCTTTTTCGCCTTCTCTAAGCGTGCTTCGGCGGTAGAGCGCTCGAACTTCGAAAGATCGATCGCCTCTTCGGCAAGTACCGTGCAACGGTCCCCCGTTACTTCCACGAAACCACCCGTGATGAAGATCTGATCCGTGATGTTGTTGCCATCATAGATTTCGACCACACCGGCTTTGAGCGTCGAGATGATCGGCGCGTGGTGAGCAAGGATACCCATCACACCATCCGCACCCGGCACGACCGCCATGGTCACTGGCTTCGAGAACGCGACCGAGATCGGCGTTACCAGGTCGAGGGTCAGTTTATCGGTGATCTTCGCTTCTGCCATGATATACCTTATGCAGCCGCTTTCGCGAGTTTCTTCGCTTTTTCGATCGCTTCATCGATGCCGCCGACCATGTAGAAGGCCGCTTCCGGCAGATCATCGTATTCACCGGCACAGATGGCTTTAAAGCCTTTTACGGTGTCCGCGAGGTTCACCAGTTTACCCGGAGCACCCGTGAACACTTCCGCGACGTGGAACGGCTGGGAGAGGAAACGCTGGATCTTACGGGCACGGGCCACGACCAGTTTATCTTCTTCCGACAGTTCGTCCATACCCAGGATCGCGATGATATCTTGCAGCGATTTGTAGGTCTGCAGGATCCTTTGCACTTCGCGCGCTACTTTATAGTGCTCTTCACCCACCACGCGCGGGTCAAGGATACGGGACGTAGAATCGAGCGGATCCACCGCCGGATAGATGCCGAGTTCGGCGATCTGGCGGGAAAGAACCGTGGTTGCATCCAAGTGCGAGAACGAGGTTGCCGGAGCCGGATCGGTTAAGTCATCCGCCGGTACGTAGATCGCCTGTACCGAGGTGATCGAGCCTTTGTTCGTCGAGGTGATGCGCTCTTGCAGTGCGCCCATTTCGGTCGCAAGCGTCGGCTGGTAACCGACCGCGGACGGGATACGGCCAAGCAGTGCAGACACTTCAGAACCCGCTTGGGTGAAGCGGAAGATGTTATCGACGAAGAACAGAACGTCCTGACCTTCCACATCACGGAAGTATTCCGCTTGCGTCAGACCCGTGAGCGCCACGCGCGCACGCGCACCCGGCGGTTCGTTCATCTGGCCATATACGAGGCCGATTTTGGATTTGGAGAGGTCTTTGGTGTTGATCACACCGGATTCGATCATCTCGTGGTAGAGGTCGTTACCTTCGCGGGTACGTTCACCCACACCGGCGAATACGGAGACACCGCCGTGTGCTTTTGCGATGTTGTTGATGAGTTCCATGATGAGGACGGTCTTGCCTACACCCGCACCACCGAACAGACCGATCTTACCACCTTTGGCATAAGGAGCGAGAAGGTCGATCACTTTAATACCCGTCACCAGAATCTCGGTTTCGGTCGATTGGTTCACGTATTCCGGAGCCGGCTGGTGGATCGCAGACGATTTTTTCGCTTTCACCGGACCTTTTTCATCGATCGGCTCGCCAACGACGTTCACGATACGGCCGAGCGTTTCCGGACCTACCGGTACGGTGATCGGTGCGCCGGTATCGACGACTTCCTGACCACGGACCAGACCATCGGTCGAATCCATCGCGATGCAACGCACGGAATTTTCACCGAGGTGCTGAGCGACTTCGAGCACGAGGCGTTTGTTATCGTTCACGGTTTCGAGCGAGTTCAGGATCGCCGGGAGATGGCCTTCGAACTGCACGTCGACGACAGCAGAAATCACCTGCGTGATTTTGCCTTTCGAGCCGGAGCCGAGTTTCACGACATTGCCGCCGTTTTCATTTGCACTTTTCGTCGTTTTTTTCTTTTCAGCCATTATGCTTCTCCTTTAAAAAAACTCTAATTAAACGGCTTCTGCGCCGCTGATGATTTCAATCAGTTCCTTGGTAATCGCCGCTTGACGTGAACGGTTGTATTCGAGCGTCAGTTTCTTGATCATCTCGCCCGCGTTACGCGTTGCGTTATCCATCGCACTCATACGCGCACCTTGTTCCGAAGCGGCGGATTCGAGCAGCGCTTTCAAGATCTGCACGCTGATGTTGCGCGGCAGTAAGTCCGCGAGCACCGCATCTTCGCTCGGCTCATAATCATACGTAGCGCCGCCAGCAAGACCCGTGTTTTTCGTATCGACCGGGATCGACTTCACATCGAGCGGGATCAGCTGTTGCAGCGTCACTTGCTGCGAGATCGCGGAGATGAATTTGTTGAACACCACGGTGCATACATCGAATTCACCGGCCTCGAACATACTGAGGATCTTATCACCGATCTGCGATGCTTCGACGTAGGTGACAGGCGTTTTAGCGATATCCTGCACGCGCTCGACGATGTATTTGCTATATAAACCTTTCAACTGGTCGTAGCCTTTTTTACCGACGATGATGAGCTTCACTTCCTTGCCGGCAGCTTTCAGGCGCTCGATCTCTAAGCGCACGCCACGACAGACCGTCGTGTTGAAACCGCCGCAGAGGCCGCGGTCAGACGTCATGACGACCAGTAGATGGCGTTTATCCGAACCATTACCGACCAAAAGTTTCGGCGCGTTATCCGGCGATTCGATGCCGGACGCGAGGGTCGCAAGCACACGTTCCATTTTCTCCGCATACGGACGTGCGGCCTGCGCGCGCTCCTGTGCACGGCGCAGTTTGGAAGCCGCCACCATCTTCATGGCTTTGGTGATCTTCTGCGTGGACTTCACGCTTTTGATCCGGTTCCTGAGTGCCTTTAAATTCGCCATCGTTTTTTCCTAAAAGGAGATTCCCGTTGCGTTACGCGAAGACTTTCGCGAACTTCGCGAGCACTTCTTTCAGTTTCTCTTCCGATTTCTCATCGAGTTTCTGAGCGCTGCGGATTTCTTCGAGCAGCTTGCCGTGTTTGCTACGGAGTTCGTTCACGAACTGTTGTTCGAACGCGTTCACTTTCACGGTCGGCACGTTGTCGAGGTAGCCTTTCACACCCGCGTAGATCACGCAGACTTGTTCTTCGACCGCGAGCGGTTCGTATTGGTTCTGCTTCAGCAGCTGCGTCAGGCGCTGACCACGGCCGATCAGTTTCTGCGTAGCGGCATCGAGGTCGGAACCGAACTGTGCGAAGGCTTCCATTTCACGGAACTGTGCGAGTTCGAGTTTGATCGAGCCGGCGACTTGTTTCATCGCTTTGATCTGTGCCGCGGAACCGACGCGGGATACGGAAAGACCGACGTTCAGTGCCGGACGGATACCTTTGTAGAACAGTTCCGTCTCGAGGAAGATCTGACCGTCGGTGATCGAGATCACGTTGGTCGGGATGTAGGCGGATACGTCGCCTGCCTGGGTTTCGATCACCGGCAGTGCGGTGAGGGAGCCAGCGCCTTCCGCGTCGGACATTTTAGCCGCACGCTCAAGGAGGCGCGAGTGTACGTAGAAGACGTCACCCGGATAGGCTTCACGGCCCGGTGGGCGGCGGAGCAGGAGTGACATCTGACGGTACGCGACCGCGTGTTTGGACAGATCATCGTATGCGATCAGTGCGTGCATCGCGTTGTCGCGGAAATATTCGCCCATCGCGCAACCGGTGTAAGGCGCAAGGAACTGCATCGGAGCCGGTTCAGAAGCAGAAGCTGCCACGACGATCGAGTATTCCATCGCGCCGCGTTCTTCGAGTTTCTTCACGAACTGTGCAACGGTCGAACGTTTCTGGCCGATCGCCACGTAGATGCAGTACAGTTTCTTGGATTCGTCTTTACCTTGATTCGCCGCCTTCTGGTTGAGGAATGCGTCCAGGATGATCGTGGTTTTACCGGTCTGGCGGTCACCGATGATCAACTCACGCTGGCCACGGCCGATCGGGATCAGTGCGTCGATCGCTTTAATACCGGTCTGTACCGGTTCATGGACGGATTTACGTGCGATGATGCCCGGCGCTTTCACCTCTAAGCGGGACATCTCCACGTTTTTGAGCGGGCCTTTGCCGTCGATCGGGTTGCCGAGACCATCGACTACGCGGCCGAGCAGACCTTTACCGACCGGAACGGATACGATCTCGCCGGTACGCTTCACGGTGTCGCCTTCTTTCACGTCGCGGTCATCACCGAACAGTACGATACCAACGCTGTCTTCTTCCAGGTTCAGCACCATGCCTTTGGCTTTACCGAGCTGCACCATCTCGCCTGCCTGCACGTTATCGAGGCCGTATACGGTCGCGATACCGTCACCGACTTTCACGACCTGGCCCACTTCCGCGAGTTCCGCTTCTTTCGAGGTATCGCTGATCTGTTTTTTCAGGATATCGGAAATTTCTGCTGCACGAATATCTAATGCCATGGTCTGCTCCTTTAAATACGTCTATCTATAATACGTTAGCTTGTTTCTGTTTGATGGCGAGGCGTTCGAGTTTGCCCGCGACCGATGCATCCACGCGCTTCGAGCCGAGCTGAACGATCAGCCCGCCCAGAATGGTTGCATCGACGGTTTCTTCGATCTGCACTTTCTTACCGGAATTCTTCGAAAGCGATTGTTCGAGTTCTTTTTTGTTCGCAGCGGAAAGCGGCGTCGCGGTGATCACGCTTGCGGTGAGTTCGCCCTGCTTTTCGCGGAGTTTTGCAGCATACGCTGCTTCGATCTGGTCGAAGAGGCCGAGACGGCGGTTCTCCGCGATCACTTCGATGAAACGGACGGTCAATTCGTGTGCGCCGGCTTTTTTTGCCACGGCGGAGAGTGCTTTTGCGACTTGGTCTTTCGGAAGGAGCGGATTTAAGACCACATTCGCCAGCTCTTCGTTTTCACCCACGAGCGCCATGAACGATGCGAGGTCTTCGCCGACTTGCGCCGCGGCTTTTTTAGACTCCGCAAGCTCAAAAAGCGCGGAAGCGTAGCGTCGGGCGAGTCCAGTCTGGCGAGCAGTGGATGCTGTCATGGTCAACTATCTGAAATTTCGTTGTTTTTATAATTATTTAACCGGTGTAGATCGTTTCCGGCAGGCGCGTTCTAACATATGGCCTTAAGGCTTGCAAGCGCAAAAGTGGAATACCCAAAGGATTTTAGCCCCTTAAGCGGAAGGATTTAGTTCCGCTCCGGTGAACCTTTACCCGCCTCACGGTCCCGGCTGCGCTGATACTGCTGCAGGACGTCCCTCAGGGTCTCGCGGGATTCACGCTCGCGTATGCGTTCATAGGCATCGGCCGGTACTATCAGTGTCTTTTTCTCGTGTTTCGGCATTTTATCGTCGAGATCGTCATATAATTCCAGCGGCACGATATGCGCCTTCACGAGTTCGGTAAGAACCCGATTCGCCTTGGTCCTGATATCCATGCCACGGATCGGAAGGGTGACCTGGTCATCGTGCTTCACAACCATCTCTGGATTGTTGAAAAGCATGTCACGGATACGGCACAAGCGTGCGCGTATATTCCTCACATTCTGCTTCTGCGCGAATTCCAGTTCCTGATGCGCGGAAACCCTATTCCACGTACTGTCCGGGGGTTCTCTCCGCTCGGGTTCCTGCTCCGGCGGATCTTCGAATGCTACCGCACCATCCGGCAGATCGCCTCCCTCCAGACCCGCGCTATCGTTCATATCGAGCGCATAGCCTTTCTTCACGGGTATACAGAACTGGAATATATCTGCGATGATCTTTCCTTGGACATGATTGGCCACGGGGAAGCTGAAACGCCTGCTCTTCTCGATACCCATCTCAAGCATGGTGTCGAGCACTTGCTCGATAGTGAACAGGACGGGTTCCTTGAACGGCAGATAATGCCTGTCGGAATTCATCAGGTCGATTTCACCGTCTTTCGCACGATCGCGGTCGGCATGGCGGATTTGATCCACCACCTCATCCTTCAGATGCACCGCCACTGCATCCGACTGCGGGTATTGCTTTGTGTAAAGCGCTCCGTCTTCTATGGGTATCTGATGATGCATGGCAAGCGTTGTAGTAAGTACTTGCACGATATTCGCTTCGGTCTCGTTTGCGACCCTGACGACCTGTGGTTTGCGCTCTGGGTATTCTAGGCTCACCTTTTTGGGTGTATCTGCAGTCAGGCGTTCGAGCGGATCATCGCTCATCTTGAGGAGCTGGCGCGTGTGCGATACCATATCCGCCATGTGTTCATACGTATCCACCACATTCACTGGCATCACGATATCGGTCTTAGCGCCGCTGGAACGCAACCGCACTTGTTCTTCAAGGTCTGGCCTTCCGGTTGCGGCGTAGTAACCCTTTATCATCGCAAATACCGTCTTGCCTTCTTCCTCAGCCAGATCGAGTGTCAGGGTCCGCGAGGCTGAGAGGGTGACGCCCCCGCGTTCTTCGATGGACTTCATCTTATCGCGTAGTGCCTTTTCAAGTTTGACGAGGGTTTCAGGCACAACATCAATTCCGCAGGTTACTTTTGCCGATTTTCTGTTCTTTCTCCATCAACTGCTTCAGCAGTTTGAGCGAGCTGACGATGACTGCTTCGCGCTCCCCTTCCGTCAGGTGTTTTACGGGGACTTCCATCACACCATCCGCAACCAATATTTCTGCCAGTTTCCGTTGGCTGAGTTCAATAATGGGCGTCACACCTTCGCCTGTCGAAAGCGTGCCGACCTTGATCTCACCTTCGATATCGATGTGATAATAGTGTGAGAGCACAGACAGCAGATGTCCGCACGCTTTCGCAGCATCCATATCTTCGAATTTGATTGTCGAGAGTTCGTCCCTACGCGCATAGCCTGGATCACCGGGCAACGTATCAAGCAACGTGTGACAGAGCTTAGCGATCGTTTCGTATGTATTCTTCACGGTGGCGAGTTCTGAAGTAGGCAGCGTGAAGCGGTAGATATCTTCTGATTTCGCCTTCCACATTTTTGGATGCGTCTTTTTCAACCAGTCTTCATCTTTCTGTAGCAACACTGCCATCGCGCATGCGAGCACTTTGGCGACTGCTTCCGCTTGGCGCGAAGAATCGATATGAAGTTTGTCGAGTTCTTCGGACAACTTATCGTTATCGACCGTCAATTGATACGGATTGCTGCCCTCCATATGCTTCTTACCGGCACGCCCGTAATGGAAATAGGTCTGTCCTGCCACGAGTGCTGCTTTCTCTAAGATGTTCTCCGGCTTACCTGCCTCGATCACTTCTGGCGCAGGAAAAACGAGTGTTTCCTCAGCGGTATGCTCTTTGGCTCTATCGAGCCAGCCTTCTTCCCTCGCGATACCGTACATTACATGTAGTTTCACCACCACCGTATAGAGCGTAGTGCCGTCATCATCCTCCGTCTCTCCAATCTGGATGTCGTCATCCGTAAGCCCTGACATGTGGTATTCTGCGAGTGCTCTGAATATCTGCACGAACCCCGTCGCTGCATCCTGGTTGGCCGCAGGCAGTACAAATGGCCGTGCCGTCGCACTTTCTGCTTCGGATTCCATACCCTCGAGAACCTTGCCGATAAACACGGGCAAAGTGTTTGCCGTACGATACATTCTTTCGAGTGCTGTGGTGTCTTCCGCGGGAACGAAGAAACGGAAGTCATTGGTGTTCTCAATCACCATGATATTCTCTGCCGCGACCGGCGACCGGTCGTTGAATGTAACCGTGCGAATGCCCTCGATCAGTTCTGCAACTGTCGATGCTATTTCGGGGCTCAGATTATCGCCGGGTATCGCATCATCGTTCTCAAAGCCGATATCATAGCCCGGTATACCTTCGATCTCGGTCGCAATATCATCTGCCATTTCAAGGCAGCCCTCAAAGACCCTGGCTGCGAATTCCATAAATTTGGTCATGAAAATCTCCTTCGAAAAGCATACCAAAACCGAATTAACAAATGGTTAACGTCAAAAGATCAATATGTTACATGAAGCTGTAAGGGTCGATATCCACTTTCATGCGGATGGTCGAGGGCAGCTTCTGGCCTGCGGCCCACTCGCGGATAAGCGGTTGCAGAAGCCCCGTTTTCTTGCCCGCTTTCACCAGGATGCGGTACCGGTATTTGCCTCGGAGCAATGCCAGCGGTGCCGGTGCCGGCCCCAGAATCTTTACACCGTCTTTACGCGGCGCCGCTTTCACCATGTCGATCGCGGCGCGTTTTACCTTCTGCTCATCCGCACCGGAAAGTATGAGTGCCGCCAACCTGCCGTAAGGGGGCATACCGGCTTGTTCACGTGCGCGTTTCTCGCCGCTTGCGAAGCCGGCGCGGTCATCGCTTCTGAGTGCCTGCATGAGTCCGCTTTCCGGCGCGTAGGTCTGCACCATCGCGCGGCCTTTTAATCCTTCCCGTCCTGCACGCCCCGCCACCTGGTGGAGAAGCTGATACGATTTCTCTGCCGCGCGAAGATCGCCGCCCTCTAAGCCTACGTCGGCATCCACCACCCCTACGAGTGTCAGATGCGGGAAGTGATGTCCCTTCGTCACCATCTGCGTACCGATGATGATATCGATCTCGCGGTTCAGTATTTTCTTTAAGAGCGTGCGTGCTTCCTCCGGGTTATCGAGGGTATCGCTCGTCATCACCGCCACTTGCGCATCGGGGAAAATCGCACGCACTTCTTCTTCAAGCCGCTCCACACCCGGGCCGCACGCGATCAACGAATCGTGCTCGCCGCACGAAGGGCAGGTATCCACCATCGGCGCATGGTACCCGCAGTGGTGGCATTGGAGGCGCCCGGTTTTTTTATGTTCCACCAGCCACGCAGTACAATGCGGGCAGCGCATACGGTGTCCACATGCACGGCAAAGCGTGAGGGGCGCGTAACCGCGACGGTTCAAATACAACAATGCCTGTTCTCCTTTACTCAAGGCCTCTGCGATCGCCGCTTTCAGCGGATGGGAAATCCAATGGTTCATCTCCAGGTGTTCTTGTCGCATATCGATGACCTGGATATCGGGAAGCTCAGCACCCCCATGACGTTCAGGAAGATGGAGTTTCGTGAATTTTCCTTCTTCGACATTACACATCGTCTCAAGCGAGGGTGTAGCGGAAACAAGCACGACCGGGATCTTCTCGTGATATCCGCGCGCCACCGCCATATCGCGGCCGTGATACACCACGCCGTCTTCCTGTTTGTAAGCACTTTCATGCTCTTCATCGACAATGATAAGTCCGAGTGATTTAAACGGCAGGAACAATGCCGAGCGTGCACCGATCACGAGTTTTGCCTCTCCGCCTGCGATCTGTTGCCAGTGCTCCCGCCGTGCTTTGGGCGTCAGGTGAGAGTGCCATTCGGTCGGCATCACCCCGAAGCGCGCCTGCAGACGTTGTTTCATCTGTGCCGTGAGCACGATCTCCGGCATGAGGAGAAGCACTTGCTTGCCTTTCTTTATCACCGCTTCGATCGCTTCCATATACACCTCGGTCTTCCCCGAGCCGGTGACGCCTTCCAGTAGCGTCGTCGCATATTTATCGGCACCGACCGCAGCGACCAGTGTATCTGCGGCCTTTTTCTGCGCCGGGGATAAGGTGGGCACGTTCGGCGTTTCGGCCGGGGCCACCGTCAGTGGTTTGGTCTTGCGCTTCATCGGCTCGAATACTTTAGGCACCGAGAGCACCATCCCGAGCACATTGCCGCGGGGCGATAGGGTATATTCCGCGACCCAGTCCACGAATTGCCGCATACGCTCCGAAATATTCACCCCTTCGAATACCGCTTCCACGTGTTTGATGTTCTTGAAGTCGGGTCGTTCACGCGTGAGTTTCCACACCACACCCCAGATGCGTTCCCGGCCAAAAGGCACGTCCACCACATCCCCTGCGTGGAGAATAGCGCCCTCAGGAACGCCGTAGGTGAACGGCACATCGACTGCACGTGGCACCAACACTTCGGCGAATAGGGGTTTCGTTTGCATTTTTAGGTCTTGTAATTCCATTCCGTCTGCCTAGTATGTGCAAAAAACGGAGCGATGCCATGCAATTTTTTGTCGATACAGCCGATACTACTGAAATCAAAGAATTTGTCGAAATGGGCATTCTGGACGGAGTGACCACCAACCCGTCGCTGATCGCGAAATCCGGCCGCAAATTCCTTGAGGTCGTGGCGGAGATTTGCGCACTCGTCAAAGGGCCGGTATCCGCAGAAGTCACTGCACTCGATACGCCCACCATGCTGAAAGAGGCGAAGGTCCTATCCAAGATCGCGAAGAACGTGGTGATCAAACTGCCGCTTACGACCGATGGCCTGAAAGCCTGCCGCACGCTCACCGATGCCGGTGTAAAAACCAACGTCACACTCTGTTTCTCTGCTGCGCAGGCGTTGCTGGCGGCAAAAGCCGGCGCCACCTACATCTCCCCGTTCGTAGGCCGTCTTGATGATATTGGCCAGGAAGGTATGGGTCTCATCGCGGAAATCAAACAGATGTACAAACAATATCCGGCGATCGAAACACAGATCCTGGTCGCTTCCACCCGCCACCCACGCCATATCGTGCAGGCCGCGATGATGGGTGCTGATGTCGCCACCATCCCGCCTTCGGTGCTTCGCACACTGATCAAACATCCGCTGACCGATAGGGGCCTGGAGTCCTTCATGGCAGATTGGAAGAAAACCGGCCAATCGATTCTGTAATATGCTATCATCAGCCTATGCTGATGGATAGCGCTCGCCATTTCCTTACCTCGCTTGCGGAAGAGAAACGTCTCTCACCCAATACGGTGCTCGCGTATCAGAACGATCTCCAAACCTTCTTTACCTTCCTGAAATCCTACCGTAGCGAAGAGCCGACAGAGGCGATGCTCGGTTCGCTTGAGGTGCGCGATTTCCGTGCCTGGCTTGCCTGGCGGAAATCGGAGAAAAAGATGGAAGCAAGTTCAACCGCCCGCGCCCTCTCTACGCTCCGCCATTTCTTCCGCTACGGCGAGAAAAAGGGCCTGTTCAAAAATGCCGCTATCGCCAATATCCGTAATCCCAAGATCGGTAAAGCCGTACCCAAAGCCGTGCCGGAACATCTGGCCCTTTCTTCCGTGGCAGAGATCGCCGAAGAAGCAAAAGAACCCTGGGTCGGGAAGCGGGATGCCGCGCTGTTACTGCTGCTCTATGGTGCGGGGCTGCGCATCGGTGAAGCGCTCTCGCTCCGCTACAGCGACCGCCCAACGAATGAAACGCTACGAGTGCGCGGCAAAGGCAACAAGGAGCGGATCGTGCCACTGCTTCCGCTCATCAAAGACGCCTTGGCGGATTATATTACTTCCTGCCCCTATCCTTTCAGCAATGATTCCCCGCTCTTTGTCGGCAAGCAGGGGAAGGCCTTGCAAGCGCCCGTGTTCCGCACGCAGCTGAAACACCTTCGTATTCGTTTAGGGCTGCCAGAGAATGCCACACCCCATGCATTCCGGCACAGTTTTGCGACACACTTACTCTCCGGTGGCGCCGACCTTCGTTCGATACAGGAGTTGCTAGGCCACGCGAGTTTATCGACGACGCAGCGTTACACGAATGTGGATAGCGCGCGCTTGCTCGCAGCCTATACGAAGGCCCATCCCCGCGCTTAGGAAGCGCGGCGGCGGAAGGGAACGCGCTCACGCCCTTCTTCGAAGAGCCTCGCCAGTTCTGCGATCATCGTATCGCCGAGCTGGTCGACATCGCGGATCGTCACTGCATGGCGGTAATACGCATTCACGTCGTGACCGATACCGATCGCGAGCAACTCTACTTCACCCGCTTGTTCGATCTCGGCGATCACCTGCTTCAGATGATAATCGAGATAATCGCCCGCATTGGCAGACAAGGTGCTGTCATCGACCGGCGCACCGTCCGATATCACCATCAGGATTTTGCGTTTCTCGGGTCTGACCGCCAACCTACCTGCAGCCCAGAGCAGCGCCTCGCCATCGATGTTCTCTTTGAGCAGGCCTTCTTTCAGCATCAAGCCCAGGTTCTTACGTGCCATACGCCACGGCTCATCCGCTTTCTTGTAGATGATATGGAGCAGGTCATTTAAGCGGCCCGGGTTTGCGTGCCCCCCCTTCTCCATCCAGAGGCGGCGGGATTTACCGCCCTTCCAATCGGTGGTGGTGAAACCGAGCACTTCCGTTTTGATCGCGCAGCGCTCGAGCGTACGCGCCAGGATATCGGCCGAGAGCGCCGCGACCGTGATGGGCCGTCCGCGCATCGAGCCGGAATTGTCGATCAAGAGTCCCACCACCGTGTTCGGATCCTCGATCTCCTTCTCGCTTTTGTAGACGTAGGAATAGGAGGGATCGGTAATGATGTGCGTGAGTTTCGCCGCATCGATGATGCCCTCTTCCATATGGAATTTCCACGAACGCATCAGGCGCGACATGAGTTTGCGTTGCAGCTTGGCAGCCAGCCTGCTGGTGATATCGGTGAGGAGCGCCAACCGTTTATCAAGCTGCATACGAAGTTGGGTCAGTTCCGACGGCGTCACCAGTTCACGTGCACGGACAGTGCGGTCGAACTGCGTAGTGAACGCACGGTACGGGAAAAATTCTGCCGACTCACTGGCCGGCGGGCGTTCGCCGCCTCCCGGCTCCTCTGCACCTTGCAGCTCTGCATCCGTCGGCAATTCTTTTTTCTTCAGGGCTTTGGCTTCCGGCTGTGCTCCTGCCTCCGGTGCGCTTGCACCCGACTCACCTTGTTTAGGCATCTCGCCTTCGGCTTCTTCTTCCGATTTTTCCTGTTCGTTGCTCGTCATCGCATCGGGTGCTTCACCCTGCTCGTTCGCTTGCGCCGTATCGGCGAACCCGAACTTATGCACCATGCGGTTGATGGCATCGGCGAAGGCCTGCTGATCGTGTGTAAGTGCCTTTAAGCCTGATAAATCTTCTTCGATCTTGCGACCAAGAATTTTGCCCCAGCTATCCATGGCCGCGCGTTCAAAATCCTGGGTCGGCCTACCCGTAAGCGTATGCCAGAGCAGCATCGCACTGACCTCTACGATCGGCATGTCTTTGATGTTCTCTTTCGCGTGATAGCCATGGGCGGTGAATTCTTTCCGGCGGCGGGCATCGATATTGTCCGCGACACCCTGCATCGCTTCTGCACCGAGTGCCTCAACGCGCACTTGTTCCAAGCGATCGAGCAGTTGTCCGGCGGAACCGTCTTTGCGGTTTTTATCATGCGTTTTCTGATCGTGGTGATGGGCACGGAGCGCCACGCCATCCATCACACCACGCAGTATGGCAAGGTCTTCCGGTGCGAGGCCGTCGGAGGCAGAAACGCTGACGCGATGGCCATCGGAGAAATAGTGCGCGTCCGGAAGCGGGCTTTGCGGGCCCATACGTAGACGGCTATAGAACTGTACGTCGGCTTTCTCGTCGCCGGATAGCGCACGGAAGGCTCCACTGAGCGATTCTTTGAGCCGCTCATCCATGGTTTATATACGTCCGCCTGCAGCCGGTTTCGGCAGTTCCGGCATCGCGGTACCGAAACAGCGCTGATAATATTCCGCGATCACCGGGTATTCCGCTTCATCGCATTTATTCATGAACGTCATGCGGAAGGACTTTTCCATGTCGCCGAAGATCTGGTAGTTATCCGCCCAGCTCATCACCGTACGCGGCGACATCACTGTCGAGATATCGCCCGCCGCAAAACCTTCACGCGTAAGCGCCGCGAGTGCCACCATCGACCTCACCTGCACACGGCCATTTTTGTTGTCCATGCTTGGTGCTTTCTTGAGCACGATCTTCTCTTCTTCCGCCGCCGGCAGATAGTTCAGTTTCACCACGATGTTCCAACGATCCATCTGGCCTTGGTTCACGGGGTTGGTACCGTGATAGAGGCCGCTTGCATCGCCCAGGCCGATCGTGTTCGCAGTCGCGAACAGGCGGAACGCCGGATGCGGATGGATCACACGGTTCTGGTCGGTGAGCGTCAGTTTGCCGTTCGATTCCATCAGACGCTGGATCACGAACATCACGTCCGGGCGTCCGGCATCGTACTCATCGAATACGACCGCCGCCCCATGGATCATCGCCCACGGCAGGAAGCCTTCGCGGAATTTAGTGACTTGCTTCCCTTCCTCGAGCACGATCGCATCCTTACCGATCAGGTCGATACGGCTGACATGGCCGTCTAGGTTGATACGGATCAGGGGCCAGTTGAGGCGCGCCGCCACTTGTTCGATATGGCTCGATTTACCGGTGCCATGGAAGCCCTGGATGAGCACACGGCGATCGTGGTTAAACCCGGCCAGGATCGCAAGCGTCGTCTCCGGATCGAAGTGATAGGCCTCGTCGATCTCCGGTACGAACTCCGTACGTTCCGCAAAGCCTTCCACCTGCAGGTTACTCGGGAAACCGAAGATGTCCTGTACGGAAAGTTTTACCGTTCTGGCGCTACCTTTATCCGCATGCGCCCTCTCAGAACCGGAAGATGATTTACTGTCGTTTTTGGTTGGCTTCTTTGTCATATGATCCCTTACCGCGGCCTTCTCTTGTACGCCGCACGCTTCCTTCATAATCCCAAGCGGGAGTGAGGGCAAGCCCTACGCAAATCTTTTACGTAAATAGTTTCGTGTCGGCATCTCAATCAGGTGGTAGGCGAGCCCGGCGAGTATCAGCGTGATGCTGAAGGCGGCTACTATGAAGATATAGGCTTGATATGGCGAAAAATCTTTAGGTTCGACATGAAAAAACAGGCGACCTAATTGTGCAACCAGAAGGATAACCGGCCAGTGCACCATGTAAATCGCAAAGGAGATATTGCCCAGAAAAAGGGCCGGCTGGGTCTCGCAGATACGGTGGCAGATGCCTTTATTTGCACTTAAACCGAAAACGATCAATGCCAGAAGACATACTGTCAGCACGTCATACCCGTGCCATAATGACCAAAAGGAGAAAGCCATGATTCCCGCAAGCACGGTGTCGCTGTGCAGGATGCTGAAGCGTGCATCGCGGTAATAGCAATATAGGATCGTCCCGAGAAAGAAGCCGAGTGCCGTACGCAGTAGCGAATACCCGTAGACGATATCGAGACTATGTTCGGGATGGTACATGCAGAGTGCATAATACCCACCGATAATCAGCACCATGGCAGCCAGGCGCATCCAGTCTTTGGATGTATGGATGAATGCCACGGTGAAGGGAAAGATCATGTACACCAGCCATTCGCAGGCAATCGACCAGCTAGGACCATTCCAACTGAGCGCGCTGCTATATGTCCAGTCCTGCATGAATGTCAGCTGCAGCGGCAGATATTTAAGATCGTACATATTGGTAAAAGCCTCGCGCCCGCTCGTACTCATATAGCCGGCCCGAATGAAGGCTATACGCAATATCTCCATTCCCATTATCAGGGCGATTCCGGTCAAATGCAGCGGATAGATGCGCGCAAAGCGTGCGATCATGAATTTCTTGTAGGCATTTTTCTTTACGGAATGCCTGAACTGGCCGGAGTAGGCATGCATCAGGATGAAGCCGCTTAAGATAAAGAAAAAGTCCACGCACAGGTAAAGGTTCTTAACGAACGGCGGATAGCTGATGGCCGCTTCTGTCGAAGTGATGTGCAGTGCCAGCACACCGAGTGCGGCGATACCGCGCGGTGGTGTGAGTGTACGGATGAACGAGGAGGGGTTCTTTTGCATCGCTTCCTACTGGAACAATCCGGATTTGGCGAGATAGTGATAAGCCTGGCTGATATCTTTGAAACGCTCTTCCGCGTGCGCTTTATCTTCGCTTAGATCCGGATGATATTGCTTCACGAGTTCTTTATAGCGCCGTTTGATTTCCTTAAGCGTCACCGGATAGGAAAGCCCGAGGGTTTCCATCGATCGCTTTTCTTCGCTCGAGATCGGCCGACTTTCACTGCGTTCTTTTTTCTGCGTTCCGAAGTGGCTGAAGCCGCCACTGAAACGCTCCACTGCCTCGCGCAATTTCTGCACGTTCTTTGCCACACGGTCGGTCGTCTTCCAGGTCGGGCGATGCCCGTGCACCGCTTCTTTTTGGAAATGGAGGGCTTCGGCTTCCGTCAGTCCTTTGAAATAATCCCATTTGGCGTTGTATTCGCGCACATGCTCTAAGCAGAACCAATAATATTCCGGACGCGTACCGTCATCGCGTACCCGGGTTTTCGGGGCACGGAATTCCCCCATGAGCGTACATCCTTCCCATTCACACGGATGGGTGGGTTTAGGCTCTTGCTTCTTGGATTTCTTGCGGTTCCGTTTCTGCTGCATCCACCGATTATGCGGTAGTCGTCTGCCTTTTTCAATGCAGGACTTAGCCGACGAACGGCCCACCGCGCGTATCTCTCATCTCTTGCGCACGTTGTCCTACGGAGCGGATGAATTCTGCGCGATCGATCGTGTGCAGACGATTATCGGCATAGAGCACGTGTTGCACCACCACATCGGGTATGATGAGCACGCCCGCCTGACGTTCATGCTGAAGGATGGCACACTCTGCCTCGAACAACTCCAGCCGTGCCTGGCTCGCATTGATGTTGCCGCGGAGCATCCTTTGATCCCTTATCATCTGATCGAGTTCCGCTGAGGTGCGGAACGGTATGCCAAGTTGGTTGGCGAGTGCATATCCGATGGCCTCTGCGGGGTAACCGTTCAATTCAGAACAAGGTCGCCGGAGATGTATCTCGAATCCGTAGTCACGGCAGGAAACCGTGCTTTGGTCATCGTCTGCATGGTTGGGGTTGTAGCCGACGATGATATCCGGTTCATCACCCGCGACATAGGGACCTATCAGTACACTGTTCAGCTCTTTTGCGCGCACATGGTCTTCCGATAAATCAAACGGAAGCGAGGTGTCGGTCGGGTCGAGTGGCTCGTTCATCCCAGGATCCGGCCTGCCATCGGGATTGAATTTCACGGGCTCGCGATCGAACAATTCGCTCAGCTTCTCGAAGATGCGTATGTAGGGTGTGAGTAGCGGCATTATCCTTGCCCTCTTTCCGGCCTGCCTTTGAAGCGAGCCCTCAAGCCCTCCACCGTATTCACCATCTCGAGCGGCGTGATGTTCATCAATCGCCTGTATGCATCGGTTTCTTTTTCCGTCTCGGTCATGAAGAGACGTTCGCTCACCAGGATCTTCGGAAGTGCGCGGGTTTGACCTTGCATATTGGTGGTCTCGAGCATGATCGCACCCATGTTAGTACGTAGTCCGATCTCATCGACGCGCGCTTGTTCAAGCGAGATACCTAACGCTGCTGCATGCCCGGCAATCACTTCTTTCAAAGCTTGGTCGTGCGACAAAAATACGTGAAGCAGGGTGCACAAGGCCCCCGCTACCACCAGTGGATTTTCCAATCGATGCCGGCAATACGGAGAGGTGGGATGAATTTCAAACCAATTATCGGTGCGGCCCACCGAAGACCGCAGCTGACCTACTGGGCGCAGGTCTTCTATACCGAGCGCTGTGTCATGTTCGAGTTTCGTCCGGTCCTTTACCGACCCATCCATCACCTGCGGAAGATAGATATCAAGCGGTGAATCCGCCCTGTCGAGCAGTTCGCGTAATTTCAAGAGGACGTGTTTGTTTATTTGCATCAAGCGCCCCTACCTAATAAACGGGGGGTTGTCACCACCACGCGACGTAGCGCCTCTTTCACCCCGTTTAGCGCGACGCTCCGTCCACTCTTCATGCGGGTGATGTTTGGTCCAGTGTGCGATACGATCCACTGCAGCATCGAGCGCTGCGCAACTTACTTCCGTCAACGCTTCGATGGCAAACGGGCTCGTGAACAAGCTGTCCGGTAGATAGATTTGCGTCCGTGTCCCGCCCGGCGTCGGGCGCATGTCGAGCGCCATTGCTCCATGGGAGATGACATAAAGACGCGCATCTTCGGGTTCGCATTCTGCTGTGCGTTCATGATCCTCGATACGACGATGGAGTCTTTCACCTTCGACGAATTCGATATCGAGAAGGTGTGCAAGCGCTCGTACCAAGATTTCAGGCGCCACATGCGCATAACGCATCCGAGGAGATTCGGCATCGATCTCGAACCATCCGTCATGGCGGGTGACCGAAGAGGTGGGCGGAGCATCTGGAGCCGTAACTCCCTCCGCATTGCGGTCAAGCAGAAGCCGGAGGTGCGTGAGCACCTTTTGCTTTTCTCCCGCTAAACGACCGTTCGTTGCCATACCGTCTACACGTAAATTATGCTTACAGTATAGAGTGTAAAGGTTAACGATTGGTTAGCGTAGAATCGTCCTTTTCAACTATTTACGGGCAAGGCGCAGACGGAGGGCATTCAATTTGATGAAACCCTGTGCATCCCGTTGATCGTAAACGGAATCTTCCTCGAACGTCACATGCTCTTGGCTGTAGATGCTCTTCGGTGATTTACGGCCAAGCACGGTGATGCCGCCTTTGTAGAGTTTCAGACGTACCGTACCGGTGACATTGGCCTGTGAAAGATCGATCGCGGATTGCAGCATACGACGTTCCGGTGACCACCAGTAACCGTTGTAGATGAGTTTCGCGTACCTAGGCATCAGCTCGTCTTTCAGGTGCATCGCTTCACGGTCGAGCGTGATGCTTTCGATCGCACGGTGTGCGTCCAAGAGGATCGTACCACCCGGCGTTTCATAGACACCACGGGATTTCATGCCGACATACCGGTTCTCGACGATGTCCAAGCGACCGATACCGTGTTTGCCACCCAGTTCATTGAGTTTGGTGAGGAGTGCGGCCGGCGAGAGTTTCTTGCCGTTGATCGCGACCGGATCGCCTTTGGCGAAATCGATTTCGATGACCTCGGGTTTGTTCGGCGCTTTCTCCGGAGAGACGGAACGGGTGAACATATCTTCCGGCGGCGCTTTCCACGGATCCTCGAGCACGCGGCCTTCATAGGAGATGTGGAGCAGGTTCGCATCCGTTGAATACGGCGGCTCGTTCTCTTTATCGCGCGGGATCTCGATCTGGCGTTCGCGTGCATATTGCAGCAGACGGGTACGGGAAGCGAGGTCCCATTCGCGCCACGGCGCGATGATTTTGATGTCCGGTTTCAGGGCATAATAGCCGAGTTCGAAACGCACCTGGTCGTTACCCTTACCGGTAGCACCGTGCGATACCGCGTCGGCACCGGTTTCAATCGCGATTTCCACTTGGCGTTTGGCGATCAGCGGCCGGGCGATGGAGGTACCGAGCAGGTATTGGCCTTCATATACGGTGTTGGCGCGGAACATCGGGAACACGTAATCACGCACGAATTCTTCGCGGAGGTCCTCGATATAGATTTCTTTGATACCCATGCGTTTGGCTTTGCGGCGCGCGGATTCGAGTTCACCCCCTTGGCCGAGATCCGCCGTGAACGTCACGATCTCGCAGTTATAGTGCTCTTTCAGCCAGTGCAGGATAATGGAGGTATCAAGCCCGCCGGAATACGCGAGAACGACTTTTTTGATGCCCTTGGAGGATGTTTTTTTCTGTGCCATAGCGCGTGCCTCTTGTTTGGAAACGCTCTCTTTAAGCAACAATCATCCTTTTCGCAAGCCTAAAAGTGGAACCAGATGGTTTAACCATTTGTTAATCAAGGACTGTTATTCTTAAAAGCCTATGGGTATACGAAAGTCCTTCAGCCAGTTCTTCCATCCTCCGGTGCGGGAGCATGCGGAGTTCATCCGAGTGCGTATCCACCCACCCGGCAGCGAAGAGCCTATCTTCACAACTGTCGAGATCCAGGTGCGGCTCAACCAACCGAATGAACGCGCGCAGGGTTCGGAGTATAAGAACGCCGTGTTCGTACGTGCCGGTTTGCAGAATGTGGATGCCGCGCATCGCCCCATCTCGGGAAACGATGAACTTCACAATCGCGCCGATACGCCCGATTTGCGTAAGACTGCCTTAGCCGCGGATGTCATAAGCATCTTGGGGGCAAAACTCGAAGCCCTAGGATACCAGATTGCCTTCGTTATGCCTGATCAGGCATCGATCAATTCCGGTGTTGCTCCCTTTAGTCAAAACCAAATGCTGCTCACCCACCCCCGCGCGCTCTATGCCGATGAAGCCTTTACGCAAGTGGTGGGTGTACTCCGCGCCATCGAAAACGAGGCAAGCCGCACCCCTATCGCAACACAGCATATTATCGGCGAGGCCTTTTACCGCACCGACCATGCCCGGCGTATCGCGATGCATCCCGATCACGAAACCAGTCTTACCAACCGCATCGCGGGCGATCTCATGCGTTTCGATATGGAAGGCAGCACGTTAAGGGACCTCACCGAAAGGTTGATTCTCGTCTTCGAAGCACAGGGCAGGCCGCAGATCGTCGATCCGGGTGTACAGGTCGAGCGCTACCAAGATGGTGGCCAACTCGGCCGTGCCGTATACAATTTGTTCGAGGAGCATCCTATCTTAAAGGACCATCCGGATAGGCCTGAGATGGAGCGCATCTCCACCAGTGCGATCGCGGATTTCCTGACCATCGTCCGCTTCCCGCAGGTAGGTCGGCGCTAATGGGATTCTTCAGCGGATGGGGTGAGTGGTGGAAAGGCATGTGGGACAAGATCGCCGCAACCTTCTCTTCTTCTGCACGCAGGAACCAGGCAGACGACGCCATATTCAACCTAACGGATGATGATATTCCTGCACCCAAGGACGTATTCGAAAAACTTCCGGCCATGACACAACCTCCGCGCACCTATCTTTCGGGTGAACCGATCGCCCCGGAGGATGATTTCAGTAAAGGCGACTTGCGGTTCGATCCCGCGGGAAGTATTTCCGAATATATACGCACGGTATTCGTGCGCCCCGATAAAACGCAAGTAGAGATGAAAATAGAAGTATCACTTTCGGTGCCACAAAAATCTCACAGTATACCTGCTAAATACTACATCGGTTTTGATGCTGCTCAGCAGCCATTCTCTGCTACGCAAGAAAACATTCGTGCAGATGGAACACATGATACCTTTGGTAGCGAGGCAGATCGGGAAAAAGCCATACCGGCATTCTACCTCATGAACCATCTGCAAGCAAAATACCGAGCCGAAGGATTCACCACCATGCGTCAGATACCCGGCTACGGCGCTATGTGGGCAGGCTCGGATGTGCTCTATCTCGAAGTGCCGGATGGCATGAATCCCGACATACTCTATAGACGACTGGCACAGGATCTGCGTGTGATACAGAACGAATTCGAGCGTTCTCCGCCCGTGATCTCTCCGACGATCCAGAACATGAAGATAATGGATTTCATCGATGGCTATAGCAAACTCCGCACCCGCGCAGAGGCAGACCACCTGAAAGAGCGTATCACCTCGATCGTCGCCGAACATATCGATAACGATGACGCAGTAAAGAAACTAACCAATGAATTGGTGGCAGCCTTCGAACTACATGCAACGCCATCCACGCTGAAAGCAAAATATAAACAGGAAGAACATCTCTCTGCAGCCGTAAAGACTTTGCTTGCAGAACATTTTCCGGAAAGTACGTTCAGGCGAGATACCCTCTTCAGCACCGTATATACTGCGCTTCGTCAGCAAGAAGGCCGCGAGCTTGGTTAATATTTAGTGTTGTTCTGATTCCGGTTTTATCGACTGGGTATTCACCGATACTTTCACCATACGGCCTTTGTTCTCATCCCACGTATAGCGGGTCTCGACGAGTTTCATACCCGAAGTCACGATATCGCCATTCCCGAGTTGCAAGACATCGCATCCGTCCTTCAGTGCATCACCGATGATGCGAGAGGATTGTTTCGCATACTCTGCATCTTCCATCATATCGCGGGTTTCGGCCGCCTGGTCGACTGCAGCTTTCGCAGCACTTGGCAGGCGTTTCAGGATTTCTTTGATATCGCTCATGGTTTCCCCTGGGGCTGATTCGCCGCACTCTAGCATTTAGGTGCAACCAGTCAATCGAAGTGGCGAGTATTTTAATCAATTCTTAACGAATCCCATGGTACCCTGACCTTGTAACGATGGGGAAGTGTGCATGTTACGATTCTATATGAACGGTGGGGTGACGCGCGGCAAGAGCATGATCTCGTACACGCGGGATGATGAGGGACGTGCCGAAGTAACGCCCGGCGAGATCGTGATCCGCATCATCACTGATCTACCCCCAAGCCAGATCATGGATGTACCTTTAAAAGCCTGCGGCTTTGAACCGATGATACAGTCCGATCCGAACAGTTGGTCGTGGTCGAAAGGCCAGGGTGAGGAAGCGGCGTCCGTCGAAGTCGTACGCGGTGTGATGCGCGATCCATCCAATATGCCGGTGTTGCTGTTTTATGTGCCGGATATAGAGGCCCATGCACTCACACTCGAGCTCGATAAACATGTGATCGGCGGTTATATCGAAGATGATGAATACCCCGATATCGATCCGGGCGATGGCGGTGAACCGATGCCCGATCCGCGCACCTATCATCCGGGCATCCAGACACACGGAAAAATGATCGAGGGGCGTATCTCCGATGCGTACCTGAACCTGATCTCACGCGAGCAAGGCCCAGACGACCTCAGTCCGGCCTAAGCTTCCGCCGTCTTCTGGTCGCTCTCGGCCGCGAAGTCCGCATCGACGCTCAGTTCACCTTCCGCTACCACGATCTTTGCAGCGTTCGTCACCTGGCGTAGATCTTCCGCCGCACCTTTAAGGAGCGCTTCGTTGCCGCGTATGCGCAGTTCGGTGAGCGGCCATTTGAGCGAGACGTTCTTCTCCGCTTTCAACCGGCGCACCGTCTCCAGCACTTCGACGGATAAGATGCCCGCATCGCGTGCGATCACATCCACGGGATAGTGTTTCGCGTCCGGCCAGTTGCCGCGCGCGTGGATGCTTTTCACCTTCGCGTGTTTGGCATCGAAAATGTGGCTGTAGAGTTCTTCCGTGATATGCGGCACGAACGGCGCGTAAAGACGCAGGATCGCTTCCACACAGTGATAGACCGTATGCACGGCACTCATCTGCGCTTTCTCGGAAATGCCTTCACCACCGTAGGCACGAATCTTCACCATCTCGAGATAGTTGTCGCAGAAATCTTTCCAGAAGAAATCGTCGATGGCAACACGCGCATCGCAATATTCGAAGCGGGCGAATTCCGTATCCGCTTTGTGGATCGTCTCGGAAAGACGCGAGAGAATCCATTTATCGAGCGTCTCGGTGATGATGCCGCTCTTCACTTCTTCCGCGGCGCTACTCGGTTCGGATTTCAGATGCGAAAATTGGATGCTCGCGAACTTCGTCGCGTTCCAGAGTTTGGTGACGAGTTTATTACCGATTTTCAAAACATCTTCCGAGAAGGCCGTATCGGCGCCAAGACGCGAGGTCGATGCCCAGTAACGCACCGCGTCGGAACCTTTGCTCTCGATCAGGTCCACCGGCGTGATGACGTTACCCTTCGATTTGCTCATCTTGGTTTTATCCGCGGCCAGACACCAGCCGGAGATCATCAGGTTCTTCCACGGGATGGCGTTCTCATGCAGATGCGCCTTCACGATCGTGTAGAACGCCCATGTGCGGATGATCTCATGCGCCTGCGGGCGCATATCGGCAGGGAAAAGTTTTGCAAAGCGGTTGTCTTTGGCACCGCGCGGCGTCATGTAATCCTTGTTGATGCCACCCGCGGAGAGTTGCGGCGATACGGACGACGTCGCCCACGTGTCCATCACGTCCATATCGGGCTCGACTTCATCCTTCGTATATCCCTTCGGCAAGTCTTTGATCGGGTTCACCGGCAACTGGTCGATATCCGGCACCAGGATTTTTCCTTCCTCACCGGAACGTTTCGAATACCACACCGGGAACGGCACGCCGAAATAACGCTGGCGAGAGATGCACCAATCCCACGACAGGCCATCGATCCACTGTTCGCAGCGGAGCTTCATGAATTCCGGGAACCATTCGCATGCATTGGTTTTCGCTTTGAGCGCCTCTTTCTTGTCGAGCACTTTCACGAACCATTGGTGCGTCGGCAATATCTCAAGCGGCGCACCGGAACGCTCCGCGCATTTCACCGCGTGCGTGATCGGTTTTTGTTCTTTGAGCAGTCCCGCCTCCTTCAGTTTCGCGAGCAAGGTCTCACGCGCGCCGAAGTTTTTCGGGTCGGGGTTGTAGCATTTCTTGTTTTTGATTTCGGCAATGAGCGATGCATCACCGTCTTTCAATGCATCCACAAGTGCTACTTCATCCAGCTTGCCGTATTTGTTGAGCACGATCTTCGTGTTGAGATTATGTTTCTTCCACCAATGGATGTCGGTCTCGTCGCCGAAGGTACAGCACATCACGACACCGGTACCTTTTTCCTTATCGACTTTTTCATCCGCGATGATGGGCACGCGCACACCGAAGAGCGGCGTCATCGCATCGAAATTCGTATATTTGTGCTCATCGGAAGGATCGCACATCACCGCCACACACGCCGGCAGTAATTCCGGTCGCGTGGTCATGATCAGCACGTCACCCGCTTTCGCGCCGGTCTTTTTATCGACCAAACCAAATACGATGTAGTTTTCGGCACTCGGCAGTTCTTTATCGACCACCTCCGCCTGTGCGATCGCGGTCTGGTCCACCGGGTCCCACAGCATCGGTTGCAGCTTGCGGTAGGCCTCGTTCTTGTGGAACAGATCGAGGAAACTCATCTGCGAGATCTTTCGCGATTCTTCGGAAATAGTTTGATATTCCTGATCCCAGTCGACCGAGAGCGCGACGGATTTAAATAACCTGCGGAATTCTTCCTCCGCATCCTTCACCACTTCCTGGCAGAGTGCGATGAATCCTTCGCGGCCTTTTTCCTTGATGAAATCGGTGGCGCGTATCTTCTTTTCTTTCTCGACGAGGCGTTCGGTCGGAAGCCCGTTATCGTCGAAACCCATCGGGTAGAACACGTCTTTGCCCTTCATGCGTTGGTAGCGCGCTACGAAATCCGCCTGCGTGTAGCTGAAGATATGGCCCATGTGCAGGATGCCGGACACCGTCGGGGGTGGCGTATCGATCACGAATGTCTGATCACGCGACTTATCGTTCTTCCACGCATAGGTCTTCTGTTCGACCCACGTCTTCTGCCAGCGTGCTTCGGATTCCTTATGATCGTAACGTTCGGGTAATGCCTTCATACGCTATTTCGATGGTCCTTTTCTTCGGGTCATTCGGGTTTTCACCAGCACCAAGGTGTCCATGGCAATGTCTTCAAACAGCACCTTGTCGGATTCTTTGGCGAGTTTATACGCTGTTCCACCCTCTGATTGCAAGGTCGCAAACGGCCTTGTCTCCTGTTCGAGGCCATATTCCTTCACGAATGTGCCGAGCGCTTGCTCAAGCCGCCCGAAAGCACGCTCAATCCGGTCGCGCATCCAAGCGGGCACATCCGGGTATTCGCCTTCAGGGCCCATCCTTCTTCCAAGGCTGCGGTCCACGCGGAAGAAGAATTGCGAATCATTGTCCACCGTGTGCTTGATGCGGAACTCTACTCGCAGGATCTGAGAGACGGGGGAGAAATACGGGCCCATCAGCGTGAGCGGGCCGATCGCCACCTTCTTCGGATCGATATCGATCTTGCGGGTGGAACTGCGGTCTGCTTCATAATGTTGCTTGTGGCCTGCAATCACACCCTCGACGAGTGCTTTGAATTCCTCGGTGCTGAATGTCACCGTTTTCTTGAGGGCCTTATACATTTTTGCTGCAATCGCACGGGCGATCAGCTGTTGGGTGTTCTCATCGATGCTCTCGACCCCGAAACTGCGCACGAGCGTGTGATCCTTGCCTGCATCTTTTAATCCCTCCCGCTCACGATAGCGCACACGAATGATCTGGTTCTGCCGAACGGTACCTGCCGAACGGTTATGGGTGAATTCGATATCGCGCAGGGAAACCACGCTATCCTTGAAGGCGCGGTCGAGTAGGCGCAAGGGAAAGTCCATTTTTTTGGCAAGCATGTAATGGATCATCCGTTCCGAAGTTTTAGGTTCAAGATCGGAAGATTCAAGCGTCAGGTGGCCGAGTTTATCCTCGAGCAGATTCGCTAAGGCAACGGGATCGAGTTTGGCGGTTGACGCCTCATCCTCCGCCTCGATACCGGTATCGAAAGCTTTACGTGGGGGGTTTTTGCCCCTGCCCGTTGCGAAGATCACGAGCTTGCCTTTACTTATCACCGGCGCGAAATGCGTTTCCGCTTCCCGCCGGGGGGTACCCCGGCCGGGGAGTCTTTGCTCTGGGGTTATGGATTTTTCTGTCGCCATTTTATTTATCTGAATGGTTTAATTATATGGTATTAAAGAAGAATTAAGCCGACACCCGGCAATTGAAAAGGGGATGCCTTTATCTCCTTTACACACCGGTACAGGCGTAGGCCAGCAACCACTCATTAACCTTATGGATGAATATTAGATGGCCTTCACGCCACCCACCAGGCGGTCACACAGGCCTGCCGGGACCGCGATCCACTCATTCGGGTCGGAATCCTTCTTCGCTTGGCCTGCGCATGAGTGGGAGCTGTCTTTCGCGCCGCAGTCGTTCTTGCCGGCCTTGGAGACGCCGTAGCATTTTTCGATTTTGCCGGTCGCTTTATCTTCTGCAGATGCGCTATGGGCAGCAAGGCCCGCGGCGAGCAGGCCCGCGGCAATAAGCAGTGTTTTCGTTGAATTCATGGGTTGGTTCCTTTTTCGTCTTTTCGGTTACCCGCCCTTTGTAGGACGGAGCATCTAGTTAAGCCTGCTTTGGGGCGGATTTGCAAGCAAAGAGTGCTGGAAAAGGATGCAGGAGGCGGCATATATCAGAACACAACCTTTAGTTGATTTAATGTGGTTTTATGCTATGGTCATAACGGTCTTTATGAAAATAGTATTTGCTGTGGCAGTATTGCTGGTTTCGCCCCTTATCCTCTGCTTCTATGCGGCAGCGGCGCTGAAACACGCACCGGATGATCCCCTCACAGAACCGCCGCCAAATACACCACCAGAGGTTGTTTTTACCCATCACTTTTACCCTTGTTCCTAGCACGCACCTGTCGCATATAGAATCCCGTTGCCACCCGCTGATCCGTCGTGTACAAACGTGCACGTATGTTACGGACGCTTTTCTCTCCCCGCATGGGCGTTGCGCATTACGCGGCGTTCCTCACCATCCCCCTGATCGTGATCGGGATGCTGCTGCCGTTCTACGCCCATATCAATGCACCGAAGCCGCCGATTAATGCGAGCATCACGGATATCCCGACCAAGATCCCGATCTGTACGGCGGATGGTATCGTCTATATCGATATCGCCGATCTGGATAAAGTGCCGAAAAGTCACGTGCCCCACTGTCCGATGTGCGTGCTTTCTTCGCTCTCGCACCTGCTTCCGCCGCCCACCGATAACCTGATCGCGATCGATGTCCCCGACCACAGCGCACCGGCCTTCTATGTCGAGACCGCGGCGCCACCCATCCATGTGGTATTTACCACGCCTGCCGTCCCGCGCGGGCCACCGGTGCTGATTTAGTTCACTTAAACCCACTAAATCATTTTTACACATAGGATTTTTTATGAAGAAGCTAGTACTACTGGCTGCCTCGTCGTTGGTGGCGAGCGCAGCCTACGCGCATGGCCCTGAGGATCATGCGGGTGAATCCCACGCAGCCCACAGCCAAAAGCACGTCATGATCCCTGAAAAAGACGGTGTCACCGTCACCGGGTTCATGAATGTGATCGGAAGTCACGTAAGTCAGGATATCGACCGTGGGTTCCGTGATACCACCCTGGCAAACGACACCGAAGTGCATGTGAATGTACGCCATACCTCGGATGCCGGTTTTGCCTACGGCGCGGTGATCGAACTTGAGGCAGACGTCTCCGAGGACTTCAACGAAGAGGGCTTGAATGCTGACAAAACCTTCTTATTCGTCGAATCCGGTTACGGTCGGGCAGAAGCCGGCGCGGTCACGGATGCGGGTTCGCGCCTGAGTGCGAATCCTGCGCATTTCGCACGGGGCACGGGCGGGGTGCATGGTGACTGGTTCGCCGTCACCGCTTTCCCGGCCGATCCGGCAGGCGGGCACAGCCACGGCGACTCGCCCGCACATCTCGGGCACGAGAACTTCATCCATTCCCCGTCGCTTCCCTTGCATGAGATGCACGGAGCAGCCGAGGATGCGAACAAGATCTCGTATTTCAGTCCGCGTATCAACGGTGTGCAGGTGGGCGTAAGCTTCATCCCGGACAGCGGGGATGCGGGCACCTACCTGGCGGCAACCGGCAAAAGCGGACACCGCGAGTACGGCAACGTAGTGAATGCGGGTATCAACGCCGAACATCGGTTCGGCGATATCCGTATAGAGGCAAGTGCGGTGGGCGAATACGGCAACGAAGAAGTCCCAGGCCATGAAGACCTGAAGGCTTACGAACTTGCCGCCCAAGTCGGTTATAAACGCCTCACCGTGGGTGCAGCCTATGGCGATTGGGGCACGAGCGTACAGCACGCAACGAGCGACACACCCGACGGCGGGTATTATGCGTTAGGGGCGGATTATGATGCCGGTATCATTGGTGTCAGCGTCACGTACCTCGACAGCAAATACCTGCGAAACGACCTCTCGGCCGTATCACTGGGTGTGGATTATAAAGCCATCCCGGGTTTGACGCCGTTCGTCGAGGTGACACAAGCCTCGCTGGATGCGAACGATCCGGCGATCGCGGATAACGACGCGACCGTGATCCAGACCGGTCTGCTGTTCAATTTCTAAGCCTACGGCTCGTGGCGGCCGGTATCGTTTGGTGCTGGTCGTCACGGTCCGCGTTTATCTTTGTGGATTTTTTATGCATCTTCCTGCTACCTTGAAGGCGATTGTGGTAAAAGAAGCCACCGTTTTTTAAGGAGTCTTATGCGTATCTTTTCTACGTTTCTTTTATTCTTCGTTTGTATTTTCAGCGCCGCACATGCCGAGACCAGTGCCGATAACGCCTACCCATTCACCTTCAAGGATATCGACGGTAAGGACGTCAGCCTCGGCAAATACAGCGGCAAGGTGCTGCTCGTCGTCAACACCGCTTCACAGTGCGGATTCAGTTCGCAATTGAGTGGCCTGCAGAAACTCTATGACACCTATAAAGACAAAGGCCTGGTCGTGATCGGCGTGCCGTCGAACGATTTCGGCGGACAGGAACCGAACGACGCCAAAGGCATCAAGGATTATGCAGCGAAGGAGCATCATGTCACCTTCCCGCTGATGGCAAAAACCGAGGTCTCCGGCGAGAAGGCGCACCCGTTCTATCAATGGGCGGGCGGTAAAGCCGGTCTTCTTGGCAAACCGCTATGGAATTTCCATAAATACCTGATCGGTAAGAATGGCGAATTCATCACCTGGTTCTCCAGCACCACCGCACCGGAAGATGGCGACCTCAAGGAAGCCATCGAAAAGGCGCTTGATGCGCAATAGCCTTGAATTTGCCTGCGGTTCGCTATAGAAAAGCCCGCATGACGAATCCCAAGCATCATTATCCGGAAGTCGCAGGATCGCCCGATCTCCCTTCGATCGAAGAGGCGACACTTCAGACATGGAAAAAAGAAGGCACCTTCCGCGCCTCCGTCGAAAACCGTGGGAACCACAACGAATTCGTGTTTTACGATGGCCCCCCGTTCGCCAACGGCCTGCCGCACTACGGACATCTCCTCACCAGCTTCGTGAAAGACACGGTCGCCCGCTACCAGACCATGAAAGGCAAGAAGACCGAGCGCCGCTTCGGCTGGGATTGCCACGGGCTTCCGGCCGAGATGGAATCCGAGAAGGAACTCGGCGTCTCCGGCCGTGCCGCGATCGAGGCGTATGGCATCGAGAAATTCAACGAACACTGCCGCGAGAGCGTGATGAAATACACGCATATCTGGCAGGATACGGTGACGCGTGCCGCGCGCTGGGTGGATTTCGAGCATGATTATAAAACGATGGATCTCGATTACATGGAGTCGGTCATCTGGGCGTTCAATGAACTGTACAAAAAAGGCCTGATCTACGAATCGCACCGCGTGATGCCCTATTCCTGGGCAGCGGAAACCCCGCTCTCGAACTTCGAGACGCGCATGGACAACTCCTACCGCGACCGCGAAGACAAAGCGATCACGGTGTCGTTTAAATTTAAGGTAGTTCCAAACGTAATTAAGGATGCAAAGGGAAAGGGCGACAAAGTAGAGGCCTGTTACATCCTTGCGTGGACAACCACACCGTGGACATTACCTTCAAATCTTGCTCTAGCCGTCGGTCAAATCAATGGGTATTCAGGCCACATTAGCGAGGATGGAAAGATTTGCTACATTTGCTCTACTTCCCAAGGAAAAAAACTTTTCCCAGATCACCATTCTGAAAAAGAAGAAGAGATAGTAGGTGATTATATAAAAACACACAAAAGACTTATCGACGTTCAAAAAGACGACCTCCTCGGCCTTTCCTACGAACCGCTGTTCCCCTATTTCAAAGACACGGAAAATGCCTTCCGCGTGCTCGACGGTTCGGATTTCATCGAAGAAGGTTCCGGCACGGGTATCGTGCATATGGCGCCGGGCTTCGGTGAAGACGATCAACGCGTGTGCGAGAAGAACGACATCCCGGTCATCTGCCCGGTCGATGAAAAAGGCCGCTTCACCGATGATATTATCGACCTGCCGAAGCTTTCCTTGAAAGGCCTGAACGTCCTCGAGGCACTCGAGAAATCGGCAAATGAGCCGTATACCGAATCGCAGCTCGCGAAATACGGGCTCGTGAACCTCCGCATCATCACGTGGCTCAAAGAGAACGGCCAACTGGTGAAACAGGAAGATTACAAACACTCCTATCCGCACTGCTGGCGCACCGATAAACCGCTGATCTACCGCGCGCTCCCGAGCTGGTATGTCGAGGTCACGAAATTCAAAGATCGCATGGTCGCACTGAACCAGAAGATCAACTGGATCCCGGAGCACATCAAGGACGGGCAGATGGGCAATTGGCTCGAGGGCGCCCGCGATTGGTCGATCTCGCGCAACCGCTTCTGGGGCACGCCGATCCCGATCTGGCGTTCGAACAATCCGGATAATAAAGCGATCTTCTCCTTCGGCTCCTTGAAAGAGATCGAGGATTTCTTCCTGCCGCACATGCCGGAGAACGAGAAGGAACAATGGGTGGAAGCGGGCTATCTCGCCCGAGGACGGCGCGATACCGATGCACGGAAAGCCGACACCCCAGCACCCACCAGTGCAGCTGCGAGTGAGAATCACTACCATATCATCGATCTGCATAAACCCTTCGTCGATGCCCTCTCCGCGCCCGATAGCGAAGACCCCGCTTTCCGCATCACCCGCACCTCCGACGTGTTCGATTGCTGGTTCGAATCCGGCTCCATGCCGTTTGCGCAAGTCCACTATCCGTTCGAGAACAAAGACTGGTTCAATGCCCACTTCCCGGCGGATTTCATCGTGGAATATGTCGGCCAGACGCGCGGCTGGTTCTATACACTGATCGTCTTGGCGACGGCGCTCTTTGATTCCGAACCGTTCAAGAACTGTATCTGCCACGGCATCATCTTAGACTCCGAGGGTAAGAAACTCTCCAAGCGCCTCCGGAATTATCCGGACCCGAACGACATGTTCAACACGTATGGTGCCGATGCGATGCGCGCCCGCATGCTGAAAGAACCGATCATGCACGGCGGCAATCTATTGATTTCCAAGGATGGCAACGATATCCGCGACACGGTACGCTTATTTATCCAGCCGATCTGGAACAGCTACCGTTTCTTCACCATGTACGCCAATGCGGACGGCGTGAAGGCGAAATTCAGCACGGACTCTGCGCAGCTGCTCGATCGTTATATTCTAGCCAAATGCCGCGATGCGGTGGAGAAGATTGACCGGTCGATGGCAGCGTACCTGATGCCCGAAGCCTACAAGGCGATCGAGGATTTCTTCGAGGCGCTCAATAACTGGTATATCCGCCGCTCGCGCGAGCGTTTCTGGAGCGAGGAGCAGAATGCCGATAAACAAGCGGCATACGACACGCTCTTCACGGTGATCACCACGATGATGAAAGCGTCTGCCTCGCTGATCCCACTGGTCGCTGAGGAGATCTATACCAAACTCACGGGCGAGAAGTCCGTGCACCTCGCCGATTTCCCGGACGTGTCGGCATTCCCGAAGGAAGTAGGCTTGACCCGTGACATGGACCGCGTCCGCGATATCTGTGCGACGGCATTGGCCCTGCGTAACGAACAGAACATGCGTGTGCGTCAGCCGCTTAACGAGGTTACCCTTGCAACTTCAGACGCGGCGGTGGCTGTGCGTTGGAAGAAAGACTATGGCAGCGCGATTGCCGATATCATTAAAGATGAAATTAACGTGAAGCACGTCAATGAAGGTGATATGCATTTGGAGAATTTCGCCAACTTCAAACTCTCCATCCATTTCCCCATCCTCGGCAAACGCCTGCCGGAGAAGATGAAACAGATCATCCCTGCCTCGAAAAAAGGCGAATGGAAACAACTGCCGAATGGCCGCATCGAAATCTGCGGCGAAGAACTACTTCCTGAAGAAGCGACACTCGATCTCGAGCCGAAACCGGAATTCGCCAAATCGGCAAAAGCGCTCTCCACGAACGATGCGCTCGTGGTGCTGGACCTCAATCTCACGCCGGAACTGATCGCCGAAGGGGTCGCGCGCGATCTGGTGCGCGCGGTGCAGGAAGCGCGGAAGAACGCGAATCTCAATATCGCGGACCGTATCGAGCTCGCGATCGAAGCACCGGATGCCGTAAAACAGGCGGCCACGGCCAATCAGCGCTTCATCGAAGAGCAAACGCTCTCAAAACTCCGTTTTGCGGCCACAAGTGGCCTGAAACATGTGAGTGAGGTTGATATGGATGGCGCACTCGTGAAAATCGGTCTGTCGAAAGCCGCTTAAATCCTAACGCGCCCTCTGTCCCTCATCGTCATCCGGCAGGTCGGGCCTGCTATCGTTGATCCCGCGCTCTTTGCGCCAGGCGACGTGTGCATCCCTGAACTCACGGAATGTCGCATTGAGGCCGTAAGGGCCATTCTGTGCAGCACCGTAAAGATACAGCCCCACACAATGCGCTGCGATTGCTTCGCTGTTGTCGAGCTGGCGGAAATCGACTGGCTGCATCACCGCACCGAAGATGCTCGCACTCAGGTTCAGCATGATAAAGTTCGCCACCTGCTGGCTCGTGTTCATCAAGGCTTGCGGCGCCTCTTGATCGAGCAACGGGATCAGGGAAGGATCGATCAGTTCGGCGAACCTGTCGAAAAGCGTGTCGTTGAATGCCAGGATGTTGCTTGCGCGCTCGCTTAAGAGTCCCCGCACATCCGGCCGTTCCTGCCAAACCTCTTCCTCGCCAAGGTTCACCATACCTTCCAGGAAATCGATCATCATCTTATTGCTAACGGTGTTGCAACGCGAAATCGTGCGGGCAAACTCCCTGCGGCAGAGATTCGCGATCGCATCCACCCCGCGCTCACGCTCTTTATCCGCATATCCAATCCCGGCTGGGTTACGCTCAAGCTCCCACGCTCGGTTCGCGAGCACCTCAAGACTCTGCGCCAGTTCAGATGTGGTGCGCAGGATGAAATCAACATCGTCACGGTACCGCGTGAGCGGCAGCATAATGCCGGAAGAGAGATAAATGTTTGCACTCGCGCTGAGCGCGCGCGTACGGTTGGAGTGTTCATGCGCTAGGAGTGAAAAATCTGCCATCCTTCCATTTTAGGCGGGGTTGGTTAATTTTCGCTTAACAATCACGGACCGAACCGCTAATGCTTTGGGATGCACCCATTCGCACAAAGCCCCAAGCGCATCCGTCTCACCCTGCAACTCGCGA
Source organism: Pseudomonadota bacterium (assembly GCA_010031735.1). GTDB lineage: Bacteria > Pseudomonadota > Alphaproteobacteria > Rickettsiales > RGZB01 > RGZB01. Next base: position 13,108 of record RGZB01000011.1, on the reverse strand, counting down.
TGCGCGACATTGAAGCGCGTTACCGTGGCTCCGCACTCGGCCTTATCTGGTCTTTGCTGCTGCCACTCTCGCTTCTAGCGCTTTACACCTTCGTATTCGGCATCGTGATGAAAGTGCGCTGGCAGGGTAGCGGTGATGGCACGCATGCGTTTGCACTCACGTTATTCACGGGCCTTATCCTGCATCAATTCGCGAGTGAATGCTTGATCCGCGCACCACGCCTGATGATCGACAATGCTTCTTTCGTGAAAAAAGTCGTGTTTCCGCTGGAGATTCTGCCCGCTTCTGCGCTGCTTGCCGCGGCCTTCCAGTACCTGGTAGGCTTGACGGTTTTACTCGCGGGCGTCGCTTTCACCACCGGCGGCCTGCAACCGACCGCACTCCTGATACCCATCGTTTTCCTGCCTTTCGCGCTGATGTTGCTTGGAGCGATGTGGGCGCTTGCGGCACTCGGCACGTATGTGCGCGATATCAGCCACGGCATGGGCTTGGCACTCACGCTCATGCTGTTCTTCAGCACGGTATTCTATCCTGCAGCGTCGCTACCAGAGCGCATCCGCCCGTATATCTATCTGAACCCCCTGTCCTACGCGACCGATGCCGCACGCAGCCTGATTTTGCAAGGTACGCTGCCGGATACACACGGTATCCTGGTGTTTTATCTCATCGGGGTCGTGACGTCGCTTTTTGGATACGGCATTTTCACCAAACTGAAATGCGGTTTTGCCGAAGCCGTCTAAAGGCTAAAGATAGCCGAATTCCTTGAGTCCCACGCGACCCGCCTTGGTTACGGCTTCAATCAGGTCCGCTTCTTCCTGGAATCGTCCCACGCTGGTCGGCTTCTCTACCGATTTGAGGGCCGCTTCGGTCGGCGACCGTGGGATCGAAAGCGCCGATAGCATACGCACTGCTTCTGCTTCCGGATTCTGGCAAAGATCTTCGAAACGCACGCGTATATAGCGCTCTTTCAATTGTTTTTCGCCATACGCCGCAGTATCCAGATTCGCCTTGCTCCACAGCTCGATCGCCTGCACCGCCGCTTTTTCGCGGGTGGAGGCGCTGTAGGGCTTGTTAAACAGCGCCTGGTAATGTTTATGGGGCTGGTTCTGGTTTTTTGAGAACGCCATATCACGCCCGTCGCGCACCACATGGATATAATACAGCTCTGGGAACACCGAGTGGATCAACGGGAGCAGGAACATACTGCGGGGATTTTTCCAGCCCCAGCGCGGGTTTCCTTCCGAATTCGCGCCCTGCGGCATATCCTCGATATAAAGTGCGGCGGTTTGATGGATGATTTGCAGGATTTCTTTGCGTAATTCTTTTTCGACCGCGTCTGGCGTGTAGTCCAGGCTATGGACCTGGGAAAGAACGGGATTGATCTTCTCATCCAGGAGCGGCTCGAACTGCATGGCATCCCCCGGCTGGTTGAGCGCTTTGCCCATATACACACCGACGTCCGAGAGGAGCGCCTGCACCACGCGCGTGCCTGATCCGCCGGTACCCCCGACGACGATCGGGGCACTCATACCCCCGAGTTTAGCGAGGGGCGATTTGTTCTGAGACAGCCATGTGGATAACTTTCGTAGCATGCGCGTCTATTAACGGGCTGTCGGCGCTTTCGCAAGTGCTTATTTACAAAGTATATTTAGCTAAAATTGCAAACAGAACACAGTTTTGTATCCTTTTTGCAACAACACTTTCATTAAATGGCTATTTTGCTGGGCATGCCATAATCAGGGTTGCATTCATAGGCCAAAACTGCTTGTAATAAACCGTTTTTTATATTAGTCACGATGTGTGATGAAGTATAAAGCGTCGCGTTTGCGCTAGTTAGGAAAACAGTGTGAGCTGCGATGATTTATGGAATTGTGCAGGCCTTTTCGGGTCACGCAATAATACAATTAGTAACTTAAAAAAGGGGTTTTATAATGGCTACTTTTAATTTTTCTGCTGTAAAAGGCACGTCCGTCGCTTTCACGACTAGCGATATTCTGAACTTCGACGTGGCGAACAATCAGGTGATTCTGCCGAACAGCCTGACGATCGCGCAAAGCGGTGCGAACGTGGTGATTACGGCTGCTACTGGCAGCGTAACGCTCACGGGCATCACGCTCGCGGCGCTCGCGAAAGGCAACTTCACCGTTGCTGGTCAAGCTACGAGCTTCGGCATCGTAACGTTCGGTGATGATTCTTCTGGTACGTTAATCGACGATATCGGCAACACCGTAACCCTCACCGGCGGTTCTGACTACTACCAAGGTCTTGGTGGTGGTGATAACGTAACGGCGGGCAGCGGCAACGATAAAGTATTCGGTAACGACGGTGCTGATACCATCTCCGGTGGTGCTGGCAACGATCGCCTCGAAGGCAACGTTGGCAACGACTCTATCGACGCTGGTGCGGATAACGACACGGTATTCGGTGGTCAAGGCGACGACAGCATCAACGCTGGCGGCGGCATCGACTCCATCGTAGGTGGCGTTGGTTCTGACACGATCGTTGGCACGAACACCGCTTCTACGGCTGACAGCATCACCGCTCAAGGTGGTGACGATGCAGATACGCTCTCTGGTGCGGCTCTCTCTGACACGGTTGACGGCGTGAACTTCCAAGGTAACGCAGGCAATGACTCCCTCGTGGGTTCTGCTGGTCGCGACTACCTGTACGGCGGTCAAGGCAACGACAGCATCACGTCTGTCGGCGACAATGACTCCGTTGAAGGTGGCGTTGGCGATGACCGTATCACCCTCGAAGCGGGTGCTGCTACGGATCGCGTAACGGTTCTCGGCGGTGCAGGCGATGACTCCATCAACGGTGCATCGAACACCCACGCTGGTAACATGCTCGCTTTCGGTAACGAAGGTAACGACACCATCACCGGTGGTTCGGGCGACGACACGATCCACGGCGGTGCGGGCGATGACAGCATCACGGGTGGTACCGGCTTGAACTACCTGCAAGGTGGTATCGGCGCTGACACCATCACGGGTGGTGCGGGCAACGAAACCATCGATGGCGGCGCTGGCAACGATACGATCGTATCTGCTGCTGGTAACGACACGGTATTCGGCGGCGACGGCAACGACAGCATCACCAACTCTGTTGGTCTCGATGTGATCGATGGCGGTGCTGGTAACGACACCATCACCGGCGGTTCTGATAAAGACACCGTGATTGCAGGTGCAGGTGATGACCGTATCGTAGAAACGATCGCTAACCTGAACGCAGACAACGACGTATTCACCGGCGGCACGGGTTCTGATACCCTGGCTCTGGACAGCGGTACGGTAGTGGCTGCTGACCTCGTTAACGTAACGGGCATCGATGCGATCTCCTTCACGGGCAACTCCACGATCACCCTCGGTGATGACGTAGTGAATGCTTCTGATAACCACCTGCTCTCTCTCGAGAACGGTGCATTTACCCTGACCGCCACCACGACTGCAGTGAACTCTGCAAACCTGGTGAAAGTTGCGGGTTCTGGCACTGTGACCCTCGGTGGTGCTAGCAAAATCGGTATCGCTGACGGTGTCAACGGTACGCTCCTCGGTAGCTCTGGCGCTGATACGATCATCGGCGGCACGGGTTCTGACACGATCACCGGTAACGATGGTGCGGACAGCATCAGCGGCGGTGCTGGTGCAGACTTCATCCGCGGTGTCGAATCGGGTTCTGCTGACCACGTAGTGGATACCATCACCTCCGGCTCTGGCAACGACACGATCGTTGTACAAGATGAAGGTGCGATCCTCCTCGTCACTGACTTCAACGCTAACACGGCTGATACGCTCGCGATCGACGAGTCTGACCTCGAAGGTTCAGGCGCGAACATCACGCGTATGGTTTCTGTGGATGCTGCGAACGCAACTGCGAACTTCACCGGTGCAAACACCCTGACGTTCCAAACGGTTGCTTCTGCTGGCGCATGGAACGCAGCTACGAGCACCGAAATCGTGAAATTCACGTTCGGTACGTATGCGAACGCTGCCGCCTTCGACGATCTGCTCCTGACGGGTGGTTCGTCTATCGGCACCATCGGCAACGGTACGTCTACCGCTGGCGATACGTTCCTCGTTGCTTACGCTAACACCTCTGGTGGCGTGAACGTTGCTGCAGTCGTACTCGGCGGCAACGTCTCTACGACGGCTGCTGCTACGGTTATCGACCTCGTGACGCTGCAAGGTGTCTCGATCGCTGACCTCGATGCAGGCGATGTAACACAGATTGCCTAGTTAACACTAGACAATATCAAACAAACGGGGCGCTCCTTCACGGGAGCGCCCTTTTTGCATGCAGCGGTTTTATCCGTAGCAAGACCACTTTCTAGGCACCATACATTTTTGCCACGCTTACTGGAAATCTGTGGATAACTCCCCCCTACCCCTTTATTTAACCTAAAAAAAACGCTACACTGTTCTTCCAATACATAGGGAGTCAGGTATGGCCAGTTTTGTATTCAGTGGTCTTAAAGGTAAGACGACTGCATTTGATCCAAACAACGATTCAATCATTTTCACTTTTGCGGACGGCGAGGCTTCACGCTACACGTTCCTCGAGCCGACTTCCGGCACCGTACAGATATTCAAGACCGCGGATATGGCGCTCGGCGCGCCGGCTATCGCCACACTTACCGGCACATCGCTCAACGCGTTTGCGAGCAACAATTTACTATTCCCGGGCCTCGGTCAGGTCTTTATCGGCGATAACACCAACGCCGTGCCTCCTGCAGGCTCGACGAACGCGCTCGATGATGGCGCGAATACGTTAAACGGCACCGGCGGTGGCGATGCGATGTTCGGCCGCGGCGGTAACGATACGGTCCTCGGCAATGGCGGCAGCGATTTCATGCAAGGGAATGCGGGCCAGGATTCGCTGGTGGGCGATGTCGGCAACGACACGATCTTTGGTGGTGCCGATGGTGATTACATCAATGGTGGCGCGGATGACGATAGCCTCCAGGGTAATGCGGGTAATGATACCATTTTCACAGGCCAAGGCGCTAACCGCGTCGAAGGCAATGAGGGCGATGATTCCATCACCGGCGATATCGGCAACGACAGCATCCACGGCGGCCAAGGTAACGACACCATCGTAAGCGGCAGCGGGTTCGACACGATCGACGGCGGCCAGGGCAACGATAACATCATCGTCGCTCCCCACGCGGGCGAAACCGCCATTGTACTCGGCAATCTTGGCAACGACAGCATCTCTGCCGCCACTGCGGCAGCCGGGAGCGCGGTGCAGTTGTTCGGCAATCAGGGTAACGATACGATCTTAGGCAGCGTGAATGCGGAGATCATCCAAGGCGGACAGGGTGCCGATAGCATCGAAGGCGACAAAGGCAACGACACGCTGTACGGCAATCTCGATAACGACACGCTGCAAGGCGAAGAAGGCGATGATTTACTGATCGGCGGCGATGGCAACGACAGCATCATCGGCGGCACGGGCAACGATACGATGCTCGGTGGCCTGGGGGACGATATCCTGCAAGTGGATAACGTGACGTTACTTACCGAGAATGACCGCATCGAAGGTGGCTTGGGGCGCGACACGCTCAAGATCACGCCGGTAAGCGTGAACCTCTCTTCCGGCTTTTTCAACAATGTCACCGGCGTAGAGGTCATCCAATTGCAGAGTGGTGTGATTGCCATCGACGATGCACTGGTTTCCCGATCCGATACCGGCAGTCTCGAGATTTTCGCAAGCTCTACGCAAGCTGCACCCATCGTCACGGTGAATGCTTCTGCGGTGAGCCCAACGCATACCGTGATCCTGCATGCCGCCGATGATGAGATATTCCAGCTCTCCGGCGGCGCAACCAAGGTAAAACTGAGCGATGGCGGCGAGCGCGTGACCGGCGGCATTGGTGCCGACACCATCACCGGCGGCAATCTTGCCGATACGATTTCCGGTGGCCTGGGTGCGGATCTCCTCACAGGCGGCACCAGCAGCGACCAGTTCCGTTATGCGGACGGTACCGGCTCGAACGTCGCGAACGGTGTCGATATCATCACCGATTTCCGTTCCGGAGCCGACCAGATAATGATCGCTGCGGTCGAGATCAACCGCACGGTTTATACACCGCGCGCAGGGACTGCTGACAGCTTGAGTGCCGTAGCCGGATTGGTGAACGGCGCGTTCAATAGTGGCGGTACTGGCAATGGGGATTCACAGATCATCAATATCACGGGCGGTGCGCTTGCGGGCCATAAATACCTCGCGATCGGCTGTGATTCCGTGGCAGGTTTTGGTGCCAACGACCTGCTGATCGAGCTTGCGGGTACGTCAGAGAGCCCCTCAAGCACCGACATCACTGCAATACCGTAATACTGCATGCTTCGGCTGCGCCGCTCACGCAAACAGAAGGCTGCACCCATCCATTGGCGCACCCTATTTAAGGGCGCTGCGATCATCGTATTGCCGCCGGCCATGGTGCTCATGATCTATAGCGTCTACAATTTACTTACTTTCAATGAAGCGATACTGGGCATCGGCGCGATCTTCCTGCTCTCGATCATCTTCGTACGCCCATACATCGCCAATCTCGCCGCACTCACCCGCTATGTGGATGAGCTTTCGCAGGATAAGAAAGCCCAGGCGCCAGACCTTACCTTCCTGAACAACGTCGAAGAATTATCGGCTGCCGTAGAACGCCTCAACCATTCCTGGAACGACAGGAAAAACCAACTTGAGACGCTTCTGGCCGAGAGCAAGATTCTGATCGATAGCCTACCCGACATCCTCGTGATGCTCGACGAACAAATGAACGTGGTGCGCACCAATTCCACAGCACAGCTGGCATTTGGCCGCTTCTATACGGAAACCATCCAGACGATTATTTCCAAACCCACCATACAGAAGGCCCTGAAACAGGTGATGGAGACCCGCCGGGGCATCGATGTGGAATGTGTGCTCGAAGACCCGATCTACCGTGACTATATCGTACATATCGAACGCCTTCCGATCCTGTCCCCGGGCGGCATCGCGGTGATCTTGACGATGCATGACGTGACCGAGATCCGCCGCACGGAGCAAAGCTTCGCCGATTTCGTCGCAAACGCGAGCCACGAGATCCGTACACCGCTTACCACCTTGACCGGCTTCATCGAAACCTTGCGCGGCCCGGCGCGCGACGATGAAGAGGCGCGGGATAAATTCCTGAAGATCATGGCCGAGCAGGCAGAGCGTATGACCAAGCTCGTAAAGGATCTCCTCTCGCTATCCAAGATCGAGAAACGCTCACAAACGCCGCCTACCGACCCGGTCGTGCTGTCCCTCACCATGCGGGCCGCAAAGAACAGCTTATCCTGGGAAGCGAAGAAGAAGAATATCCGCCTCAGTATGAAGTTCGAACGCCGCCTGCCGAGCATCATCGGGGATGAGGGCGAACTCGAGCAGGTATTTTACAATCTGGTCTCGAACGCCATCAAATACAGCCCGGAGAACAGCGTCGTGAACATCACTGGCAGCCGCATGCCGAACCGCTATACGCGTGATAAATGGCTGCGGGGCGCGAAGGAAGTGATCGAGATCAGCGTCCGCGACCAGGGCGAGGGTATTGCCGCCGAGCACCTCCCCCGTCTGACCGAACGTTTCTACCGTGTCGATAAGGCTCGTTCACGCGAAGTGGGCGGCACCGGCCTTGGGCTTGCGATCGTCAAACAGATATTGGAACGCCACCACGGCATGCTCGAGATCGAAAGTGAGCCCGGCAAAGGCAGCACCTTTACGGTAATCTTGGCATTACCGGATGATATTGAGCAATAAATAACTATATATCAGCCTTTTATCTTATTTCGATTTCCGCCGTATTATCGAAATGACTGTGCTGCCGCTCTTGCCTTTTTGACCAGAACCCGTATGGTGTTGGCACATTCAGGGCCATGCCGTTTCGGGGGGTATGGTTTCCTTAAAAAGCAACCACCCAACTTGGCAGATGTTAATGAGCGTTTCGGTTATTCTACTGATCTTAGTCGCCGCAAGTGCCGCAGCCTTCGTTTTTGCCCGCCGTTTCGTGGTATCGGAAGCCAGACAGCACAATGCCGAGCTCGCCGCACTGCCGGGTTACTATGGCATTTGCGCGTTTTTCTGGACCATGGTTCCGGCGCTTCTCATGCTGATTGCGTACACGCTTATTTTCGGCAAGATCGGTGAAAGCACGACCTTTCTGCGTGCCATGGTTACGCTCGGCGTTGCGGGCGCAAGTTTCGGCACGCTTTTCACGCTCCTCTCGCCCGGGTTCCATGCACGTCACCATGCGGAGGGTTGGGGCCGCGTGATCCTGTGGGCCGCGACGCTTCTTTCGGTATCGATCACGGTCTTCATCTTCCTTTCCGTCGTGATCGAGGCGACACGCTTCTTCAAACATATTTCTGTCATCGATTTCCTTTTCGGTTTACAGTGGAGCCCGCAGATGGCTATGCGTGCCGACCAAGCCGGCAGTTCGGGTGCATTCGGTGCCGTACCGGTCTTCCTCGGCACACTGATGATCACCTTCATCGCCATGCTGGTGGCAACGCCGGTAGGATTGATGAGTGCGATTTATATCTCAGAATACGCCACGCCAACATTCCGTAACCGCATCAAACCGTTCCTGGAGATCCTGGCCGGCATCCCCACCGTGGTGTATGGCTTTTTCGCCGTCGTGGCGTTCGCACCCGCACTGCGTAATCTGGGTGCATCCATGGGTATCAATATCGCCTCCGAGAGTGCGCTTGCCGCAGGTGTCACCATGGGCATCATGATCATACCGTTCATCTTATCCCTCTCCGACGACGTGATGAACGCCGTCCCGCGTTCGCTGAAAGATGCGTCGCTGGGCCTGGGCGCCACGCGTTCGGAAACCGTAAAGAAAGTCATTATCCCTGCGGCACTTCCGGGCATTGCCGGTGCGGTGCTGCTGGCGATCTCCCGCGGTATCGGCGAAACCATGATCGTCGTGATGGCCGCAGGTTTATCCGCGAACCTGACCTTGAATCCGCTCAATTCCGTTACCACGGTTACGGTGCAGATCGTGACACTGCTCGTCGGCGACCAGGAGTTCGACAGCCCCAAAACCTTAGCGGCATTCGCGCTCGGCCTCACGCTCTTCCTGGTGACACTCGCGCTGAACGTCGTGGCGTTACTGATCGTCCGTAAATACCGCGAGAAATACGACTGATATGGCAACGACGAACCCTACCGAAAAGAACATGTTGATAGCGTCCGCCAAGGTCGCAAAGCAGATCGCTGCGCGCCATCGCAAAGAGCGCCGTTTCCGTTTCTTCGGCCTTGCTGCGGTGGGCTTCACCTTCCTTTTCTTGAGCTTCTTACTCATCAATATCTTCATGAGCGGTATCGGCGCCTTCACGTACACCACCATCACGCTGCCGGTCACCTTCAAAGCCGAGACGATCGACCCCACCGGCGCCCGTACGGAAGATGTGCTGCGGGGTGCGGATTATAACGCACTCATCCAGGATGCCCTTCTCGCGCGCTTCCCGGAGGCCGCGACCGACCGCGCGCAAACCTTCAAACTCTTCGGCCTGATCAGCAAGAATGCCTCCGATGCACTGAGGGACCGTGTGCTGAAAGACCCGAACCTGATAGGCACCACCGTAGAGGTGCCGCTGCTGGCTTCCTCTAGCTTGGACCTGCTCCGCAAAGGCACCATCGACCGTTCCGCACCGGAAAATCTCCGCACGCTAAGCGATAATGAAATCCACTGGTTCGATACGCTGAAGAACGAAGGTCGCGTGCATGTCCGCTTCAACCACATCTTCTTCGACTCCTCGGATTCGCGGGAGCCGGAACAGGCGGGTATCTTGGGTGCGGCGCTCGGCTCGCTGTTCGTGATCGTTTCCTGCATGCTGCTCGCATTCCCACTGGGTGTGCTGACGGCGGTCTATCTCGAGGAGTTCGCGCCGCGCAACACGCTCACCGACATCGTGGAGGTGAACATCAACAACCTCGCGGCCGTCCCTTCGATCGTATACGGCCTCTTGGGCCTATGGCTTTATCTCAACATGCTGGGCTTGCCACGCTCCTCCTCGCTTGCCGGTGGCTTGACACTTGCCCTCATGGTGCTGCCGATCATCATCATCACCACACGCACCAGCCTGAAATCCGTACCTCCCTCGATCCGTGATGCCGCCAGTGCACTCGGCGCCTCGCCGCTGCAGGTCGTGATCCACCACACCCTGCCGCTTGCACTCCCGGGCATCATGACCGGTACGATTCTTTCGATCGCGCGCGCACTCGGCGAAACCGCACCGCTGATCCTGATCGGGATGGTCGCATTCGTGGCCGATGTGCCGACGAGTTTCCTATCCCCCGCGACGGCGATGCCGGTGCAGATCTATCTCTGGTCCGACAGTCCGGAGATGGGCTTCCGCGAACGTACCTCGGCGGCGATCCTGATACTACTGGTCGTGTTAATCGTAGCCAATGCATGTGCTGCATGGGTGCGCAAGAAATTTGAGCGTAAATGGTAAGGTAAGATCATGGCGAAAGAAAAAGATTTAGTCGAATACGCACGCATGAGTGCCAAACATCTGGATGTATATTACGGCCAGAAACAAGCCCTCTTCGGTGTTGACCTCAATGTCGCGAAGAATAGTGTCACTGCGCTGATCGGCCCGTCCGGCTGCGGTAAATCCACCTTCCTGCGCTGCCTGAACCGTATGAACGATACGGTCGAGGGCTGCCGTATCCAAGGCCGTGTCGAACTTGATGGCAAGAACATCTACGACACCGATGTCGACGTCGTATTCCTGCGCCGCAAGGTCGGCATGGTATTCCAGAAACCGAACCCGTTCCCGAAATCGATTTACGAGAACGTGACGTACGGTCCGCGCATCCACGGTATGCTCACCAAGAAAAAAGAGGCCGATGCGATCGTCGAAGATGCGCTCACCAAAGCGGGGTTGTGGAAAGAGGTAAAGGACCGTCTGCAGGATTCCGGCACGTCGCTCTCCGGCGGTCAGCAGCAGCGTTTGTGTATCGCGCGCGCCATTGCGGTGAACCCGGAAGTGATCCTGATGGATGAGCCGTGTTCCGCGCTGGACCCGATCGCCACCGCGATCATCGAAGAGCTTATACACGAGCTGAAAAAGAAATTCACCATCGTGATCGTCACCCACTCGATGCAGCAAGCCGCGCGTGTTTCGGACTACACCGGCTTCTTCCATCTGGGCAAATTGGTGGAATTCGGCGAAACCAGCCAGATCTTCACCCGCCCCAAAAACAAGCAGACGGAAGACTACATCACCGGACGATATGGTTGATTTATAAGGATTTTGTTGCCATTTGGGCTTAACAATTCTTTAATCTTTGTCCGCTATACTATTCTTTACGCTAACATATGAAGGGGAAGTTGTATGGCTGATACAGTAACGGAATTACGTGGTGAGAAATTACAACTATTTGCCTTAGCCGCGCGTGAATTCATCCGCGATCGTACAGGCGGGTTCGCTCCGAACACGGCAGGACATAACGCTGCAGTCAGAGACGCGCGGGACTTTAGCAGCGCTACCGTCATATTTCGTGCCGATCTTGTACGCGGCTTTAACACGAAAGGAACACCTGTACTTGGCGACCAGCTCACAGCCATATTTGATGACATAAACAACGACCGCTATGTGGCGGCCGACAATAAAGAAGGTGTAGAAGCGCTCGTAAAAGAATTCGACACAATTGCGACAGGTGCGTTTAAGGGATTGCCCAATGACGTATTAGTCGGCAACAGGCCCTTAAGTTCTTTGAAGCCGGATCTCCAGGGCAGGGTTATCACCCCCTCCCTCCTCACGGCGCATTATGAAGAGATAGGCCGTGACAGCGTAATCAATAACCTTGCAGATCCTGCCCATATTGCCGATTACCGTGAACGCATCGCAGATGCACTTACGCGTTCACTCGGTATATTGAACAAGGCGATTGATAAAAGCATCGCGGATCTAAAACTCGCCGACGAAGATCTCGGCCTGCCACCCGCAAAAGATGATAAAGGCCCGGTACCGCTCGATGAAAAACCGAAAGAAGTGGATACGGTCACGATCAAAAAAGGCATTGGCCCTGCGCTCAAACATGCAGTAAAATCCGTGCTTGAAAGTCTGGGTATCGGTAAAGCAGGAGGCATCGATAAGTAGTATGAAACAGTTCGCAATCGCACAGAAGAAATATAACCTGGAACGCCTCACCTGCACGAACGAAGCGGGTGAATCGTACTATGTTTATCTGCTCGTGAATGAAGCGCATTTCGAGAAAGCCAAACAGAAAGGCCTCACGAACTTCGCGCCGAAGGAGCTCGGTGTCGTCGTCACGAGCGGCTGGGGTATCCCGAATGCGGTAACCGACGAAAGCGCAGAGAATGTAGTCGCCACCATGGTCGCTGCTTAAAATCTACCGATCAATCTATTTTATAAAAAAGCGTGCCAAAGAGGCGCGCTTTTTTGCTGCCACCTCGCTGCAACAGGTGGTTTTTTTATGCCTAAAACCTAGGCCACCCCATAATTACATTATTATTTTGTTATTTAACCCTGCTGTAACATTCTTTGCGCTATAGTACACACTGCTTTGATCGCCTGAATACGCGTACACCCATGAACACGTGAATCGCACGTGTAACTGGGTCCATGTTGGTAGCGCATGATGTACCTACCGAAAAGAGCATCGGTATCTAGCGTCGTGTGCTTTGTCGAGGGTCTGAGACGATGGCCAAGTTCATGCCGAACGAGATCCACTGCCTGTTCCCCCACTCTGTGCTCAAATCGCCACAGAAGGAGGCCTGGGTCGCCCTGATCGCCACCTTCCTCGCCGTGAACGGCAACCGGTGGGAGGAGGTCGAGATGGACGAGATCTTCTGCTTCGCGCTCTCCGAGGAGGCGGCGGAGCGGATGCACGGGGCCTACTTCGGTAGCTTCCAGCTGATGAAGAGCCAGCAGGCGTACGCCAGTGAGATGGTCTGCGCGCTCTTCGAGATGGTGAAGGAGGACTATCTGACGCGCCGAGACGCCTTCGGGATCCACTTCACCGTGACCGAGAAACTGCTCAGGTTCTACGGTTACTACCTGCGCTGATTACATTCGACACAATCTCTCCCTACTCCCTCTTCCGCGCGGAAGAG
>RGZB01000002.1 GCA_010031735.1 Pseudomonadota bacterium | reverse complement strand
GGTCTTGTCCGCCGTCTTCTTGGCGGGTTTGGACTGTTCGGCCGTGATGCGGGCCAGCTCTTCCGCTTCCTTGAGCTGGGCGGCAGCGAGCTCTTCGTGCGCACGCGCCACCTCGAGGGGGTCCATCACCCAGAACGACGCAAGCAACGTGCCCTCATCGTCCTCGATGTTGAAGTACCACTCCCCGGGGGCGAGGTACTGGTGCATGGCACGACCGCGGGGACCGGGTTGCACCATCTCCGCCATCTCGGGGTTGAACCGCATGGTCACCGGCTTGAAGGCCATGCTCGTGTCGCTCCCGGTGTAGCTCCACCAGAAGACGATGCGAACGAAGTTCTTCTTGCGCCGGCGCACCCGGATGGTCACCGCGGTGCCATCCTTGTTGACGATCGTCTTCACTGGGGTGAGCGGCAACTTCTTCAGCTTCTTCTTCTTGGGCGGGTCCGTCGCGGCGTCCACGACATCCTTCGCCGTGAACTGTTGCAGTGTCGGGTCGGGGATCACTGGTTCGTCGGTCGGCACGGTACACCTCACTTGGTAGTAGGAAGACACATCAGCACCCGTGTTTTATGCTGTGTGTCACTTCTGGGAGTCTCCAGGCTCGTAGTTAAGAGCAGTGGAGACGTAACGCAACTTGGGCGAAAAAGGCATTTTAAGAATAGCGAACGAATGTTACAGGGATGTTAAATAACGGATGTTTAAGCCAAAAAAATAGGTATTTGGCAAAATATCAGTCCTTTGAAAAACAATGATTTTTACTATCTGGTGATAAAAACGTGATTAACTTGTCGTCGCCACCGGCAGATACGATTTATCGTACAGATGGAATATCGCCTGCTCCGTGCTCTGCATTTTCGGTGGGAATGGATCCATCAGCACGAGCAGGCTCAGCATGACCGCAGTGGCCGCACCTTTAAAGTCGCGCACTCGGCTTGCATTGCTGCGATAGTTGCCCACCAACTGGTGGAGTGCCACCATGCGTTCCGGTGAGGCGAAATATTCCAGATCCACCGCCACCTGGTTACGGATGCCGGTGTCGCTCTCGATCCCCTGTCGGAGCGCAATGATCTCCGTATGTTCCGCCCCTACGAATCCTTTTAATACATGCGCCAGCATCAGCATCTGCCCACTCCCTGCGGAGAGCACGACACGAAAACCCTCATGGTCGATCGATAGGTTGGTTTCTTCGCCGTATCCGCCGAGTTTCCGGTACAGTGCCTGCATCGCTTGCTTGAGTTCTTTGGCAAAGAGCAGATCCTCATCACTCCGGGTGAGGATGAGCGCCGCACATTCCAATTGGTCGATATGATGATCTTCACAGGTATCCAGACGGAAAGCGATGCGCCCGCTCTGCACGCGGGCGGTAGGAAGCAGCGCGGTCATCACGTCACGCATGAATTCCCGTGTGGCTTGTGGCTCCGCGAATATTTCGCATCGTTCCCCTTCGCGGATGTAGCGGATGGAGGCTTCGCCCCCGAGTGATTCCGCAATATGTAAAATGGCACTGAAAATTCTCTCCTTCGTAGTTAACTCGAGCACGTAATCCCTCCAAAAAATGTTGTACCGGCACAAAACAAATACGATTCCATTCGATACAACGATTATCGCAATGAAAACTTTATGAACCGTTAAATTACAACGCAAGGAAGTAGATACTGAATCTCACGCAATTTTTGTTCTCATGCTTGTATTCAAAGGAGATTTTTATACGCTGCGGGTGAACCTTCTTTATTCGAATCCGCCAAACATTTTATTTAATCATCTGCGGTATTTTCCATGCCCAGCCTGCTGTTCCGGTATGGCACAACTAGGGGGAATACCGTAAAAATCTTGTATTTGAATAAGACGTTTTTTTTAGGCGCTTTGTAGTTTATAAGATTACCCATGCATATTCGCTTCCGTCACATTCTTCTTCTCGCATTGCTCGCATGCGTAAGCACTACGCCTGGTTTAGAAGCCGCGTCAACTTCCGCTCCCAAGCATGCCATCGCCATGTACGGTGAGCCGAAGTATCCTGAGGGCTTCACGCATTTCGATTATACCAATCCTGATGCGCCCAAAGGCGGCGCGGTGAAGGAAGCGGAGATCGGCACGTTCGATACGCTGAACGGCTTCATCCTGAAAGGTGTTTCCGCGGCGGGCATCGGCCTGATCTACGACACGCTCATGGTGGAATCGGAAGATGAACCTTTCTCGAAATACGGCCTCGTCGCCGAATCGATCGAGGTTTCGCCCCTGCATGATATGGTGACATTCAAACTGCGTGATATCGCACGCTTCCACGATGGTACCCCTATCACGGCAGATGACGTCGTCTTCACGTTCAACACGTTGATGAAAGACGGTCACCCTTCTTTTAAAGCCTATTACCACGATGTCAAAAGCGTGGAGAAGATCGACGATCACACCGTACGCTTCCTGCTCTCCAACCCCGAGAACCGCGAGCTGCCGCTCATCCTCGGTCAACTTCCGGTTCTGCCGAAACATTATTGGGAAGGGAAGGATTTCAGCAAACCCACGCTCGATATACCGCTCGGTAGTGGCGCGTATAAGATCGAAGCTTTCGATTCGGGGAAATGGATCCGTTATACACGTGTAGCCGATTATTGGGGCGCCGACCTGCCGGTGAATAAAGGCCGCTTCAATTTCGACAGCATCCAGTACGACTATTACCGCGACGCCACGGTTGCCGTCGAGGCTTTCAAAGCCGGCGAATACGACATGCGCCAGGAGAATATCGCGCGTGTCTGGGCAGAGTCGTATAACGTGCCTGCTGTCACCGAAGGTCGTATGAAAAAGATCGAGATCCCGCATGAGATCCCGACCGGTATGCAGGGCATCGTGATGAATATCCGCAAAGATAAATTCAAGGATGCAC
Source organism: Pseudomonadota bacterium (assembly GCA_010031735.1). Taxonomy (GTDB): domain Bacteria; phylum Pseudomonadota; class Alphaproteobacteria; order Rickettsiales; family RGZB01; genus RGZB01. Next base: position 67,960 of record RGZB01000002.1, on the reverse strand, counting down.
GTGTGCGCGAAGCGCTGCAATACACGCTCGACTTCGAATGGCAGAACAAATCATTCTTCTATAATGGCTATAAACGTACCGAGAGTTATTTCTCGAATTCCGATTTCGCCAGCCGTGGCCTTCCGGACGAGGCCGAGCTGAAATTGCTCGAGCCGCTCCGCGACCAGATCCCCCCGCGTGTATTCACCGACGAATACCATCCGCCGAAAACCGACGGCAGCGGCAATTCGCGCGCCAACCTCATCAAAGCGCGTAATCTCCTCAAAGACGCGGGTTACGTCGTGAAGAATGGCATACTGGTGAATAGCGTTACCAATGAACCGTTCCAGATCGAAGTGCTACTCTCCTCGCCGAGCCTGGAGCGCATCATCGCGCAAGTGATCAAGAACATGAAGAAACTCGGTATCACCGCGAACATGCGCACGGTGGACAGCGCGCAGTATATTAAACGTATGGAAGCGTTCGACTATGATATGACGGTGCATGTGTTCGGCCAGTCGCTCTCGCCGGGCAACGAACAGATCGACTATTGGCATTCGAGCAAAGCCGATGTGGACGGTAGCCGCAACGTCATCGGCATCAAGAATCCGGCGGTCGATGCACTGGTCGCGAAGTTGATCGCCGCGAATACAAAAGAAGAACTCATCACCGCCAGCCGCGCGCTCGACCGCGTGCTGCTCTGGAATTTTTATATCATCCCGAACTGGTATGTGCGGAGTTTCCGTGTGGTGTATTGGGATAAATTCGGCCGTCCGGACATCGCGCCGAAATACGGTTTCGGCTTCGATAGTTGGTGGGTGAAGAAATAGCGCCCCTGCCCGTTTCAGCGCGCCATGAATTTTTTGTTACAGCTTCCTTAACAAAGCGTTAATTTTTTTCGCATCCTTTTGATATTTCACCGCTTTTGGCGCTCGTTTTTCTCAAAAATCGTTGGTTTTTTAATCACCTAGGCCATTGAGGCGGATTTCGTTTCCTGCTATAATGGAGGCTATTTCCTAGTCTATTTTCATAGATTTTTTTTTAGTGCTCGAGTTCGCCTGACAGTTTTGTTCGAAAGATAACAGTTACACACACAAAAGGCGGGAACCTTTGTTCGCGTGTGTGACTTGATCCATATGTCGATTCAGTGCCGAGTCAGTAGACCGAAGTCAGCGTTTCCAGACCCCGTTCCTACACCCGAATCCGCGATTCCCGTACATCCGTGCTTAGCGCCGGCCCTGTACACTCGCGGACCATTCCCGGAGACCACGCAGATGAACCGTTCCATCACCCTGCCCCTGCTCGCCACCTTCCTCATCGCCATGGTGCTCGGCTGCGCCAACGGCCAGCCGCCGCCGGACGAGAAGAAGAAGAAGGACGAGACCCCGAAAACCGAGAAGAAGGACGTGACGCCGAAGGCCAAGGACAAGAAGGCCGACGACGAAGAGCCGAAGGCCGCCCCGAAGAAGGGTGGCGCGGCCGCGAAGATCAAGAAGGAAATCGAGGACGACGGAGAGACGAAGATTCGTGGTGCGAAGATCACGTTCTCCAGCCCCAAGAAGGGTGGAGACATCGCGGTGGAAGCCGTGGTGGTCAAGGACACCGTCACCGTGGTGGTGCTCAGCATGCCGAAGGGAAGCAGTTTCAGCTCGTCCCAGCCCCTGTCGATTCAGTGGAGTTGGGAAGACCGAGAAGGAACCGTGGACCGCAGCGCGCAGGAGTACCTCAAGGAGTGGCGCGCCGAACGTGATACCATTCTGACGATCACGAAGGCCTCGAAAGAGTGATGATCGCGATCTGCACGCGCTTTTGGCGTGCAGGTCATGAAAAGGAAACCACCCCATTCCCGCCTGGGGTGGTGGTCCTTCCCCTTAAAGACGATTTTTCTATATGACTTTTTCGAACGCGCTTTTCAGGAGCGCTTTTTTTATGGCCTTTTTCCCTATCGAATCTCCGCCAACAAATATGACAATCCGGTTAAGCTTTGTAAGTCATTGATATATCTATATTTAATGGCAGTGCCTTTCCGGAGGCCCGCTTGCATGTATCCCGTAGATTTGGTATATTAGAAGCATAACAGGAGTGCTTATGGCAATGTTCGATGCAGATAAAGGCGCGAGTAATCTCGGTTTAGAAGCAATGCGCATGTCGCAGATGCTGGGTGATACCGCGACGCGTGGTTCGGGCCAGCTGTATGGCAACCTTGGTGAAGGTACATGGCACAAAAGCGTCAGTGCGCTTGGCATGCTCACCAGCAAAAATGGCGTTGCGATGTAGCGCGGCACTGCGTTACTGCATTTCCATATTCCCTCTAGCTAACTCCTAAAAATTCTTTTATGCCTGTAGGCATGTTCGCCTACATCCTCAAACGTTTATTGCTTATCATCCCGACACTGTTCGGCATCATGCTGGTGAATTTCATCATCGTGCAAGCCGCGCCTGGCGGCCCTGTGGAGCAGGCGATCTCGCAGATCACCGGCACCGGCGTGGGTGCGACCGAGCGCTTCGCGGGTGGCGGCGGCGACATGCTCGCGGCGCCGAAACCCCAACAACACAGCACTTCCAATGCGCCCAGCAAATACCGTGGCGCGCAGGGTTTGGAACCGGATGTGATCAAATCCATCGAGAAGATGTACGGCTTCGATAAACCCGCGCATGAGCGTTTCTGGATCATGATGAAGGATTACGCGACCTTCCATTTCGGCGACAGTTTTTTTAAAGGCCGTAGCGTCGTGAGCCTGGTGCTCGAGAAGATGCCGGTGTCGATCTCGCTGGGGCTTTGGACCACGCTCCTCATCTATATCATCTCGATACCGCTCGGCATCAAGAAAGCCGTGCGCGATGGCACGCCGTTCGATGTATGGACCTCGACCGCGATCACCATCGGCTACGCGATACCGAGTTTCCTTTTTGCCGTGCTGCTCATCATCCTCTTTGCGGGTGGAAGTTATGTGAGCATCTTCCCGCTGCGCGGCCTCACGTCCGATGGCTGGTCGGAGATGAGCCTCTTCATGAAGGTCGCGGATTATTTCTGGCACTTGGTGCTGCCCATAGTGGCCATGGTGATCGGGGGTTTCGCCTCGCTCACGATGCTCACGAAGAATTCGTTCATCGAGGAGATCGGTAAACAATATGTGCTGACCGCGCGCGCAAAAGGATGTTCGGAGCGCCAGGTGCTCTATGGCCATGTCTTCCGTAACGCCATGCTGATCGTGATCGCGGGTTTCCCGGCAGCATTCCTCTCTATTCTTTTTACCGGCTCTCTTCTGATCGAAGTGATTTTCTCACTCGATGGTCTGGGGCTTCTCGGCTTTGAAGCAGCAATGAACCGCGACTATCCCGTGATGTTCGGCACACTCTTCTTCTTCACGCTCTTGGGGCTGATCTTCAATCTGATCGGCGACATCCTTTACACGATCGTCGATCCGCGTATCGATTTCGCGAAATTAGGAAAAGCCTAACGGCTGCGGCTACCGCGCAGATAGCCTGCACGTTCGATCCGTGCGAGGTAGGCTTCGCTCACATGCGGGATCGCAGGCATGGCGCCGATCGATTCGGTATACGCCCTCTCTAAGGCCGCATCGACTGCTGCCGGTGCGCCCTTACCATCGATGCCGAGATAACGCGCTTCCTTGCAGAAAAGTGCTTCCATCCCACTGATGCCTATGCGTGCGAGCACCACATCGGTACGTTCTGCAACCTCTGGATCATCGGCTCTCAGTTCCGCGATCTGCTGTTTCTGGCCATCGGTCAGGTGGATCGGCTGGTATTCTTCTTTCTGCCGTGTGTAGATACAGCATATGTGAGTGTCGGGAATGCCGTGTTCTTTCAGGAGCGCATGGATAGCTGCGACCGTACGACCCTTCTCGACGATATCATCCATGATGACGAAGAGTCCGTCTTTGGACGGCGCTTTCGGGCTCCAGAACCGCACGGGTGCGATCTGTGCTGCAACGCTCGAATTCTCGGTCAGTTTGAAAACCGGCATCGTCGAAACCACAAGACCGCGTTTTTCTGCGAACACGCGTGTATCCTCATACATCGAGAACAACCCGCCGCCGATATCCAGCCCCATCAGCTCTGCCTCGGTGCGGTTTTCTGGATCAAGGGCGCTCAGACGTTCGAAATTGCGGAAGCTTACCGGGTAGATGAACACGACCTCGCGCGCGCTCTCTGACATCGCATGGGTACAGATATCGCGCGGCAGTTTGATTCTTCCTTCGCGCACCTGACGTTTGGATAGGATGGGAAGTTCTTCTGGTAACGGTCCGGTCAGCACGGGTCCGGAGAATCCGGCGAGCGTTTCGCTTACCGGGACATCTTTATACTGCACCGTGTAATCTTTCGCTTCCGCAGAGACATGCTTCTTTTTCCAATCGGAAAACAGACGCTCATTCCAGGGTATGGGTTTTTTGTCCGGTGTCATCCCTTGTCTCTGACCGTTTTTACATGCCATGCCCCTTGGGACGGCTAGAACTAATGATAGTGAAACAAGGTTAAAATTTGATGACAAACGGCCGTCATTCAGCGTTTGCGCTTACCCTTCTTCTTGGGCGCTGAATCCACAGGATCGCCAAATAGATCAACGACATAGCTGTTGCCATTCCCGGTACCATTTGCACCCGGTGCCTCTGTAGCCACCTGTCCTAACATCCCCCGGAGCAGTGCCACCTCATCTTCCGATACGCATATCTCATGCATATGTTTCTTGAGTTTGTAGGGTTCACAATCGATCGGTTGTTCCCGAAGGAGCGGGTTATCCGCATCCAGTGCGTAGGCCCTCCCGATCTCTTCCCAGAGTGCTTCCAGCTCCGGTGCGATCTTTTTGCCTGTCTTTACGCCCAGCACCTCTGCAAATTCTTCGAGTGTCAGCATATGGTTCGGACGCTCACCTTCCGGCAATGCCATTTTCTCGAGTTTGCGCTTCACGCTAATCGGCGAAAGGGCAGCCACTACCGGCGCGATGATCTTGCCGTAACGGTACGCCTGCCCTTCGATGGTCGATTGATCGGGGCGGAATAGCTCTGCCTTACGTATCAAGAGCTGCGGCACGAAATAATTCCCGTCCGGGTGTTCGAAGGTAAAATCGAGTCGCCAGCGTAATCCTTCCGGTTTTTTGGCATGGAATTGCGGTTGCCGCACTGCGGCAAGCTGGTCGTGGAAGGTTTGTGATTCTGCGGTCACGCTGTCTAGGCCCGGCGAGCCGTTCACGAACCACGGCTCTTTAAAGCGACACGCTTTCGAAGGAGTGAAGACGAATTCTTTTTTCCATTCATCATCCACACGGACATAATCCTTCTTCACGCTCCACTCGATGCCCGTGGTGCGCTCCAATATGTCGAGTATCTGTTGTTTGAGCTTCTTGTGGCCGCCCATGTCAAAAATTCCTTTGTTCAACGCAACAATTCGTCTACATCTAATCTTATACTCAAAACATTTACATTTGGTTAACCTTGACCCTATCGCCGCTTACCCGCCGCCGCCTGCATCTTTTCCGCGCCAATCGCCGCGGGTTCTATAGCTTTGTTTTCTTCACCCTGGTATTCACCCTCTCCCTCTTCGCGGAATTCATCGCGAACGATAAGCCGATTCTGGTTTCCTACGATGGCGGGCTTTACATGCCGGTCTGGAAGTTCTATCCCGAAACGACGTTCGGCGGCGATTTCGAGACCGAAGCGGACTACCGCGACCCGTACGTCAAAGCACTCATCCAGAAGAAGGGCTGGATGGTGATGCCGCTCATCGAATTCAGTTATAACACCATCAATTACGATCTTCCCTCCGTGGCACCTTCCGCGCCCACACACACCAATATCCTCGGCACCGACGATCAGGGCCGCGATGTAGTGGCACGCCTGATCTACGGCTTCCGCCTGTCGGTGATATTCGGGCTCGTGCTCACCATCATCAGTTCGGTGATCGGTATCTTTGCCGGTGCACTGCAAGGGTATTTCGGCGGTTGGGTGGACCTGGTGTTGCAGCGTGTGATCGAGGTCTGGAGCGGACTTCCGATTCTCTATATGCTGATTATCCTGGCCAGTTTCGTCGAGCCCAATGTCGGTTGGCTGCTCCTCATCATGCTGCTGTTCTCGTGGATGGCACTCGTTGGTGTCGTGCGTGCGGAGTTCCTGAAAGTGCGTAAACTCGAATATGTGAAGGCCGCGCGTGCCCTCGGCGTCAAAGAACGCACCATCATCTTCCGCCATATCCTGCCGAATGCCTTCGTCGCTTCGCTCACGTTCCTGCCGTTCATCCTGAATGGCGCCATCACCACCCTCACCTCGCTCGATTTCTTAGGGCTGGGGCTTCCTCCGGGCTCTGCTTCGCTCGGCGAACTCCTCGCACAGGGAAAATCGAACCTGCAGGCGCCATGGCTTGGCATCTCGGGATTCTTCCTGCTTGCCATCACCCTGACCTTGCTCATTTTTATCGGCGAAGCGGTGCGCGATGCGTTCAATCCGCGTAAGTCGCTGTAATAAAACGGTTATTTTTAGGCGCATTGTAACCATTTGTTAATATATGTGTGCTAGATTAATAGGGTAACGAAAGAGGTGCCTCGTGGCAGATGTCGATCAAATTGTAGAAGCGATAGAAGCAAATCCGGATACCAAAGAAGCGGTCATCGAGACGCTCAAAGAGATCGATGCCATCGCACCGGATGCGGATACACAGCTCGAAGCTGGCGAACTCGGCGAGGATAACCCGGAGCTCGATGAAAAAGTAGAACAGCTCGATGACCTGATCGCCTCCCTCGCAGAAGACGACAATCTTTCCCCGTCCGATATCGCGGCCATTGCAGCCCGCGTCGGCGGTGATGCCAACATCAAACCGAAGACCTATGACCATATCAAATCCGCGGCAGAGCGTGTGGAAGCGCGCCATCACGGCGACAAAAACACGGCAAGGGCAAAGAAGAAGAAAAAAGTAGCCATAAAGGCGGCGTAGAACACGGTTCCGAAGGCGCAGGCGGTGGCTTGCTGGAAGGCGTCTTAAGCGGCACCCACGGCGACATCACCCCAAGCGAGGTGTTTAAAGACAGTAAAGCGCTCAAAGAGGGCGGCGTAAAAGATACGAGCGGTGTCGAAACCGCAAACAAAGTATTCGGTGGTGTAGCAAAAGATATCGGCGCCGTATTGAAATTCTAGAGGGGGAATTATGGCATTTTTCGACATATTTAAGAATCTGACACTGGGCCTTGCGATGTTCAGCGGCACAGCAGAAGATAAAAAAACAGAAGTCGATGCCGGCAAAGGAAGTGAGCCGGATATCACGCTCACCGCGAAGGTGCCGGCAGGCCCGGTGATGCAGGACGATGTACAGTCTTTCCTCGACCAGCTGACACCGGAACAGATCAAGGCCTTAGAGGCCGCCCTCACCGAGCGTTTTGCGCCGGAGAAGGAAAAAGACGAGCCGGAAGAAGAACTGAGTTTAGAATCGAAACTGCAGCTCTTCGCTGCGGGCGCTATTGATAATGCCATCACCAATGACGGCAAGATCGATGATAACGAGGCCAAAGCCATCGCCACCGCCGCTGGCATCAAGGATCCAGGCCCGACGGCGCTCAAGGTCATCAAACAGGTGGCACAGAAAATCGGCGAGACCCAGCACCCGGAACTCGTGCTGCAAGGCAAGACGCAAGAAGGCCGCTCGCCTTATTAACCCTTCGGTTTAAAATCCTGATATAAAATTATTTACGCACCGTACGCTGCTTCACGGAGACACTGTCCGTTGCCTGCAGCGGCGCGTCCGGCTTCACCACTTCCACCTCTGCCCATTGGACTGCCGGGCGGCTCATCACGATGTCGGTGACGAACTGGTTCATCTTCTCGAGCAGATTGAAGGTGGTGTTCGGCACTTTTTCGAGTATCTCCGCTTCGAGTTTCGCATAATCGACCGAATGGTCGACGTTATCTTTCGCCACCGCCATTTTTTCATCCACCTCAAAGGATATATGGATGATCAGACGCTGTTTCGCGTGGCGTTCGGACTCCCAGAAGCCGATGATGGCAGAGGTCTTGATGCCTTTCAGGGTAATGATCATATACGCTCCTATAGTAATTGTTCGCCGCTATCGACGAAGAGGCATTCACCGGTGATTTTGGGCTGGTTGATGATAAATCTCACTGCCTCAACCACATCGTTAAATTCTATGAGTGCCGCCATCGGTAGCGTGGCTTCTTTCTTCTTCCGGTGCTGTGCGCTCATATCCTTCGATTGCAGGGTCGTACCCGGCGCCACCGCGTTCACCCGGATGTTCGGGGAGAGTGCGCGCGCCGCCATCCGCGTGAATTCATAGAGTGCTTTCTTGGAGAGCAGGTAGGCGAAATACGCCGGCGTCGTTTTGGTGACGTAAGTATCCACAATGTTAAGCACCTGGCCTTTTTTAACCTTCCTGGAAAATTCTTGTGTCAGGAAGAGTGGCGCCTTTAGGTGGACTGCCATATTGGCATCGTAATCCGCCTCTGTAGTCTCCATAAACGCTTTGCGTTCGAAAAGCGACGCATTGTTAATCAGAAGCGTAAGGTTCGGGAAGGTTTTGAAGACCTTTTGCATGAGTGTCTGATAGCCCCCTTTGCGCAGATCGGCGGTAAACACCTCGCAACGCACCCCGCATTTGCGGATCGCGTCTGCCGTTGCCTTCGCTTCTTTCATGCTGGTATGGCAATGGAGTGCGATATCGTAACCTTCTTCGGCGAGCATGCGCGCGATAGCACTGCCCATACGCTTGCCTGCGCCTGTTACGAGTGCTGCCTTACGTGTGGTGTTCTGCTTGTGTGCCATGTCCTGCTTATAGCAGGCTTGGGGCTAGGCTGTCAGGTGATTTCTTAGCGGCCACGACCGCCAGCGGCGAGCGTCAGCCCTTCTGCCGCAGACGGCAGAAGCGTTTTCAGGCGTTCCCGGGGGTTCGGTATCCGCGCACCCAGCACTTTGCAGCATTCGGCACCGCCTTTCATGGCGAATTCCGTAGCGGCCCTGGATTCCATGCCGGCAAAATGCGCGGCGAGCCGGAAGCCGATCGTAGCATCCCCTGCCCCGAGTGTGCTGCCCTTCTTCAGATCTTCACTGGAGAGCTTAACCGCTTTTACGTGCTCAAGCCGGTCTGCGGTGATGATCATCGCACCGCGTGAACCGGAGGTGATCATCGCTTCGCGTTCGATACCGGTTGCATCCCGTTGCTCTCTGAATTGGCGCTGCAGCTCCTTGGCTGCCTGGCCGATCCCGAGTGTGGCATTGAGTTTGAACATACGGCGGACCTCATCTTCATTCCCGACCACAAACCTTGCGGTGTGCAGCGCTTCATCGAAGAGCACGCGTGCTCTCGTATCTTTTTCTTCGGGACTGAAGGCGTTGGTCGGAAGTGCAAGCGTGATGTCCTTGCCCCTCTCGACTGCCATGTGGTACATTTTGTCTGCGACACGATGATCGAATTTCTTCCATGCCGAGCCTTGCATGAAGAAGGTATCGCAGCCGTCCATGAATGCTTCCGTTACCATCTCCGGAGTCATGAATTGATCGGCATTCCCTGGGTAGGTGATGATATTGCGCTGACGATCCGGATAGACGAACACGAAGGATACCGCTGTCTCGATCCCTGCCGGCGCAGGCATTTTGGGGAAGAGCTCGATCCTCGCCTCCCTGAAACCCCGCGCGATCATGCTGCTGTATAGGCCACCCGGCGATATGAATCCGAGATAATGGGTGCTAAGGTTGTTGTTTGCCATTAAAAGATTCGCCGTACTGAGTGCGTTTGCGGACGATCCACCCGGTGTGATGGAGACCGGCACATTGTCGATGGCCGGCACCAAAACCTCTTCAAATATATCTTTTTCGACCCTGACTTTATCACCGCGCTTATGCGTAAATCTCCCTACGAGCGCTTGCAGCTCTGCAGCCTTTTCCGGCTCTAGTGCTGCCAGATCGATGATGATATCTGCCAGCACCAGATCGATGGTACCGACAACCAGTTCTTCTTTTTCTACGGATTCTTTTTGATCGATGCTCATGGTTCCCACATTAGCTTAATGCTGCACAATAATCCCAGCTAACGTAGCACTTAAATGTTAAAATTTGGTTAATTCTGGGTTTCAACCTTTGGGTGTGTCAAAAGCCGCATCATTCCTTATGCACAAAACAGAGCCAGCGTTGGTTGGTACGATTCCGGAGGGTGTTCGAGGGAAAAGTGGTGAGCGCGGTTGGAATCGAACCAACGACAACCTGATTAAAAGTCAGGTGCTCTACCGACTGAGCTACGCGCTCCCGAAAGGGACAGTTCAAGGGCTCTCCGGACGCGGAAAGGGCTTGAAAGAGCGCTGCTTATAGCCCAACTTATCCTATCTTGCAAGTCTATACTGGGTATCAACCCGCCCCAGGCCGCTTAAAAGGCCAGAAAAGCAGGATTTTCTGCTTTTACAAGGGTGTGATTCACGGTTGATTATTCGTTCAAACCGCGACATAGTAACCGCTTATGCGCTCGGCACATTTACTTGAGATCAAGGACCTCTCGGTCAGCTTCCGTAACGTGGATGCGGATGGCAATGCCTACGACCAACCCGTCGTCCAGAACCTTTCGCTGCAGATCGGGCGCGGGGAGCTCGTTGCCCTGGTGGGCGAATCGGGCTCCGGCAAGACGGTCACTGCGCTTTCGGTGTTGAAACTGCTGCCCGCCAATGCGCGGCTGGTCAAAGGAAATACCTTGTTCCGTGGTCAGGATATTTCGCTCAGGAGCGATGTCGGCCTGCAGGCCATTCGCGGTAAACAGATCAGCATGGTCTTCCAAGAGCCGATGTCCGCGTTAAACCCGCTGCATACGATCGAGAAACAGATACACGAAGCGATTTTGCTGCACCAGGCCCTCTGGCCGGATGCACTGAAGAAGCGCACCAGCGAACTATTGACGATGGTCGGGCTCGAAGCACTCGAGAGCCGCCTGAAGGCGTATCCGCATGAACTCTCGGGCGGCCAGCGCCAACGCATTTGCATCGCGATGGCGCTTGCGAATAAACCCGATATCTTGATCGCGGATGAACCGACCACCGCGCTCGATGTCACAGTACAAGCACAGATACTCACCTTACTCAAAGATCTGCAGAAGAGTCTGGGTATGGGCGTACTCCTGATTACGCATGATCTGACCCTGGTTCGCCGGATGGCGGATCGTGTCGCCATTATGCAAAAAGGCGTGCTCGTTGAAAGCGGCGCGGTCGCGGAGGTATTCAGGAAACCCAAACATCCCTACACCAAACACCTGTTAGAGTCCGCACCGCACGGTAAGCCGGTCATGATGAAAGGCAGCAGCGCCCCGATCGCAGAAGTCACACACTTGACGGTGCGCTTCCCGCTCGCCAAGAATTTCTTTGGTATGACGACGCGCCACTTAGACGCCGTGAATGATGTGACGCTCACGCTCAAAACCGGACGTACACTGGGCATCGTCGGTGAGTCGGGTTCTGGAAAATCGACGCTCGCGCATGCAGTCCTTCGTCTTACGGAATCAACGGGCTCGATCCAATTCGAGGGCACAGATCTCCGGGGTGTGAATGGCGATGCACTTCGGACGCTTCGAAGCCGCATGCAGATCGTATTCCAGGATCCGTTCGCGAGTTTGAATCCACGCCTCACCGTGCGCGACACTGTGGCAGAAGGGCTTCGTGCACACCAAGCAGACCTTACACCCGAATCCATCGAAAAGACGGTCATCGCGGCCCTGAAAGAAGTAGGGCTCGATGGCGGCCTTAAGCATCGTTATCCGCATGAATTCTCGGGCGGCCAGCGCCAACGTATCGCTATTGCACGTGCGTTGGTGCTCAATCCCAGCCTGCTCGTGCTCGATGAACCCACGAGCGCACTCGATCTCTCGACACAATCGGATATCCTCGAACTGCTGAAGGCCCTACAAAAGCAGCGTAAGCTTTCGTATATCTTCATCTCGCATGACCTGCGTGTGATTCGCTCCATCGCACATGATATCGTCGTGATGAAGGAAGGGAAGATTGTGGAGAGCGGTACCAATTCGCAGATATTCTCAAAACCCAAAACCGATTACACGAAACGCCTCATCGAGAGCGCATTGATCGATGCCGAATAGCACTACAACCCCGGGATCTGCACCCCTCGTAACGGTCATCCTACCTACGTACAATGCGATGCCTTACCTGCCGGAGGCTGTGGAAAGCATCCTTGCGCAAACCTACACCAACTGGAAGCTGATCATCGTGGATGACTGTTCCACGGACGGTTCGCATGCGTATCTCGCGACATTAAAGGATCCGCGGATCCAAATCCTGCGACAGCCGGAGAACACAGGGCCCGGTGCGGCGCGCAACCGCGGCATGGATATCGCGGAGGGTAAATACCTGGCTTTTCTCGATGCAGACGATATTGCATTACCTGAACGTCTTGCGATGCAAGTCGGCCATATGGAAAATCACCCTGAGCTCGATGTGCTCGGTACATTTACGGAACATTTCGGCAATAGCAGCGGTCTCGGAGTGGCCATCGTCGGCACGAAGAACATTGCCCGCTGGATTTATTTCAAGGGCTGCTTCTACCATGCTACCTGTATGTATCGCAGGGCGTTCTTAGAACGCCATAATCTACGCTTCCCGAACCTCAAGAAGGTGGAGGATTTTCATTTCCGCATGCTGTGTTTTGAGAAGGGTGCGATCATGGATAATCTTCCTGTCGCATTGGTAAAATACCGCGTGCATGCGAAATCACGCACCCACAGCGTTTCTGTCATGAACGAAGTGCAATCCTTCCGGCATGGATTCAAATCCTTCTTCGGCAAGGAACTCGATGACCGTATGATACTCGCCTACATCAAGCTGTATCGCTATATCCCTGTAGAGAACATTACCTACTGTGATATACTACGGATGTACGGCTATTTCTTCTTGCACGGCCCACTCTATCTCAAGGTCTATATGACCTTAAAATTGGGGCGTTATACCTTGCGCCGCTTATGCCGCGAGCCGTTCTATAATCCTTTCTGATAGGCTTAACTAGATATGGATCGGACGTTTCGCGACGGCGAGCGCGGCTTCTTTCACCGCCTCGTTTAAGTCTGGGTGCGAATGGCAGGTGCGTGCGATATCTTCCGCACTTGCTTTGAATTCCATCGCCACCGCTACTTCCGCGATGATCGTGCCGGCTTGCGCACCGATGATATGCACGCCGAGCACTTCATCCGTTTTCTGATCGGCCAGGATCTTCACGAAGCCATCGGTCTTGCCCGTCGCACGTGCGCGCGAGTTCGCCAGGAACGGAAATTTGCCGACGTTGTACGCACGGCCTTCTTTCTTCAGCGCCTCTTCGGTCTTGCCGATCGCCGCCACTTCCGGATTGGTATAGATCACGCCCGGCACGAGATTGTAGTTCACGTGGCCTTTCTGGCCCGCGATGATCTCGGCACACGCAACGCCGTCTTCTTCCGCTTTATGCGCCAGCATCGGACCCGGGATCACGTCGCCGATCGCGTAGATGCCCTTCACGTTGGTCTCGAAGTGTGCGTCCACCTGGATGCGCCCGCGTTCATCCACCGCGACACCGGCCTCTTTGAGGCCTAAGTTATCCGTATAGGGCTTGCGACCGATCGCCACCAACACCACATCGGCTTTCAGGGTCTCTGCCTTACCACCGTCTTTCGGCTCGGCCGTGAGCGTCACGGATTTGCCATCCGATTTCGCGCCCGTGACTTTGGTAGCTAACTTGAATTTCATGCCTTGCTTCTCGAGGATCTTCTGGAACTGGCGGGAGACTTCCATATCCTGCCCTGGCGTGATGTGGTCCATGAATTCGACCACGGTCACTTCCGCACCCAAGCGACGCCATACGGAACCCATCTCGAGGCCAATCACCCCCGCACCGATCACGATCATGCTTTTCGGCACTTCCGGAAGGTCGAGCGCGCCGGTGGAAGAGACGATGCGCTTTTCATCGATCGGCACGTTCGGCAGATGTACCACATCCGAACCCGTCGCGATGATCACGTTCTTGGTTTTGATCGATTCCGGCGTACCTTTGCCATCCACCGGTTTCACGGCGACTTCGCCTTTACCGAGGATGATGCCGTGGCCTTTGTAGTAGGTCACCTTGTTCTTCTTGAACAGGCCTTCGATACCTTGGGTCAAGTTCTTCACCACGTCGTTTTTATGCGACAGCATGGTTTTCACGTCGACCTTCAGACCCGTCGCGGTGATACCGTGCGCTTTGCCATGCTCTTTCACTTCTTCGTAGATTTCGGAAGAGTGCAGCAGCGCTTTCGACGGGATGCAACCGACGTTCAGGCACGTGCCGCCCAGTGCACCGCGTTTTTCTACGCACGCGGTTTTAAGACCTAGTTGTGCCGCACGAATGGCTGCGACATACCCACCCGGACCACCACCGATTACCACTACATCAAATTGCTCAGCCATTGTTAGACTCCGTTATTCTTGTACTTGTTTTATTACATATCCAGCAGCAGGCGGCGTGGATCTTCGATCGCATCTTTGATGCGGACCAGGAAGGTTACGGCCTCTTTGCCATCGATGATGCGATGATCGTAAGAGAGCGCCAGATACATCATCGGACGGATCTCGATCTTGCCGTTCACCACCATCGGGCGCTCCTGCGTCTTATGCATACCGAGGATCGCCGATTGCGGCGGGTTCACGATCGGGGTCGACATCAGCGAGCCGTAGACACCCCCGTTCGATACGGTGAAGGTACCGCCGGTCAGTTCTTGCATGGTGAGTTTGCCATCGCGGGCTTTTTTACCGTAGTTCGCGATGTCTTTCTCGATCTCCGCGTAGGATTTACGGTCCGCATCGCGCACCACCGGTACCACGAGGCCTTGCGGCGTACCGACAGCCACACCGATATCGTAGAAGTGTTTATACACGATCTCATCGCCATCGATTTCCGCATTCACCGCCGGGATCTCTTTGAGCGCATTCACCGCCGCTTTCACGAAGAAGGACATGAAACCGAGTTTCGTGCCATGCTTCTTCTCGAAGGCATCTTTGTATTCGTTACGCAGCGCGAACACGTTCGTCATATCGACTTCGTTGAATGTGGTCAGGATCGCGGCCGTGTTTTGCGATTCTTTGAGACGGCGTGCGATCACCTGGCGCAGTTTCGTCATCTTCACGCGTTCTTCGCGTGGGCCGGAAGCGACTTCAGAACCACCACTCTGTGCATTGATGATATCGCCTTTGGTGATGCGGCCGTCTTTACCTGAACCCGCGATACCAGAGGTGCTGACACCGGTTTCTTCCGCGAGTTTGCGTGCCGCAGGACCGCTACGCGCGATTTCGCCGAGCGTGGTCGCTGCCGGGGCGGAGGCCGCCGGTTTTGCAGCAGCAGGAGCCGGAGCGGGTGCCGCCGCCGGTTTCGGTGCATTTGCATTCGCCGGCGCGGCGCCTTTGGCGGATTCATCGATGATGCCAAGGAGTGCGCCAACCGATACGGTATCGCCTTCTTTCACTTTGATTTCTTTTAAGACGCCGGCGGAAATCGCGTTCACTTCGAGCGTCACTTTATCGGTCTCAAGTTCCACGAGGAGGTCGTCTTTGTTCACGAACTCGCCTTGTTTCTTGAACCATTTCGCCACGGTTGCTTCCGATACGGATTCGCCGAGTTGGGGGGTGATGATTTCTGCTGCCATGGTACTCTCCTTGTTAAATCCTTAAGTGTTGTCTTTATAAATTAATGAATCGTGAGGGTTCTAATTCGTCGGCGTTCCTGCCAGCACCTTTCAGGAGCTTGGCGATCTCACCGGTCAGTCGTTTTACTTCATGCACCGCACCTTTGGTGATGGCGTCGGTCTTCATATCATCCGGCAGCAAGGGCAGATCCTTTGCTTCCGCAAGCGCCGCATCGCCGGAAAGGATCACTACCAATTTTGCCACCTGTGCATGCACTTGTGGCGCCACGGCGAACCCAGGGATCGGCAGCAAGTCGATGCCTTCGAGCGGCACGAGCTTGCCTAAGTCCGCCCGAAGCGCTTGAAGCCCTTCGGCAAATTCCTCCGACCCCACACTGGTGCGGAACTCATGATGCCCCGCACGCTCAGCAAGCGTGACTACCGGCCCATCAAACAGCGCCTGCGTAAGCGGCAGGAGCGCGTCATCCAGTTCGACTTTCTTGCGCTGCTTCTCGTCCATGTTACTTTCCGAGTGCATCGTTTAAGAAGGCATTGAGTTGTTCGGTATGCATTTTCATATAACCCACCGCCGGTGAAGCCGCCGCTGGGCGACCGACATAGCGCGGACGCGCATTCTTATGCTTCGCTTCGATAAGCGCTTCTTCGATGAGCGGGTTGATGAAGGTCCAGGCGCCCATATTCTTCGGCTCTTCCTGGCACCAGATCACTTCGGCGTTCTTGTATTTCTTCGCCTCTTCTGCCACTTCGGCGTCAGAGAACGGGTAGAGCTGCTCGATACGCACGATCGCGATATCGTTGATGCCGCGCTTCTCACGTTCTTCGAATAGGTCATAGTAGACCTTACCGGAGCAGTAGATCACTTTGCGCACCTTATCACCCGCGACCAGTTTCTGCGTCTCACCGATGATGCGTTTGAAGCTGTTGCCTTTTTCGAACTCGGAGAGCGTCGATTGCGCGAGCTTGTGGCGCAGCAGCGATTTGGGACTCATCACGATCATCGGTTTACGGAACTTCCGCACGATCTGGCGGCGAAGTGCATGGAAGTAGTTCGCCGGCGTGGTGATATTCACCACTTGCATGTTGTCTTCTGCACACGATTGCAGGAAGCGCTCGAGGCGCGCCGAGCTGTGCTCAGGGCCCTGGCCTTCATAACCGTGCGGCAGCAGCATGCAAAGACCGCTCATCCGCAGCCATTTCGATTCCCCTGAAGAAATGAACTGGTCGATGATGACCTGCGCACCGTTCACGAAATCGCCGAACTGTGCTTCCCACAGCGTCAGGCTGTTCGGCTCCGCGAGCGAGTAGCCGTATTCGAAACCAAGCACCGCGAATTCGGAGAGATTCGAGTCATAGACTTCGAAGCGCGCCTGTTTCGGATCAAGGTTCTTGAGCGGGAAATAACGGTTGTCGTTGGTCTGATCGACCAAGCCCGAATGGCGATGCGAGAACGTGCCGCGCACCACGTCTTGACCCGTTAGGCGCACAGAGGTACCTTCGAGCAGCAGCGAACCGAACGCAAGTGCCTCCCCGGTTGCCCAGTCAAAACCTTCACCGGTCTCGAACATCTTCGCTTTTGCTTCGAGCAGGCGTTCGATCTTTTTGTTGAGCACCACGCCCTCCGGTTTCGCGGAGAGATGCTTGCCAAGTTTTTTGAGCGTTTTGATATCAACGCCCGTGTCGACGTTCGTACGGCCGGAATTCTTCGGTTTCTCGAAGCCTTTCCATTTGCCCTCGAGCCAGTCGGCTTTGTTCGGCTTGTATTTCTTCGCCGCATCGTATTCCTTCTCCAGGAAATCGTGCCAGCTGCGTTTCATCTTCTCGAATTCTTCCATCGAGAGGGTACCTTCATCCATCAGCTTCTTCGCGTACACATCGCGCGGCGTCATGTGTTCGCCGATCGTGTTATACATCACCGGCTGCGTGAACATCGGTTCGTCGCCTTCGTTATGGCCATGGCGGCGGTAACAGAAGATGTCGAGTACCACGTCTTTTTTGAATTTATGACGGTATTCCGAAATGATACGGGTCGCATGGATCACCGCTTCCGGATCGTCACCGTTGACGTGGAAGATCGGCGCCTGCACTGTTTTCGCGACATCGCTCGGATACGGGGAAAGACGTGCGTTTTTAGGGCTCGTCGTGAAGCCGATCTGGTTGTTCACGATGATGTGGAACACGCCGCCCACTGCATACGCCGTAAGGTCGGAGAGCGAGAGCGATTCCGCTACCACACCCTGGCCTGCGAATGCCGCATCGCCGTGCAGGAGTACGGCCATCACTTTATCGCGGTTGGTATCGCCAAGCTGGTCTTGTTTCGCACGCACCTTACCCATCACGACCGGGTTCACCGCCTCTAAGTGCGACGGGTTCGCGGTAAGCGACATATGCACGACCTTGCCGTTCACATTGCGGTCGGAAGACGTACCCAGATGGTATTTCACGTCGCCCGAGGATTCGATATCGTCCGGGGTCGCTTTGTTACCCTGGAATTCAGAGAGCATCGCGTAGTACGGTTTACCCATGAAGGCGGTGAGCACGTTCAGGCGGCCGCGGTGCGGCATGCCGACCACCACATCCTGCACACCGAGACGAGCGGATACTTCCACCATCGTCTCGAGCGCCGGGATCAGCGATTCCGCGCCTTCGATCGAGAACCGTTTTGTGCCCGGAAATTTCACATGCAAGAATTGCTCGAAGCCTTCGACCTTCACGATCTGGTCCAAGATTTTCTTTTTATCGTCCTTGGAAAGCACCGGCTTACCGAAGGTCGATTCCATCTGGTTCTCGAGCCATTCTTTTTGCTCGAGCGGTACCACATGGATGAATTCCGCACCGATGTTGCCGCAGTAGGTAGCCTTCAGCGCATCCACGATTTGGCGGAGGGTTGCATTCTCCATGCCGAGCCAGCCCCCGATATAGATCGGCTTATCCCAATCCGCATCGCTGAAACCATAATGCTTCGGATCGAGCTCGAGATGTGTCTCGCGCACTTCCAGGCCTAGCGGATCGAGTTTCGCAAGCAAGTGTCCACGCACGCGGAATGCACGGATTAGCATGTGCGCACGGATCGAGGCCGAGCTTGCATCCTCACCTTGTTTTGCGGCCTGCTGGTCACCTTTACGTCGGCCACCCTTGATGCGGCGCTTCTCGACGATCTCTTCGCGGTAGCCGACGATCTGACGGCCCGCCCCGATGAAATCTTTGGAGATGTTCGCGGCATTATCACCGAGACCACCGAAGAATTCCTGCCAGCTTGCATCGACAGACGCAGGATTGGTCAGGTATTGCTCATACAGCTCCGCGATATACACGCTATTGCCGGAGGCGGCGTAGGTCGTTTGCTTCAGGTTCGATGCTGACATAAAAACTCTCGAAAGTGATAAAAATGAAGTGTTAGCTTAAGCGGCCAGTAATTCTTTAAGCGTGGTACCGAGCGCAGACGGCGAATCCGATACGCGGATACCCGCGGATTTCATCGCTTCGATTTTGTCTTCTGCGCCACCTTTGCCACCGGCGACGATCGCACCGGCGTGACCCATGCGGCGTCCCGGCGGGGCCGTACGGCCCGCGATGAAGCCCACCGTCGGTTTTTTGATCTTCGATTTTTTGAGGAACTCCGCCGCTTCTTCTTCCGCCGAACCACCGATCTCCCCGATCATGATGATCGAGTGGGTTTCCGGATCGTTCAAGAAAAGGTCGAGGCAGTCGATGAAGTTGGTGCCGTTCACCGGATCGCCACCGATACCGATGCAGGTGGATTGACCAAGGCCCGCATCCGCCGTTTGTTTCACCGCTTCATACGTCAGCGTACCAGAGCGCGAGACGATGCCGACGTTGCCACGTTTGTGGATATGGCCCGGCATGATGCCGATTTTGCATTCGCCCGGTGTGATGATGCCCGGGCAGTTCGGCCCGATCAGGCGGCTTTTAGAGCCGGAAAGCGCTTTCTTCACTTTCACCATGTCAAGCACCGGGATACCTTCGGTGATGCACACGATGAGCGGCACCTTCGCATCGATCGCTTCGATGATCGCGTCGGCAGCGAACGGCGGCGGAACGTAGATCACGCTCGCATCGGCCTGCGTTTTCTTCACTGCTTCGTCTACGGTGTCGAATACCGGCAGGTTCAGATGTTTCGTGCCGCCCTTACCTGGGGTTACACCACCCACCATTTTCGTGCCGTAAGCCACGGCCTGTTCGGAGTGGAACGTGCCTTGAGAGCCGGTGAAGCCCTGACAGATCACTTTGGTGT
This sequence comes from Pseudomonadota bacterium, assembly GCA_010031735.1. GTDB lineage: Bacteria > Pseudomonadota > Alphaproteobacteria > Rickettsiales > RGZB01 > RGZB01. The sequence goes on along the minus strand of RGZB01000002.1, from coordinate 48,083 downwards.
TTTTGTTGACGAGTACAGCCATGATAGCGATTCCTTTTTGATTATGTATCAGTCGTTAGTAGGGTTGATTAGTTTTTATTCGATTTCTTATGTTGCGCTTGTTTCTTGATAAACGCCTGGTTTTCTTCTGACACCTTCTTGAATACCTCGGCCTTGCTGCGCGGCTTGATCGTCGTGCCTTTCAGCTGCTTGGTGAGCAGCTCTTCCTTGCAGTCGTTCTTATAATAGGAGACATAGGCGGTATCGAGCGTCTGCTTCAGGTTGGTGACGGTCGCCTTATCGTAGCCCGCTTTTTTATTGGTGAGCTCTTTCGACATATACGCGATATTTTTCCCGAGCGCCTCACACACGGCGGACGCTTGTCTCGCGGCGGGTTTTGCCGCCGCTTTCTTGCTGGCGGTTGCTGCTTCGACAGGCGCAGCCGAAGCAAGCGCCGTCACCGCGATCAGGGAAATCAGAATCTTTTTCATACCACTCTCCTGTTTACTTCACGTTATTTCTTTTGTACTTCCGCCTTCGTAAGCGCGCGGAGGGGTGCCCTATCCTTTATACCCTCGAACGCTTTCTCCAGTACGCCGTATTCACAGTTTTGCGCGTAATATTGGCTGTAGCTCATGTCCAAATCACGCTGCACCCGCCTGCCCGTCGCCTCGTCCACATCCGACGTTGCTTGGAGCATCGATGTTCTTGCGATTCTTTCTGCAAGCGGTGTGCATCCTTCTGCCAGCACCGGGCTCGCGCCCACTACCAGCAAAGCCGCCAACAGGAAAAAGCCGCAAAAACGCATCCTTACGCCGCCTTTTTCTTGATCGCCTTCACTGCTTTGTCCGCAGCATCTGCAAGATTGTCAGCAGACGTGATCGCAAGGCCGGATTTCGCGAGAATTTCTTTACCCTTCTCCACGTTCGTACCCTCCAGGCGCACCACGAGCGGCACTTTGATGGAGACTTCTTTTGCCGCAGCGATGATACCTTCTGCGATGATGTCGCAGCGCATGATGCCGCCGAAGATGTTGACCAGGATGCCCTTCACGTTTTTATCGGACAGGATGATCTTGAACGCTTCGGTGACTTTCTCTTTCGTCGCACCACCGCCGACATCCAAGAAGTTCGCCGGTTCAGCGCCATACAGTTTGATGATGTCCATGGTTGCCATGGCAAGACCCGCACCATTCACCATACAGCCGATGGTGCCGTCCATCTTCACGTAGGACAGGCCGGATTTGCCTGCACGTGCTTCGAGCGGCTCTTCTTCCGACTCATCGCGCAGTGCTTCCAGGTCGGGATGGCGGAAGAGTGCGTTGTCGTCGAAATTGATCTTCGCATCGAGGGCGATGAAATTGCCTTCTTTGGTCTCAACAAGCGGGTTGATCTCGAACATCGAGGAATCCGTACCAACGAATGCATTGTAGAGTGCAAACACGAATTTCGAGAATTCTTTCACTTTATCGCCGGACAGACCGATGCCATACGCCAGTTTGCGTGCGTGGCAGCCCTGGATACCCGTTGCCGGATCGACCGACACCGTGATGATTTTTTCCGGATGTTTGTGTGCCACCTCTTCGATTTCCACACCCCCTTCGGAAGACGCCATGAACGTCACGCGCGAGTTCGCACGGTCCACGAGGGCACCGAGATAATATTCTTTCGCGATGTTGGATGCTTCTTCGATATAGAGGCGGTTCACCACTTTACCTTCCGGGCCGGTCTGGTGCGTCACGAGCGTCGAGCCGAGCAGGCGTTTTGCTTCTTTTTTCACATCGTCCAAGGATTTCACGACTTTCACGCCGCCCGCTTTACCGCGACCGCCCGCATGGATTTGCGCCTTCACCACCCAGACGGAGCCGCCGAGGTCCTTTGCCGCTTTTTCGGCTTCTTCGACCGTGAATGCGGGGAAGCCCTTTGGGGTCGGGACTTTGTATTTCGCGAGTACTTGCTTTGCTTGATATTCATGTATGTTCATGGGAACACCTTCTGTCGTTGGTGGTGAAATCTTGGCTGCTTATAGACCCGTTCTACAGGGGCAGCAATAAAAACGGCGCGAAAAGCCTGTGCTTTTTCGGCAATTTTACCGTTTATTCCTGTATATGAATGCCAGGGAACCGCAGAAATCCTAGAATATTTGTCAATACACCAATTTGGTGTTTTATAAGAAACCCATGTGTTTCGCGTCTTTGCCTGCGCTGCTTTAACGGTCTGTTAAGGATTTTAGGCTATTTTAAAGGTGTGACAAGGAGGACTTTATGACCGGAACTACCGATACGAAATTCAGCACGATCACGGTGGATTTTTACCGCCAGGTCGCCGATGCGCTAGAGCCGGCCTATGCCGTGCATGAGCTGCGTGGTGGCGATGTCGTTGCAAACAATGCCTTTGCTGCACTCGGTGCAGTCCATCCAGGCTATGGAGAGGAAACCACACCGAAACTCCGCTACAAACCTGCCCTTGACGTGGCAACTACGCTGGCAGAGATCGATGCGAGATACACCCCTTCCAATCCGGACGGTACGATGGATTTTGCAAACGGAGGATATGTGATACTGACGGACGACCTGCGTGGTTTCCGCAATACGCTTACCACGCTTGTCCAACAACTCGATACTTTCCGCGATACCACCTTTACGGGCCAACCGAACCCGCAGGCGACGGATAATGCTGCGCGTTTCGGTGTCACAGAGGCCTTTGACCGCGAAGTGCGCGACCTCATCGGTCGCACGAGTGGTGCAACTGAGAAATCTAAACGTGAGGCAAATAGTCTCGGTGCGGATGCAACGAATGCCGTGCGTGCCGTTTCTTCACCGGATACTGTAAAAAGCCTGAAGGGCAGCATCCGCCAACTCGATGAGCTGTTGGTCGGCGCGTCGCGCCCGGCGGTCGGTGAATTGGTTTCGGCCGAGCGCTCAGCTCGCCTTGATCGTAGAATCGAACGCTAGGAGCACGGTATGGTCTATAGCAAAAAGAAATCGATCGGCAACGGCATCTGGACGGTGGTTCTGAAAACCGCAAGCGGTGTGCGCTGGTACATCATGGATATCCCCGCGATCAAACAACCGATCTTCGAGAAAGAGGTCGGACATCCGCAGGAAGAGCTCGATCTTTCGACCTTCGGGTATGTCTTGTTCCAAGGCGCGGGAAAGAACCCGGATCCGATCGCGCTCGATTGGATCAAACAGCAAGCCGCATAGGCGTATTTCACGAAGTTAGACTTCCTGCAGCACCGCGATCGCGGTCGTGTAGTTGTGCAACTTGCTTTCCTCACCGGGCATCACCGGCATGAACATGCCGTTCCCATAGCCGCCGATGAGCGAGGGTTTTGAGCCCAGCAGTTCCGCAACATAGCCGGTCTCCTGATAGATATTACGGTCCATCGCGGCGGCACGCGAGACATCGCCCGCAAGCAGCGCCAGCACATCGCCTTTTGCAGTACTTTTGATCAAGCGCGCCTTGGCAAGCGCCGCCGCTTCGCCGTCTATCACGATATGTTCGGGGCGCGACATCATCATCTGCAGGATACGGCCTTCCGGTGCGTTCCCGCCGAGCACCAGGGCCTTCGCCCCTTCATCCACCATCACGACGGAACGGAGCACACCGTGCGCGGGCATATCTTCGCGCGACATCATGAAGGGGAACAAGAGGCGCATGCGGTCGCCTTCCGCCGTATCCTCTTTCACGTATTTGCGATAAACGCTGAGCGCATCGACACCGTCCATCTCATAGACGATGTGGCCTTTCGCACGGGTGATCTTGTGCGGTGCACCCATGGGTACACAGCTATGGAAACCTGCGGTATTGAGTTCGACGTGCTTACCATAGAACCCGATCGCAGCGATCTTGCCGGGTTCCGGCACACTATCGGCACCGGTAAAGGTATGCACCGCACCGAGCCCCGTCGAGGAGACCATCCCCGAAATCGGGATCTTCTTGCCGATCTTGCCCACCATCGCGGAAATGATCACACCCGCATCCGCCACCGTTCCGTCGCACAGGAGCAGCACGGCTTTTAAGTCCGGCGATATCAGCGATTCACCGATCTGCACACCGGCACCATAGGATTGTTCAGGGCGCTTCAGCTCCGTCGATGCCACACGCACTTCCGCATCGCGGAAGCGGATAGCCGTCGCCGTGATAGCGCCTGTCAGCGGATAATGGCCAGAGACCTGTAGCGCACTCGATGCCCCCACGATGTGGGCATAGGGGTAGCGGCGTTTCAATTCCTCATAGACCGGGACTTTTTCGAAGACGCTCGCCGCACCGAAATAGAGCACCAGCTGCGCATCGATCGGCTTTTCGACGAAGTCGACCGGTTCGCCCGCTTCCACGGGCCGCCAGCCATATTCTTCGTTCCATAAAAGCTGTTGGATATCCATAGGGAGGGAGTATAGCTGCTAAACCGCCCTGCATTAAGTGTTTTTTAAGCTTTTCTTCCTAGAATGGAAGGATGTCGAAAAGAGGTTACGGAAATATCTATCAGCATCCCTTCCCGGGGCACATCACGCCGCCGCCGGTCACCGCCCATCTGGACGGCGCACTCCACGAGGAAATCCACCGTATTCTGGGTGCAGCAGATATCCACAATCTTGAGAATGGCCGCCGATGAAGCGGTCAAAGGCCAGTACCAGCATGAACTAAACGAGATGCAGGATTTCAGCCCGACGGAATTGCTCGCGCTTGATCTGCATTTCTTCCGCCCGGTGGGTCTGCTCATCCACCGCAAATTCGGCTCCACCATTCCTGCGCTCTCGATCTTTGATTCCATCGGTGTCATGGAAACGCAAACCCTGCACACGAACTGGGAAACGTGGCTGAAACACCGCCAGATGTTGATCATGACCCTCGTGGATCTGGTGAAAGAGCACGGGATGGATCTCGGCGTCTGGAACGATGACTTCCAGCCCGCACATGTCTTCAGGGATCACCACGAATTCTTTTTCTTCCGCAACACCCACAAACACGCAAGCGCGATCGATGCACATACGGGCGAGAAACTCTTTTCGGCACGTGCGCCGAACTACCTCACGAACGGTGTATTCGAAGGCATGCTGTTCATGGTCGCACATGCGATGGCGGTGTTGTCCCAGCCCTACCAGCTCGTTTCAACCGAAGAGATCAACTGCTCGATCGCGCGCGGCACCGGCAATATGATCCGCGCCACCCTCGAGACCGGCGAACTCCGCCGCAACCCCTTCCCGCCGAAAGAACATGCGACACTCACTGCCTTCCTGATGGCACTCGGTATGGCGTATGGCCGTAAACTCGCCAAAGAAGGATACGAGGAGGATATCCACCGTTTAAAGCCCGCGGAACGCGGGTTGTTCAAAAGCGTCGACAGCGAAGAATCGCTCTTCATGACCGCGCGCACGCTCGATATGTGTTATTTGGTACCGGTCGGGGAGGGTAAATACCGCATCAAGCCGCCACTGGAGTATTTCAAGCGTAACGAATCGATCGAAAGTGTGGGTGACGAGCTCGGTTATCCGTTCGGTGACCGCCCTCAGGCCGTAGTGCTGCGTGAACTGCAGGACCTCTTCAGCCAGAGCATCGTCGATGGCCGCACCGGGAAGATCGCCTGGTCGGATAGGATCGAACGTCCTGCGACGGTGCTGACCGGCATCCTTCCCGCGCCTGCTTTCGAACCGTATCCGCTGGGTCAGCTATTGCAACCGCACGCAAAGGCCGGGCTTGGGGCGAAGACACCCGAGACCGCCTACCCTGCCGCCGTATCGCTACTCGTACGCACGCTGGAGCGCACCGGGCTTGTGGACCCGGCCCTGATCCGGGACCTCGAAAAAGCCCTGCAGTCGCGCGAGTTGATGAGCGAGGGCATCATCAGTCATCCGGGCCGCAGTTAGCATAAAAAGCACCGCAGGTCGCGTATTTTCTCTTATATTACAATATATTATAAATTGCGCATGCGGCAAAAGCTTCACGCGTTTGTAACATTCCTACGCTATAGTGTAAGGGTCAACATAGCTATGCAGAGTTAGAGTATTTGCCAGTTTACAGTCTAAGGTTTCAGCGGAGACCAAAAGACTTTCGTGTATACCCGTCCTAGGACAGCCCACACAGTGAACGGAATCACTCCCCTAACCGTGAGGGCTACACATGACCCAGAAAGTCCTCGACGTGTTCAAAGGGACGTGCACGCTGATCGGGCTGCTGGTAATCCTCAGCCTCGCCATCTGGAAAGGTGTCGAGGTCGGACCGGCAGTCTGGAATGCGCTCGTTCCGAAGGTGAAAGTGGAGGCCCCGCCGATCGCGGACCTGCCCACCACTCCCACCACGAACACCAAGAGCAAGTAACCAACACCAGGATGAATGCAGGGGTCACTGACAGATCGATGCCCGTGTCTTTGTTACACACGTGCTACCATCTGTTACATGCCTGCAAACGTCCGTAACAACACAAAACACCCACCGCCGCTGCGGTGGGTGTTTTTGTTTGTGCATGGTTTTGTGCTTAGAGTTTGATCGCTGCCATCAGGCCTTTTACGGCATCCACCGATTTATCAAACATCGCTTTTTCGTCTTTGGAAAGATCGATCTCGATCACTTTCTCGACACCGTTTTTACCGATCACGCACGGCACGCCGACGTAAAGGTCTTTCACGCCATATTGACCCGTGAGATGTGCGGCAACCGGAAGTACGCGGCGCTTATCGCGCAGGTATGATTCCGCCATCTGGATCGCAGAGGCCGCCGGCGCATAGAACGCCGAGCCGGTTTTCAGCAGCGCCACTACTTCGGCGCCGCCATCCCGCGTACGCTGCACGATCTTGTCGAGTGTTTCCTGGGTGGTCCAACCCATCTTCACCAGATCCGGGAGCGGGATGCCCGCAACGGTGGAATACCGGATGAGCGGCACCATCGTATCGCCATGGCCACCGAGGACGAACGCGGTCACGTCTTCGACGGATACGTTGAATTCTTCCGCGAGGAAACAACGGAAGCGGGAAGAGTCGAGTACGCCCGCCATACCCACCACTTTGTTCGGTTTGAAACCGGTGACTTTCTGCATCACCGCAACCATCGCATCGAGAGGGTTCGTGATCACGATCACGAACGCATTCGGTGCGTATTTTTTCAGGCCCTCACCCACCGTTTTCACGATGCCGGTGTTGATATTGAGGAGATCATCGCGGCTCATGCCGGGTTTGCGTGGCACGCCGGCGGTCACGATCACGACATCCGCGCCTTCGATATCCTTATAATCGTTCGTACCTTTGAGTTTCGCGTCATAGCCTTCGACCGGAGCGGTTTGCGCGAGGTCGAGCGCTTTACCTTGGGGTGTTCCTTCCATCACGTCGAAGAGGACGATATCCCCGAGTTCTTTTAAACCCGCGAGCAACGCGAGCGTTCCGCCGATTTGGCCGGCACCGACAAGAGCGATTTTATTACGTGAAGGCATGGGATTTTCTCCATTACAAATGTTCTAGGGAAGTTATAGACCCTTCCACGGGCTTGTGAAATGATTTTTATGTGTGGGTGGGGTGGCGGCCGGTAAGATGTGCAGCAACGCCACACTACCTGCGGCGCGGATCCGGTCCCTGGATTACGGGCGTCTCACGCTCAACCCTTTTCAGCTCGTTGATCGGCACCTCTGCACCATCCGCCAGCAACCGTATGTCATAGTGTGTCCCGAGCGACAGAATCATCGCCTGTTCGATATCGTGGCGTGACTGCATTTTGCGGCGGATCGTCTCCGTAGGGCCGAGCGGATTGAAGGAGTGATGGCTGTCTGCCAGCTGTTGTTCGATCTCTCTGTTCGTTGCCTGCACCGGGAACTGGATGAAACCGCTCATGAGCGGTGGATGTTCGTGGATTTTCTTCAGCCCTTCCCTATCCGGTAAACCCCAGGCGAAAGCAAGCACATCGCGCGCAACGCTTTCGAGATCTGCAGGGAAGAACACCGAAAGCCCGCCTTGTTCGAGGGGCAGGCGCACGATGAAAGCCCGCTTACGCACCCGACGCAGGTAGGTATCTTCGATCTCATCTCTTTTATAGAGATCGGGGTTCTTAAGCGCTTCGCTGAATGAAAGGCGGTTCGGATCCGGTGCGTGACTCAGCGTATGTTTCCCGTTCGTATGCACGCGCTGTGCAGAAGAGACCGGTGGTTTTGCATCCGGAGGTATCTCTCCGGCATCGGTCGCGGGTGGTTTTCGCAATGACCGCACCATGCGGCCCTCGCGCTCCAGTAGCGACATACGGAGCGAGCCGTCATCATCCGTTACCTTGCCCGCAAGGCGGATATTGTAGAGTTCAATGAGTGAACTCACCCCTTGTTTCACGGGGCCCGTCACGGGATACTGGCGGTAGCCTTCCACCAGCGGGTCGTATTCATTGAGGCACGGGAAAACATCGGCATCGTCCCAGCCTTTCGGTGTGCCGGGGTGGTGTGACATACGCATCCCAAGTGCGTGTCCCAGAATGTCATAGGCCGCTTTGTCGATCTGATCGTCGCTGCGTTTGCCGACCGGCAGGAAAAGCGATGTGCCTCCATATTCTTCTGGCAGATGCGCGATGAACGCACGGGATTCGACATCCTCTGCGATCTGTCCAAGCTCTGGGTAACCTGATTCTTCTTTTGCAGAACGCTTTCTGCGGCGTGTGCGTCGCGCTGCGCCGCCAGAAACTTCTTCTTCCACCACATCAATACGCTGCGGCATCTCGAAATCGACACCACCGCTGCGGCGGAATTCCATATATTCCTGCATCACTTCCCGTATCGTCTCGATCTCGAACGGATTCGCGATGATCGCTTCTATTTCGATACCCCTGCGGTGCATAAAATCGAGCAGCGTGGCGGTCGCCTGCTTGTCGGGCAGCTCACTCCCGATTTGCACGCCGTAAATGATATTCAAACTGCCTGCGCGGTTACCGAGTTGCAGCTCGATCGTCAGATCGGGGTTGAGGGTGAAATCTTCGATATCGAAATCGCCCATCTCCTGAGTTCGTAGCGGCTGGTCGTCGGCTTCTTCGTCGTTCTGGATGGTTTCGGTGCGCAGACGCCTGCCCTTGATGGTCTCGAGCTTCCGAAGCGCCATGTTCCGATGGTCTTTAGAGGATCGGTGCAGCTCATTGCCCGGGAAGAACAACATCATCGCGTCGCCCTCTTCCGCCTTGAATGCGATCACGCCATCAAATTGTTGTCGAACCTGACCCCAAAAATCTGCGGTATCTAGATGGTCTTCACGTCTTTTCTTTGCCACACACTGCTCCTCTTATTTTCATACTAAAGATAGTGCGTTAACAAAACGTTAATGCGAAAGTGTTAGTTTGAAAGGTTAGGCGGCGTTGATACCCTGCAAGAAGGCACGGATCTCTTCGTTCAGCACTTCTGCCTGTTTGGCCATGGCATTCGCCGATTCCAGCACTTCGTCCGTCGACATGCGTGCATCATCGGATGCCTGTGTCACGGCACGGATGTCCTTGTTGATCTCGGTGACGCTTTTCGAAGCACCGGCCATATTATTCGAGATCTCGCGGGTGACGGCCGTCTGCTCTTCCACCGCGGAGGCGATGCCGCCGCTGAATTGGCTCACGGAATTGATGGAATCGCGGATCGTGTTAAGCGCACCCACCACATCGCCTGAAATGCTCTGTAGCGTTGCGATCTGCTCAGAAATTTCTTCGGTTGCCTTGGTCGTTTGTTGTGCGAGGTTCTTCACTTCGCTTGCCACCACCGCGAAGCCTTTGCCAGCCTCACCCGCGCGCGCCGATTCGATGGTCGCGTTGAGGGCAAGCAGATTGATCTGGCCTGCGATCTCTTCGATCAGTTGCACGACGGTATTGATCGATTGTGCCGAGTTTGCAAGCGCCGAGGATGCTTTATCGGCCACCGCCATTTTACTCACGGTCTCCTCGACGATTTTGCTGGAATTGCCGATCTGTTCGGAGATCTCCTGCACGGAAACCGATAGCTCTTCTGCTGCCGCCGCGACGCTTTCGACGTTACCCGACGTGCTCGCAGAGGATTTTTCGATCGTGGTCGATTTTTTATTCGCATCCGTCACGATCTGCGCCATGAATTGCGCGGTCGAGCACAGTTGGCGCGAAGAATTCGTAACCGAACTGGTCGCCGCCATCGCACGCGCTTCGAATTGTTTGATCAGTTCATCGATCTTGCGTTGGCGTTCGCCTTTCTTCGCTTCTTCCCTGCGCTGCGCGGCTTCGAGTTCGCGCGCCTGTAGCGAGGTTTTACGCAGATGTTCGGTGGCCTGCGCCATCTCGCCGATCTCGTCTTTCTGATCGAGCGACGGCACTTGCGTTTCGAGTTTCCCTTCGGCGATGTTGCCCATCACCGACTTGAGCCCGTGCAGCGGGCGGGTAATGCCGCGGGTAACAACCATACAGAATACGGCAGCAAGCAGCAGGATGATCGCGGCACCCGCCTCTACCTGGTACTGGTCGCTGTAGTATTTATCGTTGCGCGTTTTCAGCATGATATCCATTTCATCGATCGCGGTGGTGAACATATCCTCTGAGGCTTTTTTCGCCTCTGCTGCGATGGCGAGGAATTCTTTGGAGCCCAAGTAGCTCCCTTCCGTGCCGAGTGCTGCCAAGGCATCGATCAGCTTTTGGTTCGCCGCCGCATACCGTTCTTTGGCCGGTGTCACTTTCGCCTTGAAGGTCGGGCTGACGCCGTAGAAGTTCGGGTCTTCATTGAGCGCGGTCTCCAGACTCGCGACCGTACGGTCGCGGTCGAATTCCTTGAGCACGCGGCTGTAGATCAGTATTTCGCGGCGCTCGTTTGCGCCCAGTTTGCTGGTATCGCTCAATTTCGGATAGGTGTAATTCACGATATCGGCGATACGGCCGATCGTCTGCGGGAGTGCGAGGAGCGTGGCATCCATCGTGTAGTAGGTATCGAGGTCCGGATCCAGGATCAGGTTCGACGTATCGCCCATATGGCCGATGAGGCCGCGGATATTGGCGATCATCTGGCTTGCCGGGCTATCGGCATCCGAGGCTTTCGAGGCTTTTTCGGCTTCCCATACCGCCGCCACTTTCTGCCATTCCAGGTTCGAGCGGTTACGTTTTGCGAGATTGTCGGCATCGAGTTTCAAATCAGGCGTCAGTTCGGTATAAAGCGCCCCGAGCGTTTGCATATTGGTATCGATCGTCTTTTGTAGTTCCGCTTTTTGTGTCGTTGCGGCATGGTCGCCGAGCGATTCGCGCTGGATAAGGTCACGGTATTCCGTGACATCGACCAGCATCTGCATCAGCGGGCGTTCAAAGCGGTTGCCGATCAGTTCTGCATCGGTGAAAGCGATATTCGCATTGATGGCAGCGACGACACTGTAGAGCAGGTAGAAGACAGGGACAAGGAAGGGGATGACCATAGCGGTCATACGGTAGCGGATTTTAATATTGTTGATCATACTGCTCACCCCATGATCTTAGATATGGATAGGATGATGCTATCATCAATCCGATAGGCTACAAAATTTAAAACCCTTCTTTTTTATGTGGTTAAGATAAATCGTCCACAGCCGTGCATAAAAAGCCACATGCATAATGCGCTAGGTTAGGAAACAGCTGATATTAGTAATTTATTTCAAATTTTAGACGATTATTAATAAATTAACGACTTATTAAGCAGCCATGTGTTAGCCTCTAGGCAGGAAATAGGGGAGAATACCATGCAAAATACATTTACCAACGATTCGATTGTCGCATCTATAACCATGGATACCGTGGGTCCGGTAGCATTTTCGGCGCCCATAGCAGCCGATACCGTAATGGGAGCCTTCACATCGGATCCATTATTAACGGTAGCGCCGGTCGTTCCGGGTAACGTACTAAGCCCTACCACCGCTACAAGTGGCATCACCCTCACGGTACCTGCGGATGCAAAACTGGGGGTAGGCTATGTATTGACCGGTACGGAAGGTAACGACTCCATCACCGGCGGCACGGGCGACGATCTGATCACCGGCCTAGGGGGCGACGATACGCTGAATGGTGGCGATGGTGACGATAGCATCTTCGGTGGCGACGGCAATGACCTCATTTATGGTGGCTATGGCAGCGACGAGCTCCATGGCGGTGCGGGTAACGACACCATCTTCGGCGGTTCGGGTAAAGATACGATCTACGGCGAGGATGGTGATGACGTCCTTAACGGCGGCGTCGGTAACGACGATATCGATGGCGGCAATGGTAACGATAATATCGCAGGCGGCGAAGGAACCGACCGCTTAGCAGGCGGTGCAGGCAATGACACCATTTACGGTGACGAAGGTGCGGATTATATCACCGGCGGCGCAGGTAAAGACATCATCCAGGGCGGCGACGGCGATGATATCTTCCTTTTCGGCGGTGCGGATTTCGATACGATCACCGGCGATGCGGGCAACGACTTCATCGACGGCGGCGAAGGTCGCGACTCACTCGATGGCGGCACAGGAAACGATACGATCAATGGCGGTCTCGGCACCGATAGCGTCCATGGTGGTGACGGTAACGACCTCATTAACGGCCTAGGTGGCGACAACACGGATAAAGACTTTGATATTCTCTACGGTGATGCCGGTAATGACACCATCATCGCAGCCTCTAAAGCGCCTGGTTCGGGTAACTATCTCGATGGCGGCGTAGGCAACGACTCACTGGTCGGCAGCGATGGCTCTGACATCTTGATGGGTGGCAGCGATGACCCCTACAACTCCCCGAATGCCCGCGATACGCTCAGCGGTGGTGGCGGTAACGATTACATTGTGGGTGGTGCTGGCGCAGATTTACTCTCAGGTGGCGCAGGCCGCGATATTTTCGACTTTGCTAAGGTTGATGGTAGCACGGTAGATCTCACCAACGCGAAGAACATAAATGTAGGCTTGCTCGATAAGCTGGATGTCATCACCGATTTCCGTGGCAGCAACGATCCTCTCATCACGCTCACTACCGATAAACTTACCTTCTGCGACCCCATCCGCGGCGGTGCAACGCAGGTTACCTTTGTGGGTGAGCTTGGCAACGAAGGTTTCAAAAACAACCTGATGGATACAGCGGGCAATAAGGTCGCTCAGGTGGGCTTTACGCACATCAAGATCAACGGAGATGACTACACCGTGGTCAGGGCCGATCTAAGAGGTGATAAAGCCTCGGATATCGACATCCTGCTGAAAGGCAATATCAACCTGACAGCAAAAGATATTACGCTTGATGCAGATTCGATCGCGACCTTCCACTTAGAGAACAACATGAAGTTCGTCGATATGAGTCAGGTAATAAAAGCCGTGGGTTCGCTCCCGAATAACACCACGCTTGTGGCAGATGCAGGGACGATTACTACCATCGGTATGGATAGCGGCCATGCAGATTTCGGCACCGCCCTTTCTACGGCGATGTTCTAAACCATACTCCAAACACAACAAAAACCCGGCTGGTTTAACCAGCCGGGTTTTTTATCGAGTTTTTAGCTAAGCACGACGGGTGTACCCAGTGTGCCGGTAATAGTTACGAATTCATGCTCTCGAAGAATTCGGCGTTCGATTTCGTGCGGCCGAGTTTCTCGATCAGGAATTCCATCGCATCGACGGTGCCCATCGGAGAGATGATCTTGCGGAGCACCCACACTTTCTGCATCTCTGCCGGCGCGTAGAGCTGTTCTTCCTTACGCGTGCCGGATTTCGTGATGTCGATCGCCGGGAACGTACGTTTATCCGCGAGTTTGCGGTCCAGGATCAGTTCGGAGTTACCCGTCCCTTTGAATTCTTCGAAGATCACTTCGTCCATGCGCGAGCCCGTATCGATGAGCGCCGTCGCGATGATGGTGAGTGAACCACCGTTTTCGATGTTACGCGCCGCACCGAAGAAGCGTTTCGGTTTCTGGAGTGCGTTCGCATCCACACCACCGGTCAGTACTTTACCGGAAGAGGGAACAACAGTGTTGTATGCACGGGCGAGGCGCGTGATGGAGTCGAGCAGAATCACCACGTCTTTGCCGCATTCTACTAAACGCTTCGCTTTGGAGATCACCATTTCAGCAAGCTGTACGTGGCGGGTCGCCGGTTCGTCGAAAGTGGAAGAGACCACTTCGCCTTTCACCGTACGCGCCATGTCGGTCACTTCTTCCGGACGTTCGTCGATCAGGAGAACGATGAGTTCCACTTCCGGATGGTTCGCGGTGATGGATTTCGCGATATTCTGCATGATCATGGTCTTACCCGTACGCGGCGGTGCGACGATCAGCGCACGCTGACCTTTACCGATCGGCGCGACGAGGTCGATGATACGCGCGGAATGGTCTTTGCCGCTCGCCACATCTTTGTTTTCCATTTTCAGGCGTTGGTTCGGGTAGAGCGGCGTCAGGTTATCGAAGTTCACGCGGTGGCGTGCTTTTTCCGGCGTCATGCCGTTCACGGTGGTCACGCGGACGAGTGCGAAATAACGCTCGCCTTTTTTCGGCGCACGGATTTCACCTTCGATGGTGTCACCGCTACGAAGACCGAAGCGACGCACCTGGCTCGGGGAGACATACACGTCATCCGGGCCGGCCATATAGTTGGATTCGGAAGAGCGCAGGAAGCCGAAGCCGTCTTGCAGCACCTCGAGCACGCCGTCGCCGATGATCTGGCCGTTCAGCTCCGACATCTTGCGCAGGATGGTGAACACCAGATCCTGTTTCAGCATACCGCCGGAATTCTCGATGCCCGCTTCTTCCGCGAGCGCGAGGAGTTCTTCCGCCGTCTTGGTTTTCAGGTCGCGGATTTTGAGCACGCCTTCCGGACGGGGCGTTGAAGCTTCGGCGTTATACGCCGCTTCTTCTTCAGCATCCATCTGCATGTCGCTCGCGTTTTGTGCATAATTGCGATCGTAATTGCCACGATCGTCGTTGTTGTAATTACCACGGTTGTCGTTATCACGCCCACCGTCACGTCCGCCACGGTAGCCATCACGGCCACCACCGGAGAAGTTACGACGCGGGCGACGGTCACGACCGCCACCATTGCTGCGGCGATGATCGCCACGTTCGCCGCGTGGTTCACGATGCTCCCTGCCCTCTCCGCCTTGCGCGGAATGGCCGGAACCGTTGTCTGAGGGCTGCGCCTCGTTTGCGAAATCATTTTCTTTTTTGAATGACATATAAAAAACTAAAGCCTTTAGATAAGGGTTGGGAATGGGCCCGCTTAGGTGCTTTCGAGAAAGAAAGGCGGGTATTTGTGACTTGCCGTACAAGCGTTTGTGAAACCTTGCCCCGCGTGTGTGTATTCAGATCGTACTACGAACGAGGGAGGGAAATCAGAACCTGCTTGAACGAGGTCTTAAGATTCAGGCGAAACCGGCCTGACAAGGCTTTCCTACCAGCACCTATGGGCCTTGTCAAATAGATTTAAGCCTTAAAAACCTAGCTCTGCACTCGGTAATTCGGTGCTTCGTTCGTGATCGTCACGTCATGTGCGTGTGATTCCCTGAGACCCGCCGAAGTGATGCGCACGAATTCACAACCGTGCTGCATTTCTGGAAGTGTCGCATTTCCGGTATACCCCATCGAAGCACGAAGCCCGCCTACCAGCTGGTGGATCACACCCGAAACCGAGCCTTTGTACGGCACGCGGCCTTCGACACCTTCCGGTACGAGTTTCAGGTTGTCTTTGATTTCCTGTTGGAAATAACGATCCGCCGAGCCGCGCGCCATCGCGCCCACCGAGCCCATGCCGCGGTAGGATTTGTACGAACGGCCCTGATACAGGATCACTTCGCCCGGACTTTCTTTCGTACCGGCAAAGAGGGAGCCGAGCATCACACAGTCTGCACCGGCCGCGATCGCTTTTGCGAGGTCGCCGGAGAATTTGATACCACCGTCGGCGATCAGTTTGACTTTGTTCTTCTGGCACACGGTGGCCACGTCCATGATCGCGGAGAGTTGCGGCACGCCGACACCCGCCACGATACGCGTGGTGCAGATCGAACCCGGGCCGATGCCCACCTTCACCGCGTCTGCGCCTGCATCGATCAGCGCTTTCGCGCCATCCGCCGTTGCGATATTGCCGCCGATCACCGGCACATGCGGATACGCACGCTTGATCGCACGTACTGCATCCAGCACGCCCTTGGAATGGCCATGCGCCGTATCCACCACCACGATATCCACTTCGGCATCGATCAACGCTTCTGCACGCTTCAAACCATCTTTACCGGTACCCACCGCCGCCGCCGTGCGGAGCCTGCCTTTATCGTCTTTCACCGCCTGCGGGAAGGCGATCGATTTCTCGATGTCCTTCACGGTGATGAGGCCGATGCAGCGGCCTTTATTGTCCACCACCAGCAGTTTCTCGATACGGTGGTGATGGAGCAGTTTCTTGGCTTCTTCGCGGCTGACATTCTCTTTCACGGTGACGAGTTTGTCTTTCGTCATC
Source organism: Pseudomonadota bacterium (assembly GCA_010031735.1). Classification (GTDB taxonomy): domain Bacteria; phylum Pseudomonadota; class Alphaproteobacteria; order Rickettsiales; family RGZB01; genus RGZB01. Next base: position 31,726 of record RGZB01000002.1, on the reverse strand, counting down.
AGTTCACGCACCGTCTGTTTCGGGTCGGAGGCAAAGCGCACGTCGCGGTTGGTGATGATGCCAACGAGCTTGCCGCTTGCTTCCGTCACGGGAATGCCGGAGATGTTGTGTTCGCGCGTCAGGCGCGTCACTTCTGCAAGCGTCGCGTTCGGGCGGATGGTGATCGGGTCTACGACCATGCCGCTTTCGAATTTCTTGACTTTCCGTACTTCCGCCGCCTGTTGCTCCGGTGTCATATTTTTGGTATCCATCGCGGCTGAGATGAGCGGCACGCCGAGTTTGATCGTATCGGTGATGTAGGTCTCGGTTTTCACGCTCGCGGGGAGCACTTCGGAATATGCCGGCTTCAACAGTACGTCATCGAACGTGAGTGCGCGCGCGAATTTCGGCGTGGTGGATTTCGAGGAAGACTTGGATGATTTCGACATGGCATATCTCCTAAAGATGGCTCCTTGGGAGCCGGATATGCGTGCCCCTTATAGCGAAAGTCCGCCAAAAAGGCAAAGGGAAAAGAGGCGGTTGCATCTGGATTTCGGCACGCTATGCTACTGGCATACATGAATTTAGCAAAAGCCGGATACAACCATGGTGAAGAAAAAGCCCACTAAATCCTCGAAATCCTCCTCGTCAGGTAACAAGAAACCTGCTGCGAAGTCCGCTCCCAAAGCCCCTTCCAAGGTCTCTTCAAAGCCTTCCGCACCGAAGGTCGCCCCGGTTCCGCAACCGAAGTTCGTCGCCACCCCGCCGCGCGATCCGCAAGCCGCCGCCCTGCCCCGCGTTTCCATCCTGGCACAATACGTAAAGGACCTTTCCTTCGAGAATCCGAATGCACCGCGCACCATCGCTTCGCGCAATTCACCGAAAATGGACATTAACGTGGATCTGCGTGCACAGCCGATCCAGTCGCAACAAGGCCATCCGACCTTCGAGATCGTGATCAAACTGGTCGCCAAGGCGAGCCAGCCGGAAGGCACCGCATTCCTCGTTGATCTCACCTATGCGGGCGTGTTCGCACTGATGAATATCCCGCAGAAGGATCTGGAAGCAACGCTCTTGGTATATTGCCCGAACCTGCTCTTCCCGTTCGCACGTCAGGTGATCGCGGGCGCAACGCGTGATGGCGGCTTCCCGCCGCTCATGCTGGAGCCGATCGATTTCGGTGCACTCTATCTGCAACGCAAGCGCGCGCAGCAACCACCGCAAGCTTAAATCACGAGGATTCTACGCCGTCCAGAGCGGGTTTTTAACGCGCTTCAGGAACGCTTCGTGTGTCGCACGCTCGTCTTCGGGTACGGTGTATGTCCGGGGTGCCAGTACCGCAGCCATCGCTTGGTTTACCGCATCCGCGGTCGATTTATTTTCGGGTGCGAGATTCAGGCCCTGCTGGCTTCCGCCCATCAGCTCCAGATAGATATCGGCAAGGAGTCCCGCATCGAGGAGGGCGCCGTGTTTGGTGCGCGACGACAGATCGATATTGAAGCGCTTGCAGAGGGCGTCCAGGCTTGCCGGTGCGCCGGGGAACTTGCCGCGGGCGATGAGTAACGTATCCACCACCGTATGCATCGGCAGTTCGGCTTTACCGATGCTTTTCAGTTCGTGGTTGATGAATTTCATATCGAACGCCGCATTATGGATCACGAGCGGTGCGTCGCCGATGAAGGCGAGGAATTCATCCGCCTTCTCGAGGAAGGTCGGTTTATCCAACAGATCCTCGGTCTTGATGCCATGCACGGCGGTTGCCTCGAGCGGCACCTCGCGGCCCGGATTCAAATAGCAATGGAAGAATTTCCCGGTCTTGATTTTTCCGTGCATCTCCACGCAGCCGATCTCGATCATCTTGTGGCCGGAGCGCGGGTCTAATCCTGTGGTTTCGGTATCGAGGGCTATTTCTCTCATCGTCCGCCTCCAAGCGGGGTTGTGGGGGGCAAATCAGGCCCCAATTGATCGTATAGCACCATCGCTGCAGAGAGACATCCTGCAGATATCTCTTTCAGATAATCCACCACGAGTTTCCCGCCGTGCTCTGCTCTACGAACGCCATAATCCATGCGCTCCGTATCCGGTGGTGTAAAAGGAACGTAAGGCAGTTCATACGCTCTGGCAAGCGTCCCTTCAAGATTTACCGCATCTGTGGTAAGAGAGACGATCAAATCATATGCTTCACGCTTCAGTCCTTGGCTCCGCTTCTGTTGTACACCTGCAAGATGCGAGGCCATGCCGTCTGTATCTAGTGCGCGTCGGTGCCTACGCATTTGTGCGCGCACATCCTGATCCAACTCGTCGATTTTTTCAAAGCTTTCTATGATCTCGCTCGTTCGCGCCTTGAGTGCGGCGAGTGCACTGATCAGTGGATGTTTATCCAGATCCCTTAAGATGATCTTCAGTCCCTTCCGGTGCATAACGAGATACTTCTCAGCATCTTCCGGCCCTTCTGGGTCATGGGGCGCATGTTCTGGTATCGCGTGCTTGTTGCCCCGTCCCTGCAGGATACGCCACATACAATCCTTCAAATCCCCATGGATGGATTCTGCGCAGAGATTTTCTGCCTTATCTAGACTGCGCACCACGCCTTTTAATATGACTTTTGCACGATTCTGTGCATCTGGGAACACTGAAGAGACGTAACGCTGGTGCTCACGCGGATCAATGGGTTTCCATTTGAGCATCTGCTGGCTTGCCGCACTGTAGGTTGAATTCTTCACCTTCGGCATGCACCGCTCCAGCATCGCCATGTGCACGGACGTATCAACATGCACATCCAGGTCGATCGCACCGTAATCGAGTGCCCTATCGGTATTGATAACGATATCTGTCGCCGCATCGCTTAAGTATCTGAAAACACGCTGCGCGGTGATAAGCCGCGATCCAAGTGCTCGGATAAGATAGACATCGTCTGCCACCGGTATCGTGTTCTCATCACCTCTATGTGCATGTAGTAACCATACGTAGCCCATCTCATGTCCCACAACCTTTTCCGGCTTACCTTTTGCCGGACGCAGTTGTTGGGTCAGAAACATAGAGCATTCCAGAGTTTGATCGCCCATGTCGATCGTCACCACTTCCGCTGGGATACGCTCTTTGAGTGTGATGCCGTCTTTAAACATATTTCGCTTTCATATGAGCGATAAGTTTTTTTATCTGCGCCTTGATCACGCGCTTGCTCGCGCCCGTGTCGATCACGAAGTCCGCACCCTTTTCTTTTTTATAGCTCGGCCATTGGGTCTCGAGCACCTCATGGAAGCGTTTCAAGGTCATACCTTTTCGCGCGAGCACACGGCGCTTCTGGATGAAAGGGGAGGACTTCACCACGACAATGACATCGACCCTGCGCCAACCACCCGCCTCGAATAGCAGCGGGATATCGAGCACGATCATATGTTTACCTTTAAGCCGCGCAGCGCGGATCGCTTTTTCCTCTGCCTTACGCACCAGTGGGTGCAGGATGGTTTCGAGCGCCTTGCGCTTCGTGGGGTTTTTGAACACGATGGCGCCTAAAGCTTTTCGGTCTACCGCACCTTCTTTCACCACGTCTGGAAATAGTTTTGCGACCGGCTTCACGCCGGCGCCGCCTTTTTTGAGGAGCGCATGCACCGCATCATCGGCATTGAACACCGGGATCCCCAGTTCGGCGAATATCGCCGCGGTGAAGCTTTTGCCCGTACCGATATTCCCTGTGAGCCCGATCGTGATCATATATAGCCGTTCAGCACGTGGATGCGGAGTTTCTCGGTCACCTCGGGCTTGACACCAAACCATGCCTCGAAGCCAGGCACGGCCTGGTGCAATAACATCCCGAGCCCATCCACAACGGTATTCCCGCGCGTACGCGCGGCCTTTAATAATTCGGTCTCGAGCGGGTTGTAGACGATGTCTGTCACCATCGCGGTGATCGGGAGATTCTTGAGCGATAACTCAAGTGGCGGCTGGTTTTTCATACCAAGCGACGTGGTGTTGACGAGCAGGTTCGCATCGACGAGCACCGATTCACGCTCTGCCCACGGCTTGATCACGATTTTTTCGGCGAGCTTCTCCCAATCGATGCGGGATAAACGCCCGTCGCTTGCCGCAGCGGCGATACTTTGTTTGATGGCGCCTGCGCGCTCTTCCGTGCGGTTCACGATCACCACTTGCGGCACACCGTATATGAGGAGACCCATCACGATCGCACGCGCCGCGCCGCCGGCACCGATCACCACTGCCTTACCCCCATGCATGGGAAATAGCGGTGCATGCTGGTGTATGTTTTCGAAGAAGCCGCCCAGGTCCGTATTGCTGGCAAGCAGCTTGCCATCTTTCACGACGACGGTATTTACCGCTCCGAGTAGCCGCGAGAGCGGCTCGATTTCATCGACGTACCGCATTGCCTCTTCTTTATGCGGCAAGGTGATGTTGACACCGGCATATCCTTGCTCGGGGAGCGCGCGCAGGAAGGATTGCAGGTGCTCTGGTTTCACTTCAACGGCATCATAGCTGCCTTCGATGCCGTATTGCTCGAGCCAGAATCCATGGATGCGCGGCGAGAGCGAGTGGCTGATGGGGGAGCCGATGACGGCGGCTTTTTTCATACGCCCTCTTTTTTCCCCTTACGTTCATTGTATAGATTGATAATGTTCGCGACCGTCTCCTCGATTGAGCGGCGCGTGACATCGATCACCGGCCATTCGTATTTGGCATACATCTTACGCGCATCGGCGACCTCGTCTTTGATCACTGCCATATCCACATAATCCGTCTCGCGTGTTTCATTGAGTGAGACGAGACGCGATTTGCGGATCAGCACCAGACGTTCAGGGCTGATGATAAGCCCAACCACCAGTGGTTTTTTGAGCGTGAACAGGTTGTCCGGAAGCGGGCAGTCTTTCACCAGCGGCACGTTCGCGACATAATAGCCGCGATAGGAGAGATAGACGCAGGTCGGCGTTTTCGACGTGCGCGACGGGCCGACAAGCACGATATCCGCTTGTTCCAGATTTTCCGTATTCATGCCATCATCATGTTCGAGCGCGAAGTTGATCGCTTCCACGCGCGAGAAATATTCTTCGGTGAGTTGGTGCTGCTTGCCGGCTTTCGCTTTTTCCTTGATGCCAAGGTACGAAGCGACCTCTTGGATCACATGCGTCAAAACGGAAACGCAGGGAATACCCATCTCGCGGCAACTGTCTTTTAGTATCTGCTGCAGTTTTTCCTCTACAACAGTATAGAGTACGATACCGGGATTATCGCGGATCTCTTCGACCACGCGTTCCATCTGTCCTTTGGTACGGACAAGTGACCAGAGGTGTTCTTGCGGCTCCGTGTCTTCGAAAAGGGCAAAGACCGAACGTGCGGTGCTGCTCACGGTCTCACCTGTTGAGTCTGATACCAGATGTACGTGAAATTGCTTCTTTTCCATGTCGTTTATGCGGTTTTTTATACACAGGTTGTTGTGGATTCGCTGTGTATCTTTATTTAAATACTGTGGATAAAAGCATTGGTTTTCCACAGCGTTATAGTTATTCCATAGTTTACGAAACTTGTCACATACCTTTTCCCCAAGTGCACGCTTTTTTCCCCTACCTGTGAAAGCGGTGGATAAGATAGTTGTCCACAGGCTTGTGTAGGATTTTCCTGCAGGATTTAGTATCGGCTTTTCAATGATATGGATTTCTATTACAAATCATCCCAAGAAAATATACACAGGCTTTTTCCTACAGACATACTGTGAAAGATAAAAGAATTACCGTTTTCGGAATGACTATCTACAAATATAATCTCTCTTAGTCTTAAAGATTAATTATTTTTATTTGATTTAGTAGTAGCCGCTCTCACTGTTTTATGGTTGATTGCCTGACGAAAGAAAAAGGCACATGAAAACAGCTTCGAATAAACCGTTTTTAAAAGTGCTGGCAGGTGAGAAAGTGAAAACACCGCCGGTATGGATGATGCGTCAGGCCGGGAGATATTTGCCGGAATACCGTAAGGTACGTGCAAAAGCAGGTGAGTTTCTCGATCTGTGTTACAATCCGAAATTGGCATCCGAAGTCACACTCCAGCCGATTGATCGCTTTGGTTTCGATGCCGCGATTATATTCTCCGATATTCTGGTGATACCGCATGCGCTGGGGATGAAACTGGAGTATCTGGAAAAAACAGGTCCCGTGCTAGATCCGGTACGCACCAGGAAAGCCATCGAATCACTGTCAGCGAAGAGATTCCATGCGCATCTGAATCCGGTGTATGAAGCACTCGAACTGACCAAATCCCGCTTACCAAAGCATACGGCGCTTATTGGATTTGCAGGTGCCCCGTGGACGGTCGCGACCTATATGATCGAAGGTAAAACCAGTAAGCAATACGAGCATACCAAACAAATGATGTTTGGGGATAAAGCACTGTTTTCGAAACTGATGCAATTATTAGTGGATGTCACAAGCGACTATCTGATCGCGCAGATCGATGCTGGAGCCGAAGCGGTGCAGTTATTTGATTCATGGGCGGGTGTCTTACCCGAAGAATCCTTTGAAGAATGGGTGATAAAACCCGCAAAGGAAATCAGGAAACGTGTGAAAAAAATCTATCCGCAGGTTCCGTTCATCGGCTTCCCCCGCGGTGCCGGATTATACTACAAGGATTTCGTGAAAGAAGTAGCACCGGATGCGGTCGGGCTCGACTACACCGTGCCACGCCAATGGGCGGCGGAGAAGCTGCAGACACGCCTGCCGGTGCAGGGCAATCTCGATCCGTGTATTTTGCTCACCGATAAAAAAACGGTGGCCAAAGAAACAGTGAAAGTACTCACGGATTTCAAGAAAGGCCCCCATGTGTTCAATCTGGGGCATGGCATTTTACCCGCTACGCCGATCGAGAACGTCGAAGCGATGATCAAGGCGATCCGTGGCTAGGAAGCAGAAGAAAACACCACCGCCAACGATGCGAGCGGTAAAGGCTTCAGGTAAAACCGCAGTCGTGCTTTTCAATCTCGGTGGTCCCGACTCGCCTTCAAGCGTAAGGCCTTTTTTATTCAATTTATTCAACGACCCCGCGATCATTACGCTACCCAATCCCTTACGGTATATGCTCGCAAAACTGATTTCAAGCGGGCGCGATAAAAAGGCGCAAGCCATCTATGCGCATCTGGGTGGAGGCTCTCCCATTCTTCCGCTGACCGAGAAACAGGCCTCCGCGCTTCAGAAGAAATTGGGCGCCGGTTTCGAGGTGTTCATCGGCATGCGTTATTGGCACCCGTTTGTGAAAGAAGCGGCCGAGGCGGTGAAGGCCTACCAACCGGACAGGGTGGTTCTTTTGCCGCTCTATCCCCAGTTCTCGACCACCACGACGGGTTCGTCGTTTGATGCATGGGATAAGGCTGCAGCCGAGCTCGCTCTTGCCGTGCCGACCACGCGCCTCTGTTGTTATTATGCGGATAAGGCCTTCGTGCACGCCCATGCGGAAACGATCCGCACGGTGTACCAAAAGGCGCGGCGCTACGGCAACCCGCGCATCCTGTTTTCGGCGCATGGCCTGCCGAAAAAGGTAATCGAAGCCGGCGATCCGTACCAGTGGCAGGTCGAACAAACCGTGCAGTCCGTTGTAGACGCGCTTTCGATCAAGGGGCTTGATCACCGCGTGACGTATCAAAGCAAAGTGGGTCGTCTGGAATGGATCGGACCTGCGACGGACACCGAGATCATCCGTGCCGCCGAAGAAAAGCGGCCGATCGTCGTGGTGCCGATCGCATTTGTTTCCGAACACAGCGAAACCCTGGTCGAGCTCGATATCGAATACCGTGAGCTTGCCGAGGCGAACGGGGCAGCACACTACTTCCGCGTACCCGCCTTGGGCGCGGATAAAGCGTTCATCGGCGCGCTTGCCCACCTGGTACAAAGTGTAAAGGACTGCCGCGCTACGTGTGCGAATGCTTGCGGGGGTAAGCCCTGCCCTGCCGCCGCTTCTGCCTGTGCGATGCGCGCGCGATAAAGCGATGGCATAAGCCGCGAAGTCAGGATAGAGTACCCTCACGAAAAAGAAGGTATCTATGAAAGAGATTCTGGCACACCACTATCTGCTTTTGAAAGCGCTCCATCTCATCTGTGTCATCGCGTGGATGGCAGGCATGTTCTATCTGCCGCGCCTGTTCGTGTACCACACCCGCACCAAGAAAGGCTCGGAGATGTCGGAGACCTTCAAGGTGATGGAGCGCCGGTTGCTGCGCATCATCATCAACCCTGCGATGGTTCTTTCACTGATTACCGGCATATTACTCATCATCGCGACGGGAGCGATGCAGTTCGGCTGGTTCCATGCAAAACTCACGCTGCTGGTGGCGATGTTCGCCTCCCATGGCATCATGGCAAGGAGCAGGCGTTATTTCGCGAAGGACATGAATACGCACTCCGAGCGCTTCTACCGCATCCTCAACGAAGTGCCGACGGTGCTGATGATCGGCATCGTACTTCTGGTGGTCTTGAAGCCGTTTTAGGATTAGCGGTTCGGAAAGTCGGTTGATTTGGCCTGCGAACGGTATTGCGAAGGGCCTGGGCGTGCCTGGTCGTACACGGCCTGTTCTTCCGGCAACACGTTGAAGATGTCCCACAGCACGGCGCGCATGCGCTCATCGGGTCTGACACCTTGAGTCACCCATGCAGAGACACGCTGGCGCGAGATACTCGGTTCTTCGCCCTCTGCCACCTCACGGCCCATCGCCTTGTCGATCAAGGTTCCGAGCAGACGGTAGGTAAGCGGCTCGACCTCGAGCAGTCTTGGTGGAGACTCAGTGAGCGCACGGCTCACGTCGCTCCAGGAAACCAGGCTGCCGTCGGCCGCCATGCCGCGCGAGCGGATCAGCTCATCGACCATGGTGCCGGTGGTTTTCCCGGGCGTAAAAATCTGTTCCATCGTCAGTTTCAGACGGTACGTCGAGAGATAGGATTGATATATCGCCTCGAGCAATTCGTCGTCGAGCGGCAAAATATTAATCACCCTGGCGAGGCGTATATAGCTCATGATCTTTCCTGAACAGTTGATGCACAAATTCGGGGGTGACACCGGCAAGGCGGGAAATGTCTTGTTGCAGCAGCGGGCGCGAAGCGGCGATTTCATCCGGCGCGCCCTCCGCTTTCGCTTTGTTGATGACCGTATCCCAGAACAATACTTTCTCCGGGCCGCCTTCTGCCGTTTCCTGCACGCAGCACGACGCCGTAATCGCAGCGAAGAGTTGCTGGAAGGAAGGCGATTGTCCTGCGATATATTTCTTAAGATCGGTTTGTGTCACCGCTTCATCGCTCACACAGCCGGCGATGAAGAATTCCATGCGCTCGATGGCGTTCATGCGGACCGCATCGGCGATGGTGCGCATATGGTGGCTCGGGATCGGTACATCCTGCAGCCATTTGCCGAAATCCTGCTGACCGCGATCAAGCCAGAGCGGGTTGATCTTCCAGGTCACATACGAGATGAAGCCGGAATGTTCGCCGGCACGGTACTGTTCCAGGATGCTTTTTTCTTTGATGCCTTGGGCAGCGGCTTCCTCGAGTGTCAGGATACGGGTGGTGGCGATATCCGCACCGCGCGTATGTAAAATCACGCGTTTGCCCATCACGCGTTTCAGCGTCGCGCGGGCGTCTCCCGTTTTTAAGCGGGGCACCTCTCGGGGCAGTATGCAATTTTCCTGCGAATATGCCATCGTTGACTCGCGTTGTAATTACAGGTACACGCTTTAAGAGTACACGATAACGGTTAATAAAAGATTAAGTGCCAAAAACCGCCCTAAAACCTTCATTTTGGGGCAAATAAATGCTTATCGTTGTTGATTTTGCACACCCAAGTGGTATCAAACAGGGACATTACCAGAAGTACGAAAGCTCGCGTGGCGGAACTGGTAGACGCAAGGGACTTAAAATCCCTCGGGGTTCACACCTCATGTCGGTTCGATTCCGACCGCGAGCACCATTCTAAACAGCACAAGGCCGTTTAGAGAGTGGTATTGACGTAACGGATGAACCGCGTTCGGCAAAACGATAGAAGGGGTTGGACGGCGAAGCAGAGAGCAGAGAGGGCGGCGCAGGCCCATGCTTTTCGCGTCGTTCACGGCGCAAGCAACCCGTTTCTTGTGCCGCTCCTGCATATAAAGATGCTTGTCATTCCAAAACATTATGAAGTAGAGTCCCTGGGTAATAGGTTCGGTAACCTGACAACAGAAACCTGAGGGAATGCTCAAGCTCTATTACTGGAACGATAGGATCAATTTTGGGGATGCGCTGGCCCCCCTGTTGTTCGAGCGGGTTTTTTCCACACCGACGGAATATGCGTCGTTAGACAGAGCGGATGTCGCCAGCATCGGAAGTCTGCTGCAATTTATTTTCTATGACAAAAACACGCGTATCATCTGTCAGCGCAAAAAATATAAAATGCTTATGCGGAGATTCTCGCCGCTCGTCATCTGGGGCTCGGGTGCCCTGCACGAGCGGGTGACCTCAAAGCCCTTCCGCAGCTTGGATATCCGAGCGCTCCGCGGACATATAACGCAACAATTCTTTTCGCCCGATAAAGCGGTGCCGCTCGGCGATCCCGGGCTTCTTGCAGACCGGATCATGGACTGCGCGCCCCCGAAGCAATACCGCGTGGGCATCATTCCGCACCATGAGGATAAGCGAAGCCCGCTCCTCAGTGTGATAGAAGAACAGGTCCCGGGTGCGACCGTTATCGATGTCGAGCGTGAGCCCCTCGGGGTTCTGCGCCGGATCATGGAGTGTGACTCCATACTCTCTTCGAGTCTCCATGGGCTGGTGGTGGCGGATAGTCTCGGGATCCCGAATCAGTGGATTGAGCTGGATGGCTTGAAGAATAAATTCGGCCTCTATAAATTCCATGATTACTACAGCGTTTTTGAGGGCTTGGCAGAGCAGGCACCCCAGCGGATCTCCGCGAATTCACTGGGTCTGGTGCAGAATCCTGAAGCGCATCTCTCAGGATACGCCCGACCGGGTATCGAGAAAGTAAAACAGCAATTGCAGGCATCCTTTCCCTTCCGTTAAGGTGGTCGCCATTGCAATGTGCAAACAAAACGCTAAGCTGCGGGTAGAGGGTTAGTATGGAAAGCAATATTGCAGTATTACTGAGTGCGATCCTGGGTGCACTTGCCGGCGGGGTCGCCAACATGTGGCTTGAAGCGCGCCGGCGTAATAACGAGATGATGGGCCTGGCCAATGCCTTTTATGGCGAAGTGGTTGCGCTCCTCACCAAGGTCGAGCAGCGTAAGTATGTGCAAGAATTGCGCGATGCAGCTAAGAAGGGCAGACGTGTGCTGCTCGATGCGAAACAAAATTACTTTGCGGTGTATGAGCGCAACTGCGAGAAGCTCGGGCTTCTTCCTCCGGATCTGACGGTGGAGATCGCGAAGTTCTATATCTATGCCAAAGCCTTCATCGACGATACGGACACCTACTGCAGCTTGGAAAAACACGAGTTCCTGAATCCGAAAAAACAATACAATGACATGGCAGACCTGCTCGAAGAGATCGGGCGTATCGGTATGCGCATCATCGGTCAGGTCGGCCAGATGAACAAGCGCTACGGTATCGTGCTGCAGAACCAGGATTCTAAACTCTAGGCATTACTGCGCAGCGCTAGATAATGACGCAGAGGTATCGAGATACTTCTGGTTTTCATCGCGTATCTTTGCGGCCTCGGCATCATACAGGAAGGGCAGGAAGGCAAAGCGCGTACCTTTCGTGACGGGCAAGGCCGCATGCAGGAGCGAGCAGGAGAACACCACCGCACCGCCTTTCTCAGCGCGGTATTGCTGCGGGCCGAACTCGGGGAAACGCAGGTTGCCACCTTCATATTCCTCCGGATTCAGGTTGATGGTGACCGCGAAGCGACGGTGTGCCGTTGCGCGCGTGGTGTTGTCGCGATGCGGGCGGAAATGCCCGCCGCTTTTAGCCTCATAGCAACCGATCATATAGCGTTCGATGGCGGTCGCCCGGTAACAGAAGGCCTTACGGATCGAGGGTAGCAGGCGTGAACTCAAATATCCACGGATCTCCGCACGTAGTTCTGCATCCTCGACCATGCAATCGTCACGTTTTTTGATCGTGTAATCGACGACACCTATGGTCTTGCCGCCCACATCGCGCATGAAGCCGGAATCGGCATGCTCATGCGTCTTGTAATATTCGATAAGGTGATCGCAGAACTCCGGGGTGAATACGCGCGGTACAGAAAGCACGGGCGCCACCATACTCTTTGGTTCTTCGTTTGTGCTATCTTTGGTTTTTGGAAAAGACTCCACCAAAGCGAGGACTTGTTCCACATGTCCCTCGGGCGTATCGCTATCGGCGAAGGCAAAGCTCTTGATGGTGCGAAGCGCGGGGTCCAGCACGACGGTGTAGGGTTTGGTGGCGCCGTCTGCTGTGCATGCGCCGTAGCCTTTGGTCACTATCTTGTCGAAATCCCAAAGGTGGATGATGCCAAAGCCCACATCCTTGACACGATCCTTCGAGCGGTCTTGCGGGTCGGTACAGATGCCGAAGAATCCCGCATCGACGGCATTAAAGAGATCTTCCCGTTTGTGGAACAGGGATAAGACGCGCGCAGCAAAAGGATTGCTCGTACTGCCGAAGAAGCAGAGCACGAGGTATACGCCACCGATCGTGGAGAAGTCATAGTTCGGGTTACGCGTGGTTTGCGAAATGAATAAAGGGGCAGATTCACCGAACTTCAGCATAAGCACTCCGTTCTCAAAAAAACAAGCGGCCGGAGCATAGGAAGAGCAAGTACGTTTGTCAATTCGGAGTGGCGGTTTTTCGGGATAATCGTTAGTGCAAAAACCCCGACGGTATGTTAGCAATACCCGAACTCCTTGGGATAACGATAAGCAGAATTATGCTGCCGCAGCTTTGTTTAAATGATTACGGGATATTGCTTTTTGCCTACCTTATCGGCTCGGTGCCGTTTGGGTGGGTGCTCCTGCAATTCTCCGGCCATGGCGATATCCGTGCGCAGGGTTCGGGTAATATCGGAGCGACGAATGCCTACCGCGTCGGCGGTAAAATGGTCGGTATCTTCACGCTGCTGCTCGATGCGGGCAAAGGCGTGTTGGTCGTCATCCTCGCCAAACTGATGGCGGACCGCGAGGTGGCAGCGCTCGCAGCGGCGTTTGTGGTGCTTGGCCACGTGTTCCCGGTCTATCTGAAATTCAAGGGTGGCAAAGGCGTCGCAACGACACTCGCGGTGCTTGCGGCACTCTACTGGCCGCTGGGTTTGGTCACGGCGATCGCGTGGATTTCGGTGTTTTTGGTGACGCGCATCTCCTCGCTCTCTTCTCTATTCGCGATGATCATCGCACCGACCTTCGCATTGTTCTTTTCCGATAAGGCGGGATACAGCCTGCTCTATGTCACGATGTTCTTATCCATGCTGGTGGTGATCCGCCACCACGCCAATATCAAGCGCCTCATCATGGGCGAGGAGAAAAAGCTTTAGGCGCCGCGTACGGTCTGTAATTCCCCTCGTATCCTGGCAGAGAGTTCACCGAGCGAACCGCCGTTAAGGATGGGATCCTGTGCGCGGTTGCCGCGACCTATAATGGCATCCATTTCTTTCGGATCGGTGATGATCTCGCCGCCGAGTTCCCGGATGCGTGTCACGGTTTTCTGAACGTAGAAAGTGTTGCTTTTCGGTTCGATGGAACCGTCGCTGTTACGCCACCACGGCGCATCCTCCATACCGACGCGGGTCGCACTGACTTCCGGGCGATCGAGTGCGATTTTCAAGATTTTCTGACGGGCAGGATTCAGGTTTTGTGCGGTTAAATGACGTTCTTCGAGTGGTTCTTCGTATTTGTTCGGTGTGATGACGCCGCCGAGTGTGATCCAACCATCACCGCCGCGTTTGCGTAACTCCGTGAGTATCGCCGCCGCATCGTCGATCGCTTTATGGATGAATAGACTTTTGAGCGGAAGGCCGTCCGAGAAACCCGGCAGCAGTACGATGCTGAGTGGGCTTCCAACCATATCTTTCTTCACGAGGTCCATCAGCACTTTGAAGCTGCTCGCCGGTGCCGTCGGGCCGAGGGAGTCGAAATCGCGCTCCTCTTTCTCAATACCGCGTTTGCCGTTGGTGGTATAGGTCGTCATCTCCACCTCACCCACCACGCCCCGTGCGGCGGCGAGTCGGGTGATATATTCGAATCCCAGTTGCACACGGGAGGTCCCGCGCGGGTCGATATAGCCGGCGTTACCGGTTTCATTTTCTTTGGCCATGCGGATCTCTGCACCCGTCATCGTGGTGCAGGCGTAAGGAAGCGCACCCGATGGAAGGGTCAGACAGCCGGCGCGCACGAGTTCGGCCGCCAGGAACTGTTCATCCGGGATATTGTTGATGTTGCTGCCTTTGAGTGGGACGCCGTATTGTCGGTTCAGGAATTCCATGACCTGGTTGTTCACTTGCCCGCCACGAGAGGTGGCGAAGCTTAGACGCATGTCGGGCAGATTCTGGGCAACCCAGTTGCCGATGGCTTCGTATTTATCCGGCAGCGAGATATGGCGGCCATCATCGGTGAGGGAATGGTAATGGTAATAGCGTGAGCCGGCATCATAACAGCCTTGGATATCCTCAATCACTTCGTCGATCGTGAAGGGAAGGTGAGGATTCTGGCCGCGGTGGAAACGTGAACCGGTAGCAGCGGTATAAACGATCAGCCTTTTAGCCATAAATTCCCCCGATGTGCATGATTTTCGTGTTTCACTGAACAATAACGTAAAATTGTTAAAGAAATATTAAGGCGTCCGGCGACAATCCGTCAATCCGTTCTTAAAGCACTTGCAACTTATCGCCAAAGCTGTTTTTTCTGGTAGCTATGAAACCACAGGTAGAAAAATCCCTTTCTCTTTCCGCAACCGAGGAAGAGCGTATTTCCTGGCTGCAGCTTTATCGCTCCGAGAATGTCGGCGTGCGTGCATTTTATGCGCTCACGCAACTATGCGGTTCGGTCGATGCCGCGCTCCAGCAGGCGGGGGAGATATCCCTGCGCGGCGGCAAAAAGCGTCCGATCAAGATCGCTCCGCGCGCAGAAGCCGAGCGCGAGATGGCCGCGGCAACGCGTATCGGCGCCCATGTCATCATCCGTTCCGATGCGGCGTATCCGCGCTTGCTTGCAGAGATCCATGATGCCCCGCCGGTCATCACGGTGCGTGGCAATGTCAAATCACTCTCTGCAGAAACGGTGGCCATGGTGGGTGCGCGTAATGCCTCCCTCGCGGGTCTTCGCCTGGCCGAATCCCTAGCTGCAGAACTGGGCCGTGAAGGGTTTATTGTAGCCTCCGGTATGGCACGCGGGATCGATACGGCGGCGCATCGTGGTTCGGTCGCGAGTGGCACGGTTGCGGTGCTCGCGGGCGGTATCGACAATATCTATCCCCCCGAGAATGCCAGACTTTACCAGGAAATCGCGGAGAAGGGCGCGATCGTCGCCGAACTTCCGTATGGCGCGGTGCCCCGTGCACAGCATTTCCCGCAGCGTAACCGCATCATTGCGGGTTTGGCGCGTGGTACCGTGGTGGTGGAGGCAACGCTTCGCTCCGGCTCTCTCATCACCGCACGGTTGGCGCTCGAACAGGGAAGGGATGTATTCGCGGTTCCGGGTTCGCCCGCGGATCCGCGTTCGGAGGGCCCTAACCACCTGCTCAAACAAGGGGCGACACTCGTTACCGGTGTGAGCGATATCGTGCAGGCGCTCCGCAGCGGTTTCCGTAGCGCGGATACCGGTCTTTTCGAAAAAGAGAAAGATACGCAGTACGGTTTCGGTCGTTTCAATCCGCCGGCGAAAGAGGAATTGGAGCGTGCGCGCGGCGAGATCGTCTCCATGCTATCGAGCGTGCCGATCACGATCGATGCGCTTGTCCAGCACAGTGGGTTTTCTGCATCCGTGATTCAGATCGTTCTGTTGGAGCTTGAACTTGCGGGCCGCATCGAGCATCTGCCGGGTGGCCGTGTCGCATTGATCGCGTAAAACTACCAACCGCTGTTCGAGGATGTATCCTTCGGTGTCGGTTTTGCAGCCGGTGCCATCTCCGGCGTTTTCACGCTGAGTTGTTTCCGTATTTCGCTGATCGCACCACCGAGTTCCCGGATGGTTTCCGCTGAAGCGGGAATCATGCGGATGTTCGCTTTTTCCGCAGCCGATAAGAATTCCTCGAGCGCCTGGTTCATGCTGCGCTCGCCGAGCGCTTTGATCACGGCCATGGAGGTCGAGAGCGATTTCGCCATCCGTTCGGAGGTCACCAGCTCTTTGAGTTCGGACGCGGTATCGCAGTTCTGTATCTTTACGGTAAGCCCCGCCACATATTCCAGTTTCATGCCATTCACGGTTTCACGCCGGGCTTTCTTAAGGACGCCGAGTGCTTGTACGGCCGCGGCTGCGAAGCGGGAGCCGATCAAGAGCATTTCCTGTTCGTTCGCGATTTTTGTGGTCGCGCGCTCCAAGGTATCGACTTGGGATTTCCGCGGCGGCGGTTGGAGTGGGATTTCATGCGCAGCGATGCCGCCTGCAGCAAGGGCTTGTGCATAACGGTCACTGTATTTGAGTTTTAGCTTCTGGCAGACGTAGATCGCGTCAGAAAGAACCCCTGAATGGTCTTCGAGTATGCTGCCCAAGGAGGCTTTATCGGCACTCGCCACCGCGAGAATAAGTGCGGTCATGTCGTCGCTGATCGGTTTGATCATGGCATCGGCATTCTCCTGCCCCGCATGCTTGCCGACCAGTGTAACGGCCTTGTTCACGCCCTCGGCAAGGAAGCCGAGCGCGGTCGCAAGACCGGCGACTTGTTCTGCCGTCCAGTGGCTAGTCGTGGGTGACATGGTTTCTCCTTCGTGCTATTCTACACTAACAACCTATTGTTAACAAAGGGTTAATGGGATTTTACGCCGATTTTACTTTCCAAACGCGCCAACATTTAGTACACCTCCCTGCTTTAAAGGGTCGTTTTTCCGCCCCTTGTAAGTCTCTATAACAGGACAGTAATGCGCGTAGTTATCGTCGAATCACCGGCAAAAAGTAAAACCATTAATAAATACCTCGGTTCAGACTATAAAGTGCTGGCTTCCTTCGGCCATGTCCGCGATCTTCCTTCGGCGGATGGATCGGTCGAGCCCGATAAAGACTTCCTCATGCACTATGAAGTGCCGGATGATGCTTCCAAGAATATGAAAGCGATCGCCGATGCGGTGAAAAAGGCAGATTCCCTCATCCTGGCGACGGACCCGGACCGTGAAGGGGAAGCCATTTCATGGCACCTGGTGGAAGCGCTGCGCGAGAAAAAAGCCTTACCCAAAGACATCAAGATCGAACGCGTGGTGTTCAACTCCATCACCCGCACGGCGGTCGAGGCGGCGATGGCCGCACCACGTGCGATCGATATGGATCTGGTGAATGCGCAGCAGGCACGCCGCGCCCTTGATTATCTCGTCGGTTTCAATCTATCGCCCGTTCTCTGGCGCAAGCTGCCGGGCTCGCGTTCGGCAGGGCGTGTGCAGTCGGTCGCACTCCGCCTGATCTGCGACCGGGAGGAAGAGATCGAAAAATTCATCGCGGAAGAATACTGGGATATCAAAGTTGCGCTCGAGAAGAGCAGCAAAGAACATTTCACGGCGCGTCTCACCCATGTGAACGGCGAGAAGCTCGAGAAATTCAGTTTAAACAACGAAGCGAAGGCGGAGGCGGTCGCAACCGCGCTCCGTTCGGCGTCGTATAAAGTCGCTTCCGTCGAGAAGAAGCAGGCGCGCAGGAATCCGTATGCGCCATTCACTACCTCTACCCTGCAACAGGAAGCCTTCCGCAAGCTCGGCTTCGGTGCCAAGCGCACGATGCAGCTCGCGCAGCGTCTGTACGAAGGTGTCGAGATCGGCAAGGAAACCGTGGGTTTAATCACCTACATGCGTACCGACGGTGTCGAAGTCGCGCCCGAAGCAGTGATGGCGACGCGCGACCTGATCGAGAAGCGTTTCGGCACGAGCTTCGTTCCGAAATCCCCGCGTATGTACCAGTCGAAAGCCGCGAACGCGCAGGAAGCGCATGAAGCGATCCGCCCGACGGATGTGCGCCGCGATCCGGCGAGTGTGGCGAAATATCTTGATGAGGACCAGCGTGCGCTCTACGACCTCATCTGGAAGCGCATGGTCGCAAGCCAGATGGAAAGCGCGGTGCTGGATGTCGTCTCGGTCGATATCGCCGCAGATAAGAACATGCTGCGTGCGAGCGGGTCCACCATCAAATTCCCGGGCTTCTTCTCGCTCTATAACGAAGACCGCGACGATCCGGATGATGACGACGATGAAGGCCGCATCTTGCCGCCGCTTAATGAAGGCGAGCCGCTGAAACAAATGGAAGTAACGCCGGCGCAGCATTTCACCGAACCGCCGCCGCGTTTCTCGGAAGCAAGTTTGGTCAAGCGCATGGAAGAGCTCGGCATCGGCCGCCCGTCGACCTATGCGAGCATCATCGCCGTGCTGCAGGACCGTGAGTATGTGAAGCTCGATAAAAAACGTTTCGTGCCAGAACCCCGCGGCCGCGTGGTCACAAGCTTCTTGGCCAAATTCTTTACCAAGTACGTCGAATACGATTTCACGGCGAATCTGGAAGAAGATCTAGACCGTATCTCTGCTGGCGAAGCAGATTGGAAACAGGTGCTTCGTGCGTTCTGGGGTGATTTTTCGAACAACGTCGCAGGTGCAAAGGATTTGAAAATCACCGACGTGATCGACGCACTCAATCAAACGCTCGCCGACTTCTTATTCCCGGGCAAGGGTAGCCTGGAAGAGCGCCGCAAATGCCCGACCTGCGGTGAAGGCGTGCTTGGGTTGAAGGTCGGTAAATTCGGTGCCTTCATCGGTTGCTCGAACTATCCGGAATGCCGCTACACCCGCCAGCTGGATGTCGAGATCGGCAACAAGAATGAAGACGGTACGCCGGTACAGAATGTCGGCGGCAGCTATCCGCGTGTGCTCGGCAATCATCCGGATGGCCAGGAAGTCTCCGTGCGCCAAGGCCCGTATGGTTTCTACGTACAGCTCGGTGAAGAGAAGAAGCCGAAACGTGCGCCGCTGCTCAAGCATTTAAAACCCGATACGGTGACGCTCGAGGAGGCGCTCTCGCTCCTGCAATTACCGCGCGAAGTGGGCCTCCATCCGGAGACGGGTGAGATGATCAAGGCCGGTGTCGGCCGTTTCGGTCCGTACCTGTTCCATGACGGTAAATACACTTCGATCAAAGCCGGCGATGATGTGCTGACGATCGGCATCAACCGTGCGGTCACGGTGATCGCGGAAGCGGCAGCCCGTGCCGGTGCACGGGGCGCTAAGGGCGGTCGCGGTAGTGCGGCGCCGCTCAAAATTCTCGGCAAGCATCCGGATTCGGGCGAGGATATCGGGCTCTATTCCGGTAAATACGGACCGTATGTGAAACACGGAAAGACCAACGCGACGCTCCCGAAGGATGCGTCTACCGAAACCTTCACGCTTGAAGAGGCGATCGCTCTCATCCAGGCCAAAGAGGGCGGCGGCAAGAAGAAGCCGGCACGCAAGGCGTCAGCGAAGAAAACGACACGTAAAAAGAAGAACCCAGACTCCGACGCGTAGTTTTGCTTGGCATTCATACCCCGCGCGGGTAAAACCATCCCCATGGAACAGACGACTGTCACACTGGAATTCGGCCCTTCCTACCGCAAGGTGGAAGTGGGAGCGATTGCGATTTTAGCACAGGATGCGCCGCTCAAACTCGACTCGGGTGCAGAGATCGCTGCCTTCCCGCTCGCGTACCAGACCTATGGCCGTCTGAATGCCGATGCTTCCAATGCGATCTTAATCTGCCACGGGTTGACAGGCGATCAGTATGTCGCAAGCACCCATCCCGTCACCGGAAAGCCGGGTTGGTGGGAGAGCGTCGTGGGTGCGGGCAAGATCATCGATACGGATCGTTATTTCGTCATTTGCCCGAACGTGCTTGGTGGGTGCATGGGTTCTTACGGGCCCAAGGCCATTAATCCAAAAACGAAGAAACCTTACAATCTCGAGTTTCCGGTCCTGACCATCGCCGATATGGTGCGTGCGCAGAAGCTGCTGGTCGAGCAACTGGGTGTCACGAAGCTCTTTTCCGTCATCGGTGCGTCGATGGGCGGCATGCAGGCGCTCGTATGGGGCTCGCTGTACAAAGATCATGTGCGGTCTGTGGTCGGCATCGCGACCGCTCCGCGCCACATGGCACAGAACATCGCCTTCCATGAAGTGGGAAGGCAGGCGATCATGGCGGATCCGGAGTGGAAAGAGGGTAACTACATCAATGAGAAGAGATTCCCCGCAGGCGGCCTGGCGGTCGCGCGGATGACGGCGCACGTCACCTATCTGTCACAGGAAGCGCTTTCGCGTAAATTCGGTCGTAACCTGCAGGACCGCGAGCGTATCTCCTATGGGTTCGAGGCAGATTTCAGGGTGGAGAGCTACCTCCGCCGCCAGGGCACGAATTTCGTCGAGCGGTTCGATGCGAACTCGTATCTCTACATCACCCGTGCGATGGATTATTTCGATCTGGCTGCCGATAACGGTGGCCGCTTGAGCGATGTATTCAAGGGCACGAGAGCGGAATACTGCCTGATGTCGTTCTCGAGCGACTGGCTGTTCCCCACCAGCGAAACGCGCGAGATCGTGCATGCCTTGAATGGCGTCGGGGCGAATGTGAGTTTCGTCGAGATCCCAACCGATAAAGGCCACGATGCCTTCCTCCTCGATGAGCCGCGCTTCCTCGAAGCGCTCGCGGGCTTCATCCGGCGTGTGGGTAAATCTGCGGATGCGAACTAAGGCTATCAGCGATCGCTACGCCCGCCACCGCCTTTGCCCTGAATCTGGCCCGGAAGCTGCAAACTCGGCACTGCTGCAGGATTCTGAACCTCCGGCTGCTCATAAGACATGCGGAACATCTGTCCGGCGATGATTTCGTTCGAGACGCCACCGCGCATTAAACGCTCCATGACTTCGATCACGACAGGGCCGTCCGCATTCATCATGAGTCCGCGCGCCAGCTCGCCGCGGATATCGCGCCGTGAGCCTTTGGCGGCCGCACACTGGGCATCGTATGTCTCCTTATCGGTGTATTCGAGAATCGGATCGGGTGCCGGTACTTCAGCGGCGTTCCGGTAGCGATCGCTCTGCGCGAGGGTGCGGAGCGTATCCATCACCCGTGTCTGGTCGCGGTCGAGCGTGATCATCATGCCGCCTGCGGCTTCGAGCGCGGCGAGCTGATCGTTACGCACGTTCAGGTTATTGACGGCGATCTCTTTCAGCCGATCTTCATCCGGGCCCCAGTCGGTCGGGAACATGAGGTGTTTGGAGTGGCTGATATCAAGCAGTACAGGTGCGGATTTGCGAAGCTCAGCGAGATCCGCCAACAGCCTGTTCATGCCTTCCGGCGTTGTTTTTTCTTCAGCGTCGCGTGTGCGCTCGGCAATCAGGAGCAGGCGTTCCCCGCCTTCTTCCTGGAAGCTGATGACCTTTCCTTTGAATTCTTCCGGGTTGCGTGCGCGCACCTCTTCCATATCGGCGGTGCTGACATTGACGAAAGGCCTTCCGCTCACGGTGTAATCGACACCGACCGGCGTATCATCGGTCAGCCCGGCAGCGCGTTTCATGAAGGTGGATTTTCCCACCTGCATCGGGCCCACCACCACGATCAACGGGTAAAGGCCATGGGCATCCGGCTCCAGGAGCACGGCTTCTTTCAATATCTGTACGGCCGCATCATGCTGCGCGGGGATGCCGTAATACCTGGTCTCTTTCTCTGTCACTCTATTCCGCCCTTTTTATTTCGCTTATTCCACCGTATAAGTGTAGCCCGCTCCGGTTAATTTAACGTTAAGCAGTTCTCTATGGCCTCGTATAATGCCCCCATTGCCGCCCTCATCCCCTCCGGCTCGTCTGCTATCGATATCGGTTGCGGTGAGGGGGAGTTGATACACCTTCTTGAAAATAAATCTATTAAAGTCAAAGGATTAGAGATTGATGCGGCCAAGGTTTCTGCGGCAATCTCGCACGGTCTTTCGGTGGTGCAGGGGGATGCCGATCACGACCTCAAACACTATCCGGACGCGGCGTTTGATTATGCGATTCTGGCCAAAACCCTGCAGGCGACGAAGCAGCCCAAACAGGTGTTGGTCGATTTATTGCGCGTGGCAAAACATGTGGTGGTGGTGATCCCGAACTTCGGTTACTGGAAGAACCGCCTTTATCTCCTCACGAAAGGCCGCATGCCCGTCACCAGCACGCTTTCCTATCAATGGTACGAAACCCCGAACATCCATTTCTGCACGCTGCGCGATTTCGTAACGCTAGTCGGCGAGATCGGCGCGGTGATCGAATCACGCGCCTATATCGACAGTGCCGGTAAGGTTCACCCGTTTTTGGGTGCGAGCCCGCGTGCGAACCTGCTCGGCGAATCCGCGCTTTTCGTATTAACCAAAAAGTAAGCTCTTGCTGATAGACTATATCCCTGTAACGATAAGGGAGTGTTCTATGGTGCTTGATTTCATCCCCAGGAATATTGGTGCTGCACGTCGGATGCTGCGGTATGTCCCTGGCCTGGTCTTCGGTTCATGGGACAACGAACCGGAGCGCGCGCTCGTTCACGCGGTGACGGAGATCAGCCTGATCATGCGCGAGATGATCGATACGCTCGAGATCGATTATGACGTGCGCGCAGATGCACGTGCGCGTGAAAAAGAATACATGGATAGATTAAAGCCGCTCCATAAACTGATGAAGCGGGCACTTTTTGCGGGCGCGAACCCCAATGTCTATGTGTCCACACACATCACGGAGACAGATGGGTTAAGCGGCCAGGGGATCAGGCCGATGGATGAAGCCCACCCGATACTCCGCGTGGCGGCACACGCGCTCGATCCGGAGGCCGTGGGCATCCTGCTCAAATACGGTGCGAAGGGAAATGGCGCTTCGGTGAGCGCCAAGGACGGCAATCTTTCGCTACGCCGCTCGATCCTACTGTCTTTCAGGGAGGATGCGGAGGCTTATGGGGTGCGCCAGCCGGATGCGAGCAAGATGGTGGAGCCGCGCACGGAAAGGATACGTGACCTGCTCGAGGCGTACGGTGCGAAAGAAGAGCGTGAAGCACTCTCCGTACATTTTACTGCAACGGATAAGGGTGTCGTATCCCCGATCGAAGTGGTCACGGTATCGAACCGCGATGCGCCGATCAAAATCACCGATGACCGCCGTGTCGTCGGGGGTGGGGGGTCGAAAGGCCAGTCCTACACCGAGCTCGGCTGGAAGGAGCGCCAGCGTAAATTGGCAGAGCGCGGTTTTGGCGATAATAACGCTGCGGTTGCGACGGGCATCGGTGGCGACCAGGGTGCCGGCGTTTCCAGTATCGTGCTCGAGCAATTGCTCGGGGAAATGGAAAGGCGCATCACCACGAGCGTCGTCGAGACCGTCTCCGTTATGCTCCGGGATGCGGTAAAACGCATCGAGGATCAATCCCAAGGCGTACTGCTGAATGTGGTGGAAGAGGTGCTGAGAAAAGTGCTCGATGAAAAAGACCGCGGTGCTCATCACGTCACGGAGGCGGGGCGCACACTCGATCCGAAGGCCGATGGCCGTGAGAGGCGCGAGGACCGCGACCGCACTTAGGCTTCTGCTAATTTCTGTGTCTTGCCTTCGGCAGTGGCCGGGGTGGCATATAAACGTTTTTCCACCTCACACAGTGTAACGCCCCCGAGCGCATCGGCGGTGCGCGATCCCAGATATTCGAATAACGGCGCGGTTTTCAAGAACAGGCGGTTCTTCACCGGCAGCATGTAAAGCCCGTGGCCGACATTGAGGGTTGTGAACATCGCGCTGTCGAGCAGCCCAAGCAATTGTCCTTTCGAGAACGGCCTGCCGTACCCAAACGGCGTATTATCGCGTTGTGCCCACAGGCTGGCGCGGTTCGGCACGATCACCAGCATGCGCCCACCCGGCTTTAAAACGCGCCAGAGCTCACGGAGCATCTGCGAGGGGCGTTCGCTCGCCTCCAGCGCATGCACCACGAGCAGGCGGTCGACGGAGCAATCCGCAAGCGGCAATTCGTTCGTAGCGATCTCGGCCGTGCGGTTCTTCGCTGCGACCGGCCAAGGTGTCACGCCTTGCAAGGTCGGCATCAGGGCGATGGCGCGGCTTCGTGCGACATGGTCCGGCGTCGTCATGAAGGGGATCAGATACGGTGTTGCATAACCGAAACCCACCAGCACCTCTTCGATGTGCTGCTGCTTGTTCATCACCACATCCGGCCAGAACTCCCGGATGCGCCGGCGGAGCGTGCGGCAGGCAAGTGCGCCCAAGGGGGAACTGTAGAAACCTTTGAGGTCATGGGCGAGCGGGCGGATCATGGCTTTGCCCTTTCGCCGAAGAGGGCGCTGCCGATCCGTACATGGGTGGCACCCAGGGCCGCCGCAATACCAAAATCGCCGCTCATGCCCATACTGAGCGCTGTTAAACCATTTCGTTCAGCGATGGTGCGTAGCAAAGCGAAGTGTGGTGCGGGGTCCTCCGCGACCGGCGGGATGCACATCAGCCCCACCACCGGCAGGTTCTTTTCCCGGCAGTAACGGATGAAGCCGTCGGCCTCTTTCGGGCCGACACCGGCTTTCTGTTCCTCCTCACCGGTATTCACCTGGACAAAGAGCTTCAGATCCTTCTTGGGCGTTTTCGCGAGCTCCTTGGCAAGCTGGTCGGCGAGTTTGGGGCGGTCGAGCGTCTCGATGACATCGAAAAGGGCAAGGGCATCGGCCGTTTTATTGGTCTGCAGCGGGCCGATCAGGTGCAGTTCGACCCCGGGATAACGGGCTTTCAGGTCGGGCCACTTCGCTTCGGCTTCCTGTACCCGGTTTTCCCCGAACAGGCGGTGGCCGGCCTTAAGCAGGGGTTCTATCCGCTCGGCAGGGTGGGTTTTACTCACCGCCACGATGCCCGGTGGCACATAATGCACCCGGCCATGCCGGACGGCGGCATCGCAAAGGGCTTCTTTTATCTGCGCGAGGGCAGATACGGGTGAATGGGGTGCGGTCATGTGGCATTTATAGCGTGGGTACGGGTGGAATACCAGATGGAATAAGAGCCCGAAAAACCGCCAAAAATTAACGACTGGGTGATGCAGGGGGGCAACAAACTGTGCCTTCTTTGCAACAGTGAGGTCTAAAATGCCCCCGACCCCTAAATAAACACTGGGTCACGCTTGCGCGGCGAGCTGAAATTTGGTTTCAATGCCCTTGCGTTATGCGAACACATGGCGACCTACGCGAATATTGTAGGTAATCGTGTGTGGGTTTTAACAACTAGGATCAACTAACAGGATATACATATGAAAAAGTTTTTACTTGGCACGACCGCTCTCGTAGGCGTTGCTGCATTTGCAGCTGGCGCACATGCTGAGCCGACTGTATCGCTCGGTGGTTATTTTGACTTCCAAGCCGGCTTTGCAGATCAAGACTCTCCATTCGACGCTACCGGCGCATCTAGCCGCGACGCGAAATTTGCAAACGACACCAAAGTTGACGTAAACGTTGAAGGTACTTCTGACAACGGTCTGCGTTACGGCTCTGTGATCCGTCTGCAAGCTGACCTCAATGCGTCTGCTGACAACAACGGTCTCAATGCTGAGCGTACCTACCTCTTCGTGGAAAGCAATGCTGGCCGCGTAGAAGCAGGTTCTAACCTCTCTGCTGCTAACAACATGAAAGTTGATGCTGCTACGATCGCTCGCGCGACCGGTGGCATTGATGGCGACTGGTACCGTTTCGTGACTCTCCCGGGTCAAACGAACCCGTCTGCAGCTTCTGCAACGTTCATCACCCGTCCGGATCTGCCGCTCGATGCTAACCGTGGCACGACCGAAGATGCGAACAAAATCACGTACTACTCTCCGCGCTTCTCTGGCTTCCAAGTGGGCGTAAGCTTCACTCCGGATTCTGGTGACGCTGGTACGTACCTGTCTCACACCGGTGACCTGAACGGCGACCAAGAGAACGTATTCTCCGTTGGTGCTAACTACCGTGGTCAATTCGACCAAGTCGGTATCCAAGCATCTGCAACGGGCGAATTCGGTTCTTCTGAAATTGCTGGTACGGAAGACCTCTCTGCATTCCAAGTTGGTGCAGTGGTTTCTTACCAAGGTTTCAGCATCGCTGGTTCTTATGGCGATTGGGATGACAGCACGCTGCCGACGGCTGCGACTGGCAACAACGATCAAGATTACTTCACCCTCGGCGCGACTTATGAAACCGGTCCGTTCGGCGTGAGCGTAACCTACCTGAACAGCGAACGCTCTGACAACGATCTGGACCTCGTGTCCGTCGGTGCAGACTACCAACTCGCTCCGGGCCTCGTTCCGTACGTAGAAGCTAACTTCTTCGACGCTGACGCTGCTGGTACGACGGTAGACAACACGGGCACCGCGGTGCTCGTTGGTACCCAACTCAACTTCTAATCATTTAGAAGTTTAGCGTACTTTGGAAGGGGCGGCTTAGTGCCGCCCCTTTCTTTTTGTCGGTATTCAGGCGTATTTCCGCCACTCTGCACTCTTTTCTTGCGGGAGTGAGGGCTATGGATTAGATTGGCGCTCTTCTTACCAAAATGATGAGAAAGTGCCGTCATGAAATACACCCGCTCCATTTCCTTTATAGCCCTGACCCTGCTCGCGGTTTCGATGTCTGTAACCGGCTGTAGCTCTTGGTTCAAGGGTGCTAAAACCGAGAACTCGTACCCGGTCGATCCGGACGATGTGCGCCGTGCGCGTTACGGCAAGCTTTCAGGCGATGGCGTGCAGCTGCTGGGCGGCGATGACGACGCAGGCTCCTCCAAAGGCGCTACGCTTGGCGTAAACAGCTTCCTGTGGCGTGCGACGCTCGATACGCTTTCTTTTGCCCCGCTGGCATCCGTAGACCCGCGCGGCGGCGTGATCATCACCGACTGGTATGAGTCCCCGGAAGCCCCGGGCGAGCGCTTCAAGATGAATGTCCTGATTTTGGATACGAAACTCCGTGCCGATGCGGTGCGTGCCTCCGTGTTCCGCCAGGTGAAGAACGGCACCGGCTGGAAAGATGCGAAAGTCGATCCGAAGGTCGGTCGTGACATCGAGGACAAGATCTTGACGCGTGCACGCCAGCTTAAAGTGGCATCCGCACGCTAATCGCTGCTATGAACGCACCGGAAATCCCACGTTATAACGCCGAAGAGACCGAAGGCAGGTGGCAGGCCCATTGGGCCAAGGCCAACCTGTTTGCTGCGGGTAAAAAGCCTTCGGCGAAGCCTTACTACGTGCTCGAGATGTTCCCTTATCCGTCAGGTCGCATCCATATGGGACACCTGCGTAACTACACGATCGGCGATGTGGTGGCGCGCGCGCGCCGTGCGCAGGGCTATGACGTGCTCTATCCCATGGGCTGGGACGCATTTGGCCTGCCGGCGGAGAATGCGGCGATCGCGAATGGCGTGAATCCCAAGGTCTGGACGCTCAAGAACATCGATACGATGCGCGAGCAGCTGAAATCCATCGGGCTTTCCTATGATTGGAGCCGCGAGATCGCAACGTGCCTCCCGGAATATTACAAGCATGAGCAGAAATTTTTCCTCGATTTTCTGAAGAACGGCATCGCGTACCAGAAAGAGGCGATGGTGAACTGGGATCCGGTGGATAACACCGTGCTTGCCAATGAGCAGGTGATCGACGGACGCGGCTGGCGTTCCGGTGCGCTCGTGGAGCGGAAAACCTTGCGCCAGTGGTTCCTGAAGATCACGGATTTCGCCGAAGACCTCATCCAGGGGCTCGAACAGCTTAAGGGCAAATGGCCGGAACGTGTGGTCACGATGCAGGAAAAATGGATCGGAAAATCCATCGGTGCCGATATTTTCTTTGACGTGGAGGGCCAAAAAGAGAAGCTGGAAGTCTACACCACGCGGCCTGACACGCTCTATGGCGCGGCGTTTGTGGCCATCTCTCCGTACCATCCGCTATCGACCCAGCTCGCGGCGAAGAATCCCGCTGTAGGCGCATTTATCGAAGAATGCGGGCGCCTGGGGGTCAGCACCGAGGCGATCGAAAAGGCCGAGAAAAAAGGTTTCGATACCGGAATGAAGGCAGTGCACCCCTTTAAGCAAGGGTCTGTTCTTCCAATATATATTGCCAATTTCGTTTTGATGGAATACGGCTCCGGAGCCATCTTCGGATGCCCGGCGCACGACCAGCGCGATCTGGACTTCGCACGTAAATATCAACTGCCGGTTGTCCCGGTGATTCTGCCGAAGGATGCCGACCCAGCAACAAACACCATCGGTGAGGAGGCTTATTCCGGGGACGGAACATTGTACAACTCTGATTTTTTGAACGGTCTGCCCGTTGCCGAGGCAAAATCACGCGCGATCGACAAACTCAAGTCCCTCGGGGTGGGGCAATCTTCCACCAACTACCGCCTCCGCGACTGGGGTATCTCTCGCCAGCGTTATTGGGGCTGCCCGATACCGGTTATCTACTGTGAAACATGCGGTGTTGTTCCGGTGCCGGAACAACAATTGCCGGTCACGTTGCCGGATGATGTGGAGTTCGATAAGCCGGGCAACCCACTCGATCGTCACCCCACATGGAAATATGTTCCGTGTCCGAAATGTTCTAAGCAAGCTACTCGAGAAACAGATACTTTTGATACTTTCTGGGAATCGTCCTGGTACTTTTTACGCTATGTTTCGCCTACGGAACAATCTCGTCCGTTTGATCCAGAACAAATCAAACGCTGGTTGCCGGTGAACCAATATATCGGTGGTGTAGAGCATGCGGTGCTGCACCTCCTCTATTCGCGTTTTTTCACCCGCGCACTCACCAAATGCGGCTATATCAACGTCAAAGAGCCATTCGAGCGTCTGCTCACGCAGGGTATGGTGTGCCACGAGACCTATAAAGACGCCTCGGGTAAGTGGCTTTACCCCACGGACGTGGTGAAGAAGGGCGGCGAGTTCGTCCATGCCAAGACCGGCGAGAAGGTCACTGTAGGCCGTACCGAGAAAATGAGCAAATCGAAGCTCAATGTAGTGGACCCTGCGGGAATTATCGCCAAATACGGCGCCGATACGGCGCGGCTGTTCATGCTGTCGGATTCCCCGCCGGAGCGTGACCTGGAATGGACGGATGCGGGCGTGGAAGGTTCCCGTCGCTATATCGATCGCCTATGGAAACTCACGCATAATAACGCCGAAACCCTCAGGAATGCAGATAAATTAACTAAAACATTGAATAATGATGCGTTAGTACCGGAGTTGCTGAAGCTACGCAAGAAAACACACCAGACCATTGCGGCAGTGTCGGAAGCGCTCGAGAAGTTCCACTTTAACGCGGCGGTTGCGAAGATCCGCGAACTTACCAATGCGCTTGAGGATATCAAGCAGGCGGATGAAGCCTCTAAGGCCGTATTCGCCGAGGGTGTCATCGTGGCTATTAAGTTGCTTCATCCCATGCTGCCGCATTTAACCGAAGAGTTATGGAAGTTCCTGGGCCATGCGGACTGTCTGGCGCAAGAATCCTTCTGGCCAACGCCGGAAAAAGCACTGCTGGTTAACGATACGGTCAAAATTGCCATTCAAGTGAACGGTAAGCTTCGTTCCGCTATCGAAATAAATGCCGGACTGGATGAAGAATCACTCAAAAAGATTGCGTTAGGGGAAGAATCCGTGCAGTCTGCTATTGCCGGAAAAGAGATCAAACGCATTATCATCGTACCGAACAGGATCATCAATGTCGTTGCAGCATAGGCTAAAACATTTCGCTGTCGTAACAATCGCTCTATCAACCTTTGGTTGTGGGTTCGAGCCTATTTATAAAGCGACGGATCGATCCGATGGTGCGGCCTTCCCGGTGCAGATCGAGAATATCGAGGGGAGCCGCTTGGGTCAGGAGATGCGTATCCAACTGGAAAACTTGATGAATCCTACCTCCAAGCCGATCACGGCACGCTATAGTTTGAACGTCAAGATCAAACAGGATCTGCAGCCGCTGGTCATCGAACGCGATCGCCGTATCTCACGGTATAACCTTTCGCTCACGTCGAAATATGCGCTGAAGGATATCGAGACCGGCAAGAAAGTTGCGGAAGGAACGTCGAAAGTCGTCGGCTCCTATGATGCGGTGGAAGCCTCGGATTTCTCGACCTATGCGGCGGAAAAAGATACCGAGATGCGTCTTGCGCGTGAAGGTGCGAAGGATATCAAAGTGCGCCTGATGTCGTTCCTGCGCCAGGCAGAGGAGCAGAAATCGAAACCGGTAGCGCCGCAGAATTCGCCGCTTGCCGAAGATCCGGTCGAGCTGCCCAAAACCAACCTGGAAATCCAGCAGTGAAACTCGTCGCAAACCGCATCGATGCATTTGTCTCGAATGTGCCGAAGCCCTGCCCTGCCGTGCTCATCTACGGGCCTGACCACGGCCTGATATCGGTGCGCGCCGAAGCGATCGCCAAACAAATCGTGCCGGATTTATCCGATCCCTTCCGTGTCGCAGAAATCAGTCCCGCGCGCCTGAAAGAAGACGGCGCACTCCTCACCGATGAACTCGGAGCACTCAGTTTCATGGGTGGACGCAAGCTCGTGCGTGTGCGCGAGGCGGATGCCGCTTCTGCAAACGCGATTGCGGAAGCGCTCGCGACGATACGCACAGACGGTGCCTTCTTGATTGTCACTGCAGGCGACCTCACGCCGACGTCGGCGCTCCGTAAAGCATTTGAATCGCATCCTGAGGCGGCAGCGATCCCGTGCTATGTCGAAGACGAACGCGCACTTGCAGGTGTGGTACGCACGCTCATCAAGGATGCAGGATTTGAAGTAGACAACGACGCGGTCGATTACATCGCCTCGCACAGCCAAGGTGACCGTTTGATGGTGTCGAGCGAGGTCGAGAAGCTCTTAATCTATAAAGGTGAGGACAATCACGTCTCTCTTGAAGACGTAGAGCGGGTTGTAGGCGATGCCACGGAATCTTCGCTACAGGACGTGATAAACGGGGTGGCCGCTGGTGACTATGCTAACGTGGAGAAACACCTCCGTAAGGCCCTCCATCAGGGCGTAGCGCCGATTGCCCTTTTAAGGGCCGCCGAAAGTTACTTCATTCGCCTCTATGAGATCGCCGCGGCCGAGGCGAGGGGGGTGAGTCGCATGCAAGCGGTCGAGACTTCACGTCCGCCGGTGTTCTTCAAACAGAAGCCGCTCTTGATGCAACATGCGTCGCGTTGGTGTGCGCATCCGCAAGCGACCGCGAAAGCGATCGAGATACTTTACGTCGCCGAGGCGGAGTGCAAACGCACGGGTGCCGATGCCGAACTGATCGCGGCCAATGCCTTCCTGCGTATCGCGGGTGTTCCTACGGTGCTTGCACGCAAGAGCGCGTAGCGTTACGCCGCTGCTTCTTCCTGGCTCGGTTCGAGCAGGCGAAGCACTTTATCGAGCTCCGACAGATTCTGATACTCGATCGTGAGGCGACCCTTTTCGCCGCGGTTCTCGATCTTCACATTGAGACCTAGATTACGGCTGACGACTTTCTCGAGTTCTACGATATCCGGATCACGCTCGGCTGCCTTGCGCGTCGCTTTCTGCGCGCGCGGAAGATCGGCGAGTTGTTTGATCAGTTGTTCGGTCTGACGGACGGAGAGCCCGCGGCTCACGATCTGTTCTGCGACGGTTT
>RGZB01000001.1 GCA_010031735.1 Pseudomonadota bacterium | reverse complement strand
AGTGGGTCGTGTGCGGCATCGGCATCAATATGCAGTTCTCGCCGGAGATCGCGATGTATCCGGCCACGCACTTGGAGGCCGAAGGGCATAAAGTGGAGATCGAGGTGCTGAGGGATGCATTCCTTGCGGCCTTCGCGAATTGGTATGAGCGCTGGATCAATAATGGCTTCGCGGAAGTGCGCGAGAGCTGGCAGAAAGACGCGTACGGTATCGGCGGGAAAGCGACGGTTCGCTTGCCTTACGACGATATCACTGGTACGTATGAAGGTATCGATAGCCAGGGTGCGCTGCTGCTGACCGATGAAGAGGGACAGAAGCACACGCTGATGGCTGGCGACGTGTGGTTTGGCTCGGACAAGAAGATTTAGATGTTACTCGCCATCGACGTAGGAAATACCAATATCGTTTTCGCCGTGTTCAACCCCAAAGGTAAACTCACGGGCACCTGGCGCTTGTCTTCCGATCGTAAGCGTACGGCGGATGAATATGCCATCTCGGTCGCCAAATTATTGGAACTCCAAGGCATCGGTATCGACGATATCAGCGGTGTGATCATCTCGAGCGTCGTGCCACAAACCGTATTCCCCTTAAAGAGCTTCTGCCGCCAGTACATCAAGCAAGAACCGCTGATCGTGGGGGAGAAGGAAGTAAAGCTTCCGCTCAAAGTGAAGATCGACCGCCCGGCGGAAGTGGGCTCGGACCGTGTGGTGAACGCTGCTGCAGCATTCGAGATGTATAAGAAGCCGACGATCGTGATCGATTTCGGGACTGCGACCACCTTCGATGTGATCGACGGCAAAGGCGACTATCAGGGTGGCACGATCGCCCCGGGTATCAACCTTTCGATCGAGGCACTGCACCGCGCTGCAGCCAAACTGCCGGAGATCGCCGTAGAGAAGCCTAAGAAAGTCATCGGAAAATCCACCATCGATGCGATGCAGTCCGGGATTTACTGGGGCTATGTGGGCCTGCTTGAAGGCATCACCACCCGCATCAAAAAAGAATTCGGCGCACCGATGAAAGTGATCGCAACGGGTGGCCTTGCCCCCTTGTTCGCCAAAGCAACGAGCGTCATCGACGCATTAGAGCCAAACCTTACTATCAATGGTTTGCTCAAGATCTATAACTTCAACCAGAAAATGATGAGATGAAATTACAAAAAGACCATTTGGTATTCCTCCCGCTCGGCGGGTCTAACGAAATCGGCATGAACGTCAACCTTTACCACTACAAGGGTAAATGGATTCTGATGGACTTTGGCGCGGGCTTCGCCGATGAGATGCTGCCCGGCGTCGATATGATCGTGCCGGATATCAACTTTATCCTGGACAACCGTAAGGACTTCCTGGGCATCGTATTGACGCATGCGCATGAGGACCATATGGGTGCCATGCCCTATCTGTGGGACCAACTCGAATGCCCGGTGTGGGCAACCCCGTTCACCGCCAACGTGGTGAAGGCAAAAATGAAGAGTAACAGCGCGCATCATGATGCGTTCGTGAAAAAACTCACGATCGTGAATCCGGGCGCCGAGATGAAGATCGGTCCGTTCGACCTTGAATTCGTGCAGATCACACACTCCATCCCTGAGATGAACGGCGTGATGATCCGTACCGAGCATGGCAACGTGTTCCACACCGGTGACTGGAAACTCGACGATACACCGGTCGTAGGTGCTTTGACGGAGGAGGCGAAGCTCCGTAAATACGGCGATGAAGGCGTACTCGCCATGGTGTGCGATTCCACCAACGTATTCAATGACCGCATCTCCGGTTCGGAAGGTGCACTCCTCGATAGCATCACACAACTCGTCAGTACCTGTAAGGGACTCGTGGTGGTGAGCACGTTTGCATCGAACGTGGCGCGTATCGAGACCATCGCACGCGCCGCGCAGCGCAATGGCCGTAAGGTGGCGCTCGCAGGGCGTTCGCTCTGGACGGTGACGACGGCGGCGCGCGAGGCTGGCTATCTGCAGGATATCCCGGCCTTCATCTCGAACCTCGAGATCAAAAAGCATAAACGTGATGAACTCCTGGTGATTTGCACCGGTTGCCAAGGTGAACCGAACGCCGCGATGGCGAAGCTCGTGAAGCGTGAGCATCCGGATTTCAGATTATCGCAGCAGGATACGGTGATCTTCTCGTCGAAGGTGATTCCGGGTAACGAGAAAAAGATTTTCCGCATGTTCAACGGCCTTGTGCGTTTAGGCTCTGAAGTGTTCACGGAGAAAGATCACTTCGTGCACGTCTCCGGCCACCCCTCGCGTGAGGAACTGCGCAAGATGTACGAATGGGTACGACCACAGATCGCAATCCCGGTACATGGTGAGGCGGCACACCTGCATGAGCATGTGCGTTTCGCCAAAGAGATCGGTATCCCGAAACAGATCCAGATGCAGAACGGTCAGGCGGTCAAACTCGCACCGGGGACACCGGAAGTGCTCGGCGTGCTCGATATCAAATATTTCGGTGTGGATGGCAAGCAATTGCTCCCGCCGGAGGGCGAAGTGATCCGCACGCGCCGGAAGCTGATGCGCGACGGTATCGTGATCGTCTCGATGGCGCTTACACGCCGCGGCGGTTTTGTGGAAGAGCCGAAGATCATCGCACCCGGTCTGGTGGATGATAAGGTGCATCGCAAATTGCTCCGTGAGATCGCCGAAGAGGTGATGGATGTGGTGGAATCCGGCCGCGATAACAGTAACGACGAGGTGATCAAGACCACGCGTTCATTGATACGCCGTATCTTCGAATATGAGTTCGGTAAACGCCCGGGGCTGGTGGAAGTCTTCATCACACGGGTTTAGGATTTTCCGACAAGCATACAAAAAGGGCAGGTAGAACCTGCCCTTTTTGTTTGGTCGGATGCGTCGATTATTCTACGTCTTTCCAGACGCGTTTTTTCGCCAGATAGAACAGCACGGTGAAGATGCCGAGATAAATGAACACTTTAATGCCCATGCTCTTACGTTCTTCCATTTCCGGTTCTGCTGCCCATTGCAGGAAGGTCACCACGTCGTGCGACATTTGCTCGACGGTCGCTTTCGTGCCATCAGCGTAAGTAACTTGGCCTTCGGAGAGCGGTGCCGGCATCGCGATCTGCATACCCGGGAAATAGGGGTTGTAGTGCATGTTCGGTCCGAGTTTGAAATCCGCCGGAGCCGGTTCGAAACCGGTCAGGATCGAGTAGATGTAGTTCGGGCCGTCCTCACGTGCTTTCACGATGAGGGAAAGATCCGGCGGCAGTGCACCACCGTTTGCCGCGCGAGCGGCCTGGTCGTTCGCATACGGGCCTACGAAGTGGTCGGAGAGGCGGCCCGGACGTTCGAACATCTCGCCGTGGTCGTTCGGACCATCCTGAACGGAAGCACCCGCTGCGAGCGTCTTCGCTTCGCCTTCGGAGAAACCCAGCTCCGTAAGGTTACGGTACGCCACGCGTTTCAGTGAGTGGCAGCTCGAGCAGACTTCCTTATAGACTTGATAGCCGCGTTGAGCCGCTTGGCGATCCACCGTGCCGGTCGCACCCTGGAATGCCCATTTTACTTCTTTCGGCGGGTGTTGGTTGCCGGAAGCGAGTGCTGTGCCGCTAGCTATGAGAGCAGCAAGGCAGACAGCAGAACGAAGGAACGGACGGATCATGTGCTTACCTATTTCTTTTTCTTATTTTTATAGTGGGCGCTGATGGATTCCGGTTGCGGCAGCGTTTTCTCATTCTTGCTTAAGTATGGCAGGATGATGAGGAAGTAGCTGAAGTAATAGAGCGTCGCGAAACGTGCCAGGATCACATACAGGCCTTCCGCCGGTTTGCCACCAAGGTAGCCAAGCAGGACCGCGTTTGCCACGAACACCCAGTAGAACTTCTTGAACAGCGGACGGTAGGTGCCGCTGCGCACTTTCGCGCGGTCGAGCCACGGGAGCGCGAACAGGATGAGGATGGAACCGAACATCAGCGTGACACCGCCGAGTTTGCTCGGTACCGCGCGGAGGATGGCGTAGAACGGCAGGAAGTACCATTCCGGAACGATGTGCGCCGGGGTCACCATCGGGTTCGCCGGGGTGTAGTTATCCGGGTGGCCGAGGCGGTTCGGATCGAAGAAGATGAAGTAAGCGAACAGCAGGAAGAAGAAGCCGAAGCCGACAAAATCCTTGATCGTGTAGTACGGATGGAACGGGATGGTGTCTTTCTCGGTTTTCACTTCAACGCCCGTCGGGTTCGAAGAACCGTGGATGTGGAGTGCTACCAGGTGCACGCCGACAAGGCCGACGATCACGAACGGCAGCAGGTAGTGCAGCGAGAAGAAGCGGTTGAGCGTCGCGTTGTCGACCGAGAAGCCGCCCCAGAGCCAGGTGACGATGTTTTGGCCGATGCCCGGGATCGCCGAGAAGAGGTTGGTGATCACGGTCGCACCCCAGAAGCTCATCTGGCCCCATGGAAGCACGTAGCCCATGAACGCGGTTGCCATCATGGTGAGGAAGATGGCGATCCCGAGGAACCACACGAGTTCACGCGGGGATTTATACGAACCATAGAACAGGCCGCGGCAGATGTGCGCGTAAGTCACCACGAAGAACATAGATGCGCCGGCGGCATGCGTATAACGGATGAGCCAGCCGAACTGTACATCGCGCATGATACGCTCGACGCTATCAAATGCGTGTGCGACGTGCGGGGTATAGTGCATGGCGAGCACGATACCGGTCACGATCTGGATCATCAGTGCGATACCGGCAAGCGAACCGAAGCTCCACATATAGCTTAAGTTCTTCGGCGTTTGATATTCACCCTGATGTTTCAGGAAGCTGAAGATCGGTAGACGGTATTCGATCCAGCCTGCGATGCCTGTGTAGCCGTTGGTGCTTGGTTTCTTTGCCATAGTGTCCTCAGTGAGTCTTTATAATTAGCCGATACGGATCGATGTATCGCTGATGAATGTATAATCCGGTACATGCAGGTTTGCAGGTGCGGGGCCTTTACGGATACGGCCGGAGGTATCGTAGTGCGAACCATGGCAGGGGCAGAACCAGCCGCCGTAGTCGCCTTGGTTGCCGAGCGGTACGCAGCCGAGATGCGTGCAGACGCCGACCACGATCAGCCATTGTTCTTTGCCTTTCTGTACGCGCTCTTCATCCTTCTGCGGATCTGGCAGGTCGGAGACTTTCACTTCGCGTGCTTCAGCGATCTCTTTATCGGTACGGCGGCGGATGAACACCGGTTTACCGCGCCACATGACCGTGATGATCTGGCCCGGTTGGATGGGGGAGAGATCGACTTCCGTAGAGGAGAGAGCCAGTGTATCCGCAGCGGGATTGAGCGAGCTGATAAGCGGCCACGCCACGACACCGGCACCGACGGCTGCCATAGAACTCGCGGTGAGCACGAGGAAATCGCGGCGGGTAGCCGGTTCTTTCGCTGCATGTGCGTTATTTTGAGAAGAACCAGAGGTAGATTTTGATTTAGCCATACAATTTCATCCTAATTTCTAGACGCGTAATTACAATTTATCATTCCAATAATCAAGCACATATCATGCGAGATGGAGTGAAAAGAGACAAATGCCCGAAACTGGGGTCATAAGGTCACAGATAAACTAGGTGGAAAGGGTGGCTACTAGCGGGGGCGTTGGCGTTTGACGGCCTTGCCGCGGTGGGAGCGGGTAAACTGTGTAGTCGATCCGTTGATGTTGTTCACGACGGTGCCATCCGCATTGAAGAGTGTATCGTGTCCGGCAATGAACGTAGCACGGAATTCGGCGGCTGCTTTGAAATCTTCGACGCAAAGCGGGCAGTCTGCCCCATCGGATTTGAACGGCATGCTCGTTGGGTCGATACCGCCAGCTGGATCCAGTGTGATATACCCAGCAGCGGCATATAATGCGCCTTCGATCGTCAGGTTGTCGTATTTTTCATCTTTTAACACGTCGGTGATATCGCGCAATGTTTTCGTAATGAGATCGACATGGGCCGCATGGATGCTATTGGCTTTACGCGCGGTTGACATCAGAGCGCCCAGTGTTTGGCGTTTGACACCCAGCTCATCAGCAAGTTCCCGCTGTATCAGGGGTGCTTCTTTCATCACGATCGCAACGGCAGGCATAAACGAGCGGTCACGTAGCGTTATAACCTTACGTGCGGCGACACCATAGCGTTCGAACTCTTGCGGACCCAGACCGAAAGCAGCACGGAATGCATCCTGTTCGGCGGAGTCGAGCGGATTTTTGAAATTGCCCAGTTCGACGTTACTGACACGGGCGCGGATAACGTAATCGCTGTCGTCGGTGGTACCCTCCAGCAAGCGGCCGAGATCGAGCTGGCTGATGCCGAGCAGGTCGCGGAGTGCCTTTACCTTCGCGCCGAAGCTGACTGCCTGCGGATGGTTAGCCGGTTCGCGTGTACGATCGATGCCATAATCCCGGCGAAGTCTACGCGCGAGTTCCATGCCGACGGTAAGGAACGTATCCTCATCCATCGGTAAGGTTGCCGGGCGGATATCCGCCGGTATGGTGAATTCATTCAAACCAAGACTCGTGGAGAAATGTGCGGTCAAACGCTCTGCCCATGCATGGGTCGGACGTGGGGTACCTTCGCATTCGATATCGCGGATGGACATCTCCGATACGCCGAAGGATTGTGATAAGGGGACGCGGCCGATACGGGGTGTCCATTTGGCACCGTTCTGTTCACCACCCCAGCTGCGCCATCCCCACAGGGCATCAGGTAATTCTGCGGCGCGGCGTTCTTGGCGTGCGATGGTTTCTATGCCGGAGAGGTAGAAGTGCTGATCCAGGCCATTCGGGAATGCAGGTTTACCCGTACCATCGGTAAGGCAGGCGATCAGTTCATTCGCTATATTAAGATTGGTGCTGCCACCGGAGTAATTTTCATTTTCCGAATAACTGAATTCGGTTACACGACCCGTGGCCGTAAGCAGTATATCGAGCTCTTCGCGTTGTGCGCGGAGCAAGTGTGAGAAACGAACGATAGGGTAGGGACGCGCCCCGC
The DNA here is from genome assembly GCA_010031735.1 of Pseudomonadota bacterium. GTDB lineage: Bacteria > Pseudomonadota > Alphaproteobacteria > Rickettsiales > RGZB01 > RGZB01. The sequence continues at coordinate 154,522 of RGZB01000001.1, read as the reverse complement.
CCGGAAGTTGTGCGTTCAGCGCATTCACGATCTGTTCAATAACCTGATCGGCACTTGGGACTGGCCTTTCATGAGGCTGCATGAGCGCCTCTATACGCGTACGCTCAGCCGGATCGTAAAGCGGATTATTCGGATCGTTTGAGAAAAGGACATCCAGGATAGCATTGGCGTGTTCTGCGATCGGGGTATAGCCGAGTTCTGCCATCTGATAAGTGCTCTCCGAAATGCCCAATCTAGCGGCAATCGCACGGCGCGATTTTATCGTGCGCGGGCCAGGCAGACTCTCCCGACGCGCCTGTATCGCTTCGGTAAATGGAGTTGGATTTGGTTCGCCTCTGATGCCCATAATTGTATGATAGCGGCTAAATATTAATTATCGGTTAATCACTATGTTACCTGATAATAGGGAAATTTTTATATAAATCAATAGGATAGTAAAGGAGGGAAGTGGGGCGAGCGAGGGGACTTGAACCCCCGACATCCAGAATCACAATCTGGCACTCTAACCAACTGAGCTACGCCCGCCACAACACTTACACTGTATTTGCATGCGGGAACCGCACGAAAATAGGCGTGCAACCTAACTCCAAGTTCCTAGAATATCAAGCGCTTTGTTGGATTTCAGGGTTTTTCTTACCTTTACATCCGAAACGGCCTGTTATAACGTCATCCAAACAAGGAGTTTCGGATATGACGAACCTATATATATTCCTCGGGATGGTGGTTATCGATTTCGGTTTCACCGTATTCACTTTTTTCAGTGAATCCAAATTCCTTAATACCCTGCTCAACGATAAAGAGCATGCACTCCGCGACCAGGATTTGATCGCGATCTACCAGACCAAGCTGCAATTCCTGAACCAGGGCATGATGCTGTTGGTGCTTTTTATCTTCTTGGTACCTTCCATCAAATTACTGGTGCTGAAAGTGCGTGAGCTGGAGAAGAAAGTCGAACTATTAGAAGCGAAGAAGAAATAATATGGCCGAGATCATCCTCTATACCAAAGATTATTGCCCTTACTGCGTGAAAGCAAAAGAGCTCTTAAAGCGCAAGGGCTACAGCAATTTTAAAGAGATCGATATCACCCACGACGAGAAGCTCCAACAGGAGATGCTCTCGAAATCGAATGGCAAACGTACGGTGCCGCAGATATTCATCAACGGTACGCATGTGGGTGGTTCAGATGACTTGCACGCATTAAACGATGCGGGGAAACTCGACGCACTCTTGAAAGCTTAAGTCCTCCGCATGTGGCAATCGCTCATCGCCAAAGGTCAGTTCGCGGAAGCACTGCCGATACTCGAGAGAATAGCGGTGACCACACCGAATGCTGAAGTGCTGCATGCGCTCGGCACGTGTCACAAGCGCTTGGGTCATTACCCGAACGCGTACAAATATTATGAAGCGGTGCTGACGTCAAACCCTGCCTACATCGATACGCTCCGGGAGGCGCCGAGCGTTGCGAATATGCTCGGTTTCTATGCAAAATCGAAAGAGTATCTCATGCGCCTCAACAGCCTTTCGCCGAGCGCGGGACTGAAGGTGACACTGGCGACGATGCTGCCCCAGATGATGGAATCAACGGAACAGATAAAGGCGCTTCGCGAGGAGTTCATGCACAATCTCGACCAGCTGGTGAAAGACGGCATCGTTATCAAAGGCGAGATCCACAACAGTCTTATCCATTCGAGTTTTTACCTTGCTTACCATGGGATGAACGACCGTGAGATACAACGTAAGCTTGCGGAAACCTATACAAAAATATGCCCGTCACTTCTCTACACCGCAAAGCATGTGCGCAAAGGTGTGACGAAAAAAGAAAAACTGCGCGTGGGATTCTTCTCGAAATATTTCGGGGAAGAGCATCCGGTCGCCATCCATTTCGCGGGTGTGATCGCAGGGCTTGGGAAGTTGCCGGAGTTCGAGGTCTCCATCATCTCGAAGCCCTATGTGTCAAAAAACGAGCAGCCGCCCGCTTGGCTTTCCTCGGTATGTAAGCATGTGGTGCAAGTGCCGGAATTGCTCAGTGAGGCGCGTAAAGCGATCGAGAAACTCGCACTCGACGTGCTGATTTTCACCGAGATCGGGATGGATCCGTTCACCTATTTCCTCGCCTTCTCGAAACTGGCACCGGTGCAGTGCATGATGGGCGGACATCCCGACACAACGGGTATCTCTGCCATCGATTATTTCATCTCGAGCATACCGGTGGAGCCAGAAAACGGGCAGGATCATTACAACGAGCGACTCATCCGACTCGCGAATATCCCGGTCTCTATCAAGAAACCCGCTCTTCCGGATGCGTATGGCAGGCGCGCGCAATTCGGTTTGCCCGAAAACCTTAATCTCTATATGTGCCCGATGATGCTGCAGAAGATCCATCCGGAATTCGATGATGCGATCAACGGCATTCTGACACGCGACGAAAAAGCCATGGTGCTGTTCTTCAGCGCGCATGGCGATTGGCAACACCAGTTGATGCAACGCTTCAAACGCACGATGCCGGAAGCGTATCTCAGGCGTATCGGGTTTGTGCCCTACCTGCCGATGGGCCAATTCACGTCGCTCTTATCGTGTGCGGATGTGGTGCTCGATTCGTTCCACTTCGGTGGTGGCACGACGAGCTATATCGCACTTGGCATCGGCGTGCCGGTGATGACCTTGCCGAGTGCCTATATGCGGGGCAGGGTGGCATACGCACTTTACCAGCAGATGGGGGGCGGTTTCGATGCGGTGATCGCGAAGGATGCAGAGGATTATGTAACGAAGGCGGTGAAGCTTGCAGGGGACAAAGCGCTACAGAAGCAATTGCACGATGCACTGCTCCAAAAGAATGCAGTCGTTTTCGAGAACCCGAATGCCGTGGAGGATTTTGCCCGTATGCTTCGGTCGCTCGAAATCGAGACCGCTGTCGCCTGATAACAACCTAGAAACACAGGATTTCTGTGGGTGGCAATAGCTTAATAATAGATTAAGAATGGCTTTTTTACACAACCGAAAGTTGTATAAATTCTCCAATTACTTGAAATACAGGCATTCCTATTCTAGGTGGTTTGATTGAACCCCCTGCCGTGCTGCTGTACCATAATGACATACGTTTGATAGGCGTCCTGAAAGTTGAACGGCTTTCACTTCCCCAAGCTCCCCAGTTGTAACCTTATGGAGTAAATATGAAGTATTGCCTGGTCGTGGATGACGTACCCGACAACCTATATATCACCGAGAAGATGCTCCGTGCGATGGGCTTGAAAACCATTGCCGTTTCGTCGGGTGAGAGAGCACTCTCGCACTGCTTACTCGATATGCCAACGGCCATCCTGCTCGATATCAGTATGCCGGAGATGAATGGCTTCCAGTTTTTACATAAACTCCATAGCATTGGTGGTGGACGTGCCGTGAAGGTGATCATGTGCACGGCGCATGCGGACATCGTGAATGTGAAAGAGGCGATGCGACTCGGTGTAAGCGGCTTCATAGCCAAGCCTTTCAAGCGTACGGTGCTGCAATCGCACCTTGAACGCCTGAGCATCCTGAAACACTAGTTTGCCTACCCACAAAGCCCGAGGGCCCCACGCATGCGCGGGGCCCTCGTTCTTTTGTTCTGTGTCTTCTTTACTCTACTCCTTGGGCATACCCGGGATCAGCGGTTCGTCCTTGTAGCTGATCGTGAAGCCCTTGGCCTGCAGGAAGCGGATCGCGGTCTTGATCGCCTCACGCTCGTCGAACTCGTCGAGCGTGAACGTGACCTTGGAATCGATGGTCACGCGTGAGCAGGCACCGCGGTTGATGCGCAGTTGGGTGTCACCACAGATCAGCGGCAGCACCTCGATCAGCACCTTGCCATTGTTGACCAGCAGCGTCTCGATCTTCGGCGTCATTTTCCACCTCACTTTCACCGAAAGTGATCTCAGAAGAATACGCTTCTTTCCTACAGACAGTCCACGTATACCGGCTTGTTGGCCTGGTACGACTGTCTAGAGTTTATCTCTCCTCCTGGTATGTTTAGGAGAGAAAATGAAAGAACGTATTCGTGCTCTGAAACCACGTGTGGTAAATGACTGCGCGTATTTTAGCGGATTTCTGCGGTTTTTAATGTGAACTTATTGTGAATATGATGGTGCATTGCACACCCTAAAAAATGTCGGGGGCCCGTGCTTTCGCACGACGCCCCCTGTAGGTTCTCCACATTTTTTTAGACTCTGTCGTGTTCAGAGTAGGGAATCTGTCAGTCGTCGATCATCAGCGGCGGCTCGTGGTGGAACTTCACCACCTGGTGCTGCTTGTTCAGGTAGAACACGTCGGTGATCACCCACAGGTTGCCGATCTTCTTGCAGATGCAGGGCTGCTCGTGCGGGTAGGCGCGAACGAACTTCTCCACCGTACACCACTTCCCGCCCGCCATCTTCACCCAGTACTGCTTGTAGAAGAACGGGAACACCAGCAGGTACATCCACCAGCTCCAGCCGTACACCATCACCATCTCGACACCAACCCTTCGTGTTGGTAGGCACAGATCCATAGCACCCGGAGCACAGTTTCTGACTGGCTTTTGGGATTCTCTGGAAGAACCGGATGTTCTGGGCTCTGTAACCTAACGGTATGGACGAGCCTTCATTATATATAAATCACAGGGAAATAATGTTAAATATATGTGAAACGTAGGTGGAGATACCCTAGAAAAGGCGAGGGCCTCGTGGTTTAATCCACGAAGCCCTCTGTAGGTCACTCAGTCAGTTGTTACTCGTTGTCCCAGGGGTGCTTGTAGCCCCCGAACATCTCGTTGTCGTCCGGCTTCTCCTCGGTCGTGCCGCCCTCGAGCAGCTCCTTGCCCAGGTCGATCACGTCGTCGTCGGGGACCAGCATCACGTCGCTGTCCACCGGGATGGCGTCCAGCACCTCGTCGAGCGGCGTGATCTCCTCGACCGGCAGCGGCATCGTGATGTCGTAGCCCTGGCTGATCAGGAAGTCGATCGCCGTCTGCACCGCCGCGTCGATCTCCTTCGGCGTCGGCACGTGCGGGTGCGGGTACTTGCTGACGCTCCGCGTCTCACCGTTGACGATGAGGCCGAAGGCGTTCTCCAACTCGCAGGCCTGGATCGTCAACTTGCCGCCCAACAGGATCATGGTCTGCATTTTCCACCTCGCTTTCCGAAGTGGTTTCAGCAACAGGATCGATTCTCTCTACTTCAGCTAGCCTACGTATACCGGTAAATCTCTCATGGAGATCGTTGTCCTGGTATGGCTTTGCTGCAGCGTATCTTCCCGTGTGTTGTTTTGGTTGGGGGAAGAATAAAAAGAGAACGGACCCTGTTCTGAAACCACGTGTGGTAAAATGCAAAGACACTATGCCATAAATAACAATAAAATAATGTTAAATATATGTTAAACGATATAATATATTGATATATAATGATAATTATTAATTATGGATTGATCTGGATGGGGGTGCCGATGGGCACAAGCGACCAGATTTCGTCGAGATCGGCGTTGCTGACGCGGATGCAGCCGTCGGTGTAGTCGAAATAATCGATCTCTTTATCGAACGCATCGCGCCCGCGTTTAAAGCCGTGGATGACGATATCGCCACCCGGATTCACTTTACGTTTACGCGCATTGGCGATGTCGGTCGCGTTTGGGTAGGAGATCTGCAGCGAGCGGTAATAGATACTGTGCGGCTTTTTGTTGATGATGCGATACAGGCCTTCCGGCGTGCGCTGATCACCTTTCTTGATCTTCTGTCCTACGGGGTTGCGACCCACGGAGATCGGGTATTTGCGGATGGATTGACCGTCCTGCATGAGATACATCGTGCGGCGCTTTTTGAACACGACGATCTTATCGGCGCGCTCGACCTTGCCCTTCATCTCGGGCGGTGCGGAGGCGCGTTCCATCGTGGCGCACGAAGCGCACAGCATGAATACCAGCAAAATTGCGAGATATCTCATCAAGGGAATGGATGTAATGAATAGCTAAACGGACCTTACGGACGCTGCCGATCAGAACGGGATGTCATCATCCAGTGCGTGCGCCGGCTCTTTCACTTTGGATGCAACCGGTGCCGCCGAGTGAGAGTTGTTATTGCTGTAAGAAGCATTGCCGCCGCTTTGGCCATATTCGCTCGAGCCTTCGCCGCTGTTGTTGCGGGTGTCGAGCATGGTGAGTGCGCCGCCAAAACCTTGCACCACGACTTCGGTGGTGTATTTTTCCTGGCCGGATTGATCCGTCCATTTACGGGTCTGGAGGGAGCCCTCTACAAATACTTTGGAACCTTTATGCAGGTATTTCTTCGCGATGCTGACCAGGCCATCGTTGAAAATCACGACGCGGTGCCATTCGGTTTTCTCACGGCGTTCGCCGGTGTTCTTATCGCGCCAGGAGTCGGACGTTGCGAGCGTAATGTGTGCGATTTCCTTGCCATCCTGCGTGGAGCGGATCTCCGGATCCTTACCAAGATTGCCGATCAACATCACTTTATTTACACTGCCAGCCATACGCCTATCTCCTTTATCAAAAATAACCTAAGTAGCACTTGAAAGAGGGTAGCCTATACCATATCTATAGCAGTTCAAGAGATTTTATCGCCCCGTTTTATTACCCTTATTTTAGTGTAGGTTATGGAAGAATTCATCAGCGTTCGCGGTGCCAAAGAGCACAATCTGAAAAACGTATCCGTCGATATACCGCGCAACCAGTTCGTGGTGATCACGGGACTTTCCGGTTCCGGCAAATCGTCGCTTGCGTTCGACACGATCTACGCCGAGGGCCAGCGCCGCTATGTGGAGAGCTTATCTGCTTACGCACGCCAGTTCCTAGAAATGCAGGATAAGCCGGATGTGGAATCCATCACCGGTCTATCCCCCGCGATCGCCATCGACCAGAAGACCACCTCGCGCAACCCGCGCTCAACGGTGGCGACGGTCACCGAGATCTACGATTATCTCCGTCTCTTATATGCGCGCATCGGTATCCCGTATTCCCCGGCGACGGGACTGCCGATCGAAAGCCAGAGCGTTTCGCAGATGGTGGACAAAGTGAACGCATTACCGGAAGGTACGAAGATCTACCTGCTGGCACCTATCGTGCGCGGTGGCAAAGGCGAACACCGCAAGGAATTGCAAGAGATCAAGAAGGCGGGCTATACGCGTATCAAAGTGGACGGTACCGTCCATGAGATCGACCAGCTTCCCGCGATCGATAAAAACAAAAAGCACACGATCGAAGTGGTGGTGGATCGCCTGGTGGTTTCGAAAACCCTCGGCAACCGCCTGGCCGATAGCATCGAGAATGCCCTGCGTTTATCGGACGGTCTGCTCGTGGTGGAAGTAGTGGGTGTTCCTGAAAAAACCAAATCACCGAAAGTGGGTGAGCTCATCACCTTCTCAGAAAAATTCGCGTGCCCGATTTCCGGCTTCCAACTCTCCGAGATCGAACCTCGCATCTTTTCGTTCAACAGCCCGTACGGCGCCTGCCCGGTGTGCGATGGGTTGGGGACCGAGATATTCTTCGATCCTTCCGCGGTGGTGCCGAACGAAGCGCTCACCATCAACGAAGGTGCGATCGCGCCATGGAGCGGTTCACATAGCAAGTTCTACGCACAGGCGCTTCAAGGACTCTCCTCGCATTTCCGTTTCAGCCTGGATAAGCCATGGAAAGACCTGCCGAAGGAAGCGAAAGACATCCTGCTGTACGGTTCGGGTGAAGAAATCGTGAAAATGAAATATGACGATGGCTTCCGCGTGTTCACCACCAACAAACCCTTCGAAGGTATCATCCGCAACTTAGAGCGCCGCTGGAGGGAAACCGAAAGCGAGTGGGCGCGTGAAGAAATCAGCAAATACCAGAACGTGACGGAATGTAAGGCGTGTAATGGTTACCGCCTGAAGCCGGAAGCGCTGTGTGTGAAGGTCGCAGAAAAACATATCGGCCAGATCTGTGAGATGACGATCGAAAACGCGGTTAGGTGGTTTGATGAGCTGCCGAAGAAGCTTTCTGCCACGCATAAGAAAATCGCGGAACGCATCCTGATGGAAATCAAACGCCGTTTAGGTTTCCTCAATAACGTCGGGCTGGATTATCTGACGCTCGCGCGCAGTGCCGGCACCTTATCCGGTGGTGAGAGCCAGCGCATCCGCCTGGCATCGCAGATCGGTTCGGGTCTGTCGGGCGTGTTATATGTCCTCGATGAGCCGTCGATCGGACTGCACCAATGCGACAACCAACGCTTGCTTGAGACACTTCGTAGCTTAAAAGAACTCGGCAACACGGTGATCGTGGTGGAGCATGATGAAGATACGAAACGCGCCGCGGACTACCTGATCGATATGGGTTTGGGCGCGGGTGAGCATGGTGGTCACATCATCGCGCAGGGTACACCACAGCAGGTGATGAAATCGAAAGAGTCGATTACGGCTGCTTACTTACGCGGCGATAAATTCATCGCGGTTCCGACCAAACGTCGCAAAGATAAACAGGACCGTAAAATCCGCATCGTGAATGCGCGGGCGAACAACTTGAAGAACGTGACGGTAGATATTCCGCTGAACGTGATGACGGCGGTGACGGGTGTTTCGGGTGGCGGCAAATCGAGCCTTATCATCCAGACGCTGTATAAGGCGATTGCAAAACGCCTGCACGGTTCCCGCGATAATCCGGGGCCGCATGATGCTATCCGTGGCCTTGAATATATCGATAAGATCATCGAGATCGATCAATCCCCGATCGGGCGCACGCCGCGCTCGAACCCGGCAACCTATGTCGGTGCGTTCTCGCCGATCCGTGATTGGTTCACAGGCTTGCCGGAAGCGAAGGCGAGAGGCTATAAAGCCGGCCGCTTCTCCTTCAACGTGAAGGGTGGACGCTGCGAAACCTGCCAAGGTGATGGGGTGATCAAAATCGAAATGCACTTCCTGCCGGACGTGTATGTGAAGTGCGATGCGTGCCATGGCCAGCGCTATAACCGCGAGACACTCGAGATCAAATATAAAGGCAAATCGATTGCCGATGTACTGAACATGACGATCGATGAGGCGCTTGAATTCTTCCAATCGAACCCGGTGGTGCGCGAGAAGATACAGGCGCTGAAAGACGTGGGCCTTGGCTACATACAACTCGGCCAATCGGCCACAACACTTTCGGGCGGTGAGGCGCAGCGCGTGAAACTGGCGAAAGAACTTTCCAAACGTGCGACGGGTCGGACACTCTATATTCTAGACGAACCGACGACGGGTCTGCATACGGATGACGTGAACAAACTTCTGAAGGTTCTACATACGCTCGTAGATGCCGGTAATACCATGATCGTGATCGAACATAATCTCGATGTGATCAAGACAGCGGATTGGGTGATCGATATCGGGCCGGGTGGCGGTATGCACGGCGGCAACGTGGTCGCGGAAGGGACGCCGGAGCAGGTGGCTGCAAAGAAAGACAGCATCACCGGTAAATTCCTCAAGCCGTTACTGACCCAGAAAAAGAAAGTCGCCTAAATGAAAGAGTCCGTGCGTTTCGTTGTCACAGGTAAACGTATGCCGATCACGCTTAAAGGGGTATGCCTGCTGGTGATATTTATCGGGGTGCTGTATCTTTTTGCAGCGCTTACGATTATCACGGCGCTTTATGCCATCGCGCTGGCGGCTATTATCCTGGTGGTGAATTATGTGGTGCAACGCGTGTTCGACCTGATCGCGAACCGCAAAAACAAAATCACCAAGCTTTAATGCCCTAAAAACACAAAACCCCGCGAACCTTACGGTCGTGGGGTTTCATGTGCTTAACCGGGGCCCAATCCGGTTAAGTCTTCTTTTCTTGGGCTAATCTTTGTCACAGCCAGCCCGGGTTACCCGCGCCATCGATCGGCGGGTTATCCATGGGTTCGCCCTGCGCTGGGAGCATCTTACCGATGATCGGGTCGTGCGGAGCCTTCTTCTTGTCCGGCGCGATCAGCTTGTACCCTGCCACCTCGACGTTTGTGCTCAGCGTCAAATCTGCGAACTGCTGCTCGTTGAGCTTGATCGTCGTGGTGTTCGGCACGTTTTCGAGGCTGATCGTGACGCTGCCCTTCGTAACCGTTTGCCCGTGTTCGAGAGCTGCGAGCTCTGCTGTGAACATGTGGATCGTAACCATTCGACCGTACTCCGATGCGTCTTCACTCGAATACCATACGAGTGAGACAAGGTGTGGAACAGAACACTAACACCAACAGAGAAAAACCAGTTCTATATTAGCAAATCCATGCTAGGTTTACGTGAAACTATTGTTACAAGTTAACCATATTAACATATTGATATATAATGAATATTAAGAATATCTTTCATATCCCTGCAGAAGGTGATTTCCTGAAGCAATTGGCTGAAGGGGTGGTCGCACGTTACGGCACTGATCCGCTTACCCTATCACAGATTACGATCCTGCTTCCGAACCGCCGTTCGGCGCGTGCGCTCTCGAAAGCATTCTTGGCGGTGCTGGGTTGTAAGGCGGCATTACTACCCATCATGCGCGGTATCGGTGATGTGGAGGAAGAAGAGCTGCACGTGCATGCAGATGCCGCACTCGATATCCCGCCTGCCATCGCACCACAGGAACGTCGCTTGCTCCTCACGAAGTTGGTGAAGGAATATGGCATGCAGCAGAATCCGTATGGCATCGGTGATCACCATGCCTTGCAGCTTGCGATCGAACTCGGGCATTTCATCGATGAGGTGGAGCGCGAACAACTTTCGTGGGACCAGTTGCCGAACATCGTGCCGGCAGAACTATCGGCGCACTGGCAGACCTCGCTTGGTTTCTTATATGAACTGCCGAAGCGTTGGCAGGAAGAGCTTACCAAGCGCGGTGCTGTCGACACATGGCGGCGGAAAAACCTGCTCATGCAGAAGCAGGTCGAGCAGTGGGAAAAATCGCCGCCCACGCACCCGGTGATTGCGGCGGGTTCAACGGGTAGTATCCCGGCCACCGCACAATTGTTGAAGGCCATCGCATCCATGAAACAAGGGGCGGTGGTGCTTTCAGCGCTCGATACCGGTATCGATGAAGCGAGCTGGAATATCCTGCAGGAGGACCATCCGCAATATGCGCTCAAACAGTTGATCAAGACCATCGGGGTTGATCGCCTGAAAATCCCGGAATGGGTAAGCGGCAGCAAGGATATTTCTGCACGCGGGGAGTTGATGAGGGAAGTGATGCGCCCCACCGAAACCATCGGTGCATGGCAAACGCTTCAATCTCTCGCGCCGAAAGCCACCCGAGATTTTATGGTGGTGGAAACGGAAACGCAGGAGGAAGAGGCGGCGGTCATCGCCGTGCAATTGCGCCAGGTGCTCGAGACAGAAGGCAAGACAGCGTGCTTGGTCACGACCGACCGTGCGCTTGCGCGGCGTGTCTCTTCACTCATGCGGGTGTGGGATGTGGTGGTCGACGATTCGGCGGGTGTGCCACTGCTTCTCACGACCCCGATGGTGTTCGTGCGATTGGTGGCAGAGGCCGTGCAGGCCCAGTTCGCCCCCATGGAGATGCTGGCACTCTTCAAACATCCTCTCTGTTCGGCAGGGCAATCCGCCGCTGCTTTCCGGGCAGAGGTACGTGCATGCGAAGTGGCATTGCTGCGAGGCCCGCGTGTGGTGGGTGGTCTGGCAGGAATGATCGCACTCTTAGAGGAACAGAAGCTCCCTGCGCTGGCGAAATGGCTTGAACGGATTCATACGCTCGCCCTTTCTTTCAGTGAGCTATTCAAAGAAGACCATGCGCCATTAAAGGCCCTCCTTCATGCCCATCTGGCGCTTGCTGAAAATCTCGCGGCCACGGATACAGAATCGGGTGTCATGCGCTTATGGGGTAGTGAGGAAGGTGAGCGCGCATGGGAATTCCTGCAGGCACTGAATGCATCCGCCCCTGCGTTCACGCGGGCGGAGGTGTGTAATTACACCAAACTCCTCGAGACACTCTTTGCCGGTGCGATCTACCGCAAAGCCTACGGCCAACATCCGGCACTGACGATCTTGAGCCCCATCGAGGCACGGTTACTTTCCTTCGATATGATGATACTCGCAGGTATGAACCAGGGCAGTTGGCCGGTGCTTGAATCGAGCGCATGGATGAGCAGGCCCATGGCATCCCAGTTCGGTATGAACGGCAGTGAAATCAAACTCGGACTTTCTGCACATGATTTCGTGAGCTTCTGTTTCGCGCGTGAGGTGATGATCACCCGCGCCGCCAAAGTGGAGGGTACGCCGACCATGCCATCGATGTGGCTGATGCGTCTTGAGGTGGTGCTTAAGAAATTGGGCTTAAAAGAACAGGTTTACAATGGGGAAAGCCTGGTGAATGCCGCACGCGAGTATTTCACACCGAAGAGCGAAGGTATGCATGGCATCGCGCCGCCGGTGGCAAACCCACCCCTTGGTACACGGCCGCATAGTATCTATGCTACGCAATTCGAGACGCTGATGCGCAATCCCTATCTCTATTATGTACGCCATCTGCTTAAGCTGAGGCCGCTTGACACCATCGATAGTGAAGCGGATGCGGCGGACCTCGGTTCACTGATCCATGCTGTGATCGATAGCTATACCAAACAAGCGAACATAAAACCGCCGGCGAGTGTCGGTGAGGGAGAGGTCTTATTCCTGCAATTGGCAGCAGAAGCATTCTCGAGGTTCGAGGCGCGACCCTCCATCCATACCTTATGGTGGCCAAGGATAGAGGCGATCGCACACTGGTTCGTGGCATACGATACTGAGACACGCAGCACCGGAAGGAGTATCCATTCTGAGATATTGGGTGAGGCAGAAATAAAGACGGAGGCGGGGAAAACGGTGGAGCTCAAGGCCAAGGCAGACAGGTTGGAGATCGGGAAGGACGGCAATGTCACCCTCATCGACTTTAAGACGGGTGGACTTCCCACGCGCGCGGATATCCAGCAGGGATTCTCCCCCCAATTGTTGCTCGAAGGGCTGATACTGGCACATGCAGGTTTTGGAACGGCAGTGCATGGGGTACCCGCAGAGATGATCTACTACCGACTCGGCAACGCATTCACCAGCGGAGACTCTGTAAAGGCCGAATCGGGTGTGGCTAATATACAACCAGAGATTGTTAAAATATTAAGCGCCTACCTGGATGAGGCGCATCCTTATTATGCACGCCCTTTTAAAGATAAATCTAAAAATATCAAAGAATTAGATTATATCCAGCGCCTGGACGAGTGGATATCCCCGAAATCAGAAAATAATAAGTAGCTGGGCTTTTGACATAAGTAAGTCATAAACTCTTAAAAATGTCCGGTAATTGCCTTGCAAACTGGTGTAACTAGTGGTATAAGCGTGCACAGATTTTTTTCGATGTATCATGGAGAGGTTTATGAATCAAGAAGCTAGAAAGAATGCAACTCAGGCTAGAAATAAAGACGGCGCGAAATCTTCTTCCGCAGTCCGTGAAGCAGCTTTGAAAGCAAGCATCACCGCAATAGACGGTCCTTCGACTCCCTCCAAACAAGCGAAAATCAGCGAATATGAAGAGAAAGCGCAAAAAACCGCTTTCACCACCAGCGCTGTCTGGGGTGATGTAAGCCATATCGAACAAGCACAGAACAACGCGTTCGAACAAGGCCGCGCAGCGGTAGAGGCATTCTTCAACACCGCTGCTTCTGCTCTCGGCAACAGTGGCGAATGGGCTGAAATCAGCCGTATCCAATCTGATGCTGCGCAAGAATCCGCAGACATCGCGGCGGAAGTGGCACAATCGATCGGCAACGAGATCAGCGAATTCTCGAACACGATCCTCTCCGAACAATTCAAGGCATTTGAAAAATTCCTCAGCTGCAAAACGGCAAGCGACTTTTTCCAACTGCAAAGCGATTTCCTGAAAAACAGCCTCGACCAAGGTATCAACCGCTTCTCGAACATCGCGCAATACTGCGTTGATTTCGCGAAAGCCGCTGAGCCGATCAACCGTAGCATCTCCGAAGCCTCTGAGAAGGTTGCGGATGCTTTCACGGCAGACCTCAAAAAATAATCGGCGGATAAGCTGAAGTAATCGAAAACGGCGGGCTTTGACCCGCCGTTTTTCGTTTGGGGGTATATGCCTGGCCGGATAGAGAGAAAGTCTCGCGGAAAACAAACATTTCACTTTATTTTTGGACAGAGATTCGTTAGGAAGTAGTCCCGAGCCGTACAGCGGTGAAAAGCGCCAACCACCATTTTGACAGGGAAACTATGTCCGACGCCAAGAAAATCTTCGATCTGATCAAACAACACGATGTAAAATTCATCGATTTCCGTTTTACCGATACCAAAGGTAAATGGCAGCATACGACGCAGATGGCCGAATATGTGGATGAAGGTCTCCTCTCCGAAGGCATCATGTTCGATGGTTCTTCGATCTCCGGCTGGAAAGACATCAATGAATCCGACATGATCCTGCAACCGGATCTTGGCTCTGCCTTCCTCGACCCGTTCACCGCGCAACCGACCCTGGTGGTATTCTGCGATGTGATCGAACCGAACACCGGCCAAGGTTATGCCCGTGACCCGCGCTCGACCGCGAAACGTGCAGAAGCATACCTGCAATACACCGGCATCGGTGATAAAGCATTCTTCGGCCCGGAACTGGAATTCTTCGTATTCGATAACGTGCGCTTCGATGTACACATGAACGGTTCTGTCGTGGAACTCGATTCTGAAGAATCGCCGAAAAACTCCGGCCGCGAATATGAAATGGGCAACCATGGCCACCGTCCGCGCGTCAAAGGTGGTTACTTCCCGGTACAACCGGTTGACTCCGGCAATGACCTGCGTGCGGAGATGCTGACCGTGCTGCAACAAGTGGGCCTTCGTCCGCGCATCCACCACCACGAAGTCGCACCGGCACAGCATGAGCTTGGCTTCGATTTCGGTACGCTCGTCGGCACCGCTGACAACGTGCAGAAATATAAATATGTCGTGCACAACGTGGCACATGCGTACGGCAAATCGGCGACCTTCATGCCGAAGCCGATCCTGGGCGATAACGGCTCGGGCATGCACGTGCACCAGTCCATCTGGAAAGGCACCAAGCCGCTCTTCGCGGGCAATGGTTATGCCGATCTGTCTGAGACCGCGCTGTTCTACATCGGCGGTATCATCAAACACGCAAAAGCACTGAACGCGTTCACGAACGCTTCCACCAACAGCTACAAACGCCTGATCCCAGGTTTTGAAGCGCCAGTGATGCTGGCATACTCTTCCCGTAACCGTTCGGCTTCGATCCGCATCCCGTACGTGGCAGGCCCGAAAGCCAAACGTATCGAAGTGCGCTTCCCGGATCCGACGGCGAACCCATACTTCGCATTCGCTGCGATGCTCATGGCGGGCCTCGATGGTATCGAGAAGAAAATCCACCCGGGTGAAGCGATGGACAAGAACCTGTACGATCTGCCGGCAAAAGAACGCAAAGGTATCAGCCAGGTATGCGGCTCACTGCGTGAAGCACTCGAGAACCTCTCTGCTGACCGCGCGTTCCTTAAAAAAGGCGACGTGTTCACGGACGACCTGATCGATGCTTATATCGAACTGAAGATGAAAGAAGTGTACGATTGCGAGCATACCCCGCATCCGATCGAATACCTCAACTACTACAGCGTCTAATCGTTCGTGCCGCTGCAACACAACCCGATCATCTGTGCAATTGATACGCACGATCTCTCACATGCGGAGAAGCTGACCGATTCCTTGAAGGATACGGTCAGCGTCTTCAAACTGGGGTTGGAGTTCTTTACCTCACAAGGTGCACCCGCGGTTCGCCAGATCGCGAATAAAGGCATCCCGGTGTTCCTCGACCTCAAATTCCATGATATCCCAAATACGGTGCATGGTGCGGTGAAAGCGGCATGCGAGACCGGTGTGTTCATGATGACCGTGCATACGAGTGGTGGTGCGGCGATGTTGGAAGCAGCCGTAAACGCGCGGAACGAAGCGAAGAAGAAGGCGGGCGTAAAACCGCTGCTTCTTGGTGTGACGGTGCTGACGAGTTTAGAGCAAAGCGATCTCGACTCGATGGGTATCAATCGCAAAGTGAGCGATCAAGCGCTGAAGCTTGCAGAGATCGCAGCGAAATCCGGCATCGATGGTATCGTGTGCTCGCCCCATGAAATCACGACGATCAAGAAAGAATTCGGCAGCAAGCTGAAACTCGTGGTACCCGGCATTCGCCCGGCCGGCAGCGAGAAGAAAGACCAGAAGCGCACCATGACGCCGAAAGAAGCGGTGGAACTGGGTGCCGATTATATCGTCGTCGGCCGCCCGATCACCGAAGCGGTGAACCCGCGCGAAGCCGCTAAAGATATCCTCTTATCCATTAAATAAGAAATATTACTGACCCGAAGCCTGCTTCAGGAATCGGCTGCCCGGTTTCTCTGCCGGAATCTTCGCGAGTTCGAACGGCAGTTGTTCTTCCGTGTAGGTTTGGATGTCGAGTTCGATCAGCGATACGAGCGGGACATTGAGTGGGTTGCCGCCGCTACGATTGATCAAACATGCCGCGCCGATGACTTTACCGCCACGTTGCTCGATGCAGTCGATCGTCTCGTTGGAGGATTTACCCGTGGTCACCACATCTTCTACCATCAGAAAACGTGTGCCTGGTTCGAACGTGAAACCGCGGCGTACGGTGAAAGCACCATCCACTCGCTCACAGAAGATCGATTGTTTACCCAGCTGACGCGCGACTTCGTAGCCGACGATCACACCGCCCATTGCGGGAGAGACGACCATATCGATCTTGCTCATGATCGGGGATTTGGAGAGGCGGTCTGCGATGCCTTTGCATAGACGTTCGCCGCGTTTCGGATCCATCATTACCCGCGCACATTGGAGGTAGGTGTCGGAGTGCAGACCGGAGGTGAGGACAAAATGGCCGCGTAGGATCGCGCTGGCTGCTTCGAATTCTTTTAAGGCTTCGTCTTGAGTGAGCATGTCTTTTTCCTTTGAAAGTTGGGTTGTTATGCACCAAAAAAATGCCTCTGTCAAAAGGAAGGCTTGTGTGCTGGAAGTTTAGTGGAGCCTAGGACATCTGCTGTAAATATCCTATATTTATCAGGCTATTATATCGTGTCACACGAGGTTCATAATTAGACGGTATATTCAGTATGTTAGGTACTTTTCGTGAAAAGGGCAAACATCCGGCAAAATCAGCCACCGCCCGCTTATAACTCACGGAGAGTTATAGGCCACGAGACTAAGGCCTGACAGTATGAAAGGAGGGAAGGGCGATGCGAATCGAACTTCCCGACGGCATCATCATCGAAGGTGATGATGTCAAGGGGCGGGGCAAACAGGGTAAGAAAGTTCATATCCGCCCATCCCAGTTCTGGGAGAACCCGAAAACCAAGTTTTTCATCACGACCAAGAACAAAGAGGTCGTGATGCTCGTCGATGGCAACGAGATGGAGTCGGTCGCGTGGGCTGATGAGGTGACGCAAGTAGTCACCGTAACGCGCGACGAGTTCAAGATCGTGATCGGCGGCAAGAAGATCAAATTCCGGACGACTCCGGAGCTCGAGGGCTCTGACCTCGAGTAAAAAGTCTTGAAGCCCGGCGCACCCACGAGGGGGCGTCGGGCTTCGGCTTTTTAAGCTCAGAAAATAAGATTCAAAAAAATAAAGGCGGCCAGTGAAGGCCGCCTTTATAAAAAGGAGTAGTATCTGTTCTTATGCAGCAGCTGCTACAGAGCCAGTCACTTTCATGGTTTTCACCAGTTTCGTGGTAGCTTGGATCAGATCGATATTCTCGACTGCAGCGAATTCGCCAGCAAGGCGGTTCAGTGCGTTTTCGTAGATCACACGTTCGCTGTACGAACGATCCGGATCGTCGACGTTCTTGTGGAGGTCGCGCACGACTTCCGCCAGAGAGACGATGTTGCCAGAGTTGATTTTTGATTCGTATTCTTTCGCACGACGGCTCCACATGCCACGGCTGGTTTTAGCGCGGCCTTTCAGCGTTGAGCGAACTTTATCGAGTTCAGACTGGCTGGAGAGCTTGCGTAAGCCCGATTGTTCAGCGCGGATAAGCGGAATGCGAAGCGTCATTTTATCTTTTTCGAACATCACTGCGACGAGCTTTACTTCCGTGCCTGCGATCGCTTGCGCTTCAATACCAACGACGGTGCCAACACCGTGGGTGGGGTACACAACTTTATCATTCTGCTTTAATTTAATTTCTGCCATACGATGGGGTCCTCTTATGGATTATAGAATTAAAAATGAGTCGATAGAAAATCGCTTAGTTGGTCGTGAGGCGACGAGTGCTAAGATCGGCGCTCACACTCTATTATATACCACAAAAATTGAGCAAAATAAAGAAAAAATAACCCTAAAATTTTAGTAAAATTGTAGCGTTTAACGCTATGATCTTACGTGCCTTTTCCGGGGGTCGGGGAGAAGTACTTCTCAAATTTGCCGGTTTCGTCTTTGTACTTATCGGCATCGGGTAAACCACCGCCGTTTACGGTGATGTTCGGCCACTTCTGGGCGTATTCACGGTTCATCTCGAGCCATTTTGCGTTATCCGCGTTTTCCGGCTCGATCGCCTTTGCGGGGCATTCCGGCTCACATACGCCGCAATCAATACATTCGTCGGGATTGATGACCAGCATGTTCTCGCCTTCGTAGAAGCAATCCACGGGGCATACTTCCACGCAGTCCTGGTACTTACATTTGATACATTTATCGGTAACGACGAACGCCATAAACACTCCAGTTGGAACGGACGACTATATACTCAAAAAACAAGTGTAAAGTAAAGGATATTTATACGAAATGCTGAGCGAAATCAGCCAGCTGGATTGCGGCGACGCATTTTTCGGCGGTAAACCGCCATTTTCATGCGTAGAATGAGCACCGCCCCGAAGTAACAGAGCCATGCGCCGTACATCAGGAAAAGCGGGATTAACATCGAAGAATCAATGGCTGGACTGCCAAGTCTACTGATGCTGGCCGGTTGATGAAGTGTGTTCCACCACTCTACCGAGAACTTGATGATAGGGATATTGATGAATCCGATGATCGAAAGCCATGCGGCGGAGAAGGCGGCACGCTCTTCACTTTCAAAAGCATGGGTCAGGGCGATGTAGCCTATATAGAGGAAGAACAGGATGAGCACGGAGGTCATACGGGCATCCCATTGCCACCACGTGCCCCAGGTGGGTTTGCCCCAAATCGAGCCTGTAATAAGCGTCATCAGGGTAAAAACCGCTCCGATCGGGGCCGCGGCGTTCGCGAGAACCGGTAACATGGGGTTGCGCCAGATCAGGTAAAAAGCCCCTGCAAAGGCTATGATCGTGTAGATCATCAGCGCCATCCAGGCCGAGGGGACATGGATGTACATGATACGGACGGTCTCGCCCTGCTGATAGTCCGGGGGGGAGGCAATCAAGCCGTAATAGAGCCCGCTGATGCAAAGGAATATCCCCAGCACCGCCAGTGGCCAGAACAAACGGTTCGACCAACGCTCGAAGAATGAAGGGGTTAGCAAATAAGCGGGCATAATGCAGTTAACGAAAATTTAAGGATTGCGCAGTACTATATACCATAAGTAAGAAGATTCATCTTTAATTAATACGTCTTGGAGAGAGGGGAAGGGTTATGGCGAAACTACCTGCTGCGACTGCCTCTAATATTCTAGCGGATAGGCTAAATATCAAAGCAGCCAGCGATGATGCAATCAACGATGCTGCTATTAAATTCCTAGGGCTTGAGAGGCCAGAACTTCTACGTGAGGTCCGTGCACGTTACGGCGATGACTTGAAACGTGTATACGAAAACCATACATTCGCTGACTATGTCAGGATGTATGCGGAACTCAGGATAGATAACTCCGATATATTCAGGAAATTCGTGGCTTACGAGGAGCGCCGTTTGCCTGTGAAAGGTGACAAAGCGGAGGCATTAGAGGAAGCGCGTCAGAAATTCAACGCCTTTTCATTCGCTGCACGCGAAGTTGCCAAATCCAAAAAATTCGAAGATGTGGATCTGGCAGGCGATACCGTGATGCTTAGTACTGCAACGGTTTATCAGCAATCAACACGATGCGATGTGCCGCTTATCGATCTGCTTTATATCGAATTCACCGGCACCCGGGACTGCCAGCGCAATCCTGCAATGAAGACTGTACTTAATGATATTTTCGATGGCACCAACAACGTAAAGAAAATGTTGCTTCGTCTGGTGAATCGCGTAGCAAAACAAGAACAGCAATATGAACTTGCGGGTATAGAAGTCGACTCAAAAACACAGAACGTCCTTGTAGATATGTGCGCATATATTTCGCAAATTCCAGTTGAATATGCTTCTACCGTGGGGGGCATTAGATCCTACGTCGAAGAAAATCATGAAGGCCTTCTTGCGGCATGGAAAACAATGAAAAAACAATTAACCACGGAAGACGGCCGAGAGAAGTTCCCAAAACTCGATAACCTGATCAAGGCTGCAATCGCATTCAATGCAGATGCAGAGAACCATGCGGCGATATTAGCGCGTGCTGCCAGCATAAGGCTACGGTAAGGGCACAATATGGCAATTCTTGCAGCAGCAGCCGCCGCCCATCTACTCAAGAATTTTGTGAATATCCGCTTCATGACGGATGACGACAGACTGATAGCGAATGCGCTCGAACGTCTTCCGGAGGATGTGCTCCGGGAATCGAAAGAGATGTATGGTGATGATCTTAAATCCAAGCGTGTGAGTGGACATACCTTCTGTGATATCGTGCGGATGTATGCCGCACTGGCGGAAGAGACCATCGTATACGAGAGATTCCAGGAATATTTGAGACACAAGAAATTAGAGGAAGCGAAACGTTCGCTTCGAGCTAAACCTGGGGGCACTGAAGAAGCCCCCATTATCGATGAAAAAGAAGTGGACGACGAAGCGGCCGCACTCTTCAACCAATTCGTCTATGCCGCACGGAAGATCGCAACAGCAGAGCGGTTCCATGGATGTAAATTACATACGCAGAACGTCTTTACACTCTCTGCACTCACGATCGAAGAAGAAGAGACGAAGCGCAGTCGTTCTATAGCTGCCTCCATTCGGGGTGAATTTAAAGTGGCGGGTGACAACCGATTCATCAAAGACATTCTAGAGGATATATATGGAGAAGATTGGGGAAATATTCTTCTTCATATGGTCATTCGTGCGGCTGAACAGGAATTCCTGTTACGACTGGGTGATAAGAACTCTGCAATCTATCAGGAGACAGATGCGGGCAATCTGGTGAAAACTATCTATAACGTATATTTTCCACACCTTGAGGTGGCGGATTTCCTGAGTCCAGAAGCGATTCGTCGTGGACTTATCCGCGAAGGATTTACCGATGAACTTGCAGAGTGGGCAGATTCGGTAAAAAATACAAAATACCGTCAGGATAGTAATCCTGATCCAAAAGCAAACAAGAACGGCCAATTGGTGTTCAGCAGTGTCGATGAACTGTTAGCATGCGCCCTTTCTTACAAAATAGCACTGGGCGATGACGCAGACTTCCGAGAGAAGCTCGCGGCCATGTCCAAAGAGCCTGGCTTTGCATCGATGCCTACGACCTTCGGCTGATATAAAATCACTTTGACTTACCTACTGTATGTGGTAGATGCTTGTATTGAAGCAACTACTAATAGGATGTGGCGCGTGAATTTCCAGCAGACGATTTCCGGCATTCAGCCTGAGATAGCGTACCACACGCGGCTTCTGGAATCGCAGCTCAGCAAGGAAATCTACCAACATCGGCTGTTTCAGGCTGAGCAGGAATTCCTGCAAAAAGAACTGAACCAGTTCCTGAAGGAATATTATCTGCGGGTCGGTACGTTGTTCGATGAGCTTGCCGAACTCGATAAAGCGCTCACACAATCACAACATAATGAGCTGGCTGCTGTCGGTGCGACGGAATACTACCTCGCCCAGCACGATGACTATTACCTGCAGGTGATCGAGCAACTGAAGAAGCAGGAAACAAGGCGGGTATATAAAAAACTCGCGAAGCAATTCCACCCGGATACATCGGAGTATGGTGATGCAGCCGCGAAAGTGTTCACCATGGTACATGAGGCGTACCAGCAATGTAACCTAGAGAAGATGGTGCGCTTAGAAGTGGCATTCGATGGTGATTACAGCGAAGACCCCGTAGAAAAACTCGAACGCCTAGAGCGCGAACTTGCTCTCATCAAAGCCGATAAGGAAGTGTTCGCCGAAAAGATTGGTCTCTTGAAGGCTTCCAGCGAGTTCCATCTCATGCGCCGGGTGAAAGGCGCTGCCAGACGCGGCATCGATTTGGTGCAGGTGATCAAGGAAAAAACCGAACGAGAGATCGTGCTGAAGAAAAGTATGATTGCGCTCAACAAACTGATGGCAGAGCAAGGGAGCTAGCCCGGTAAACCATCCGTTTTCCAAGGTTCACGCGGACGCTCGCTAAAACGTTCAGGCTGCTTACCGATACCGTCGATGATAGTGTACGCAAGCGCTGCGCCCCTTACCATATCGGTATCTGCTGTACGGGCACGATGCGACAGATAATCCCTGAACCAATCCTCACTTGCGAGTAGTTTTGCGGCAGCGGTAACACTGCCGGCATAAGAGACGCGATTGGCTAATTCCAGCACGTCATCCTCAGTACGTGCAGGATGGCTATAGCGGAAGATACTCCGTGAGGCGGCAACGATCAAAGCGATGTCTTCCACGGTCTGTGGGATAAAAGGTTCTTTTGCAAACCTGCCGAACTCCATGGTCTTGTCTAAGCATAGCGTACTTTCCGGGTAATGGATCCGCAGTCCTGTATCCAGGCGGCGTACATCATGCTCAGCTTTCTTCAGCGATTGCAGTATGGCAGGCGGAAGCGCTAACCTGAAATCCTCAAGCGATAGGCCTTTTGTTTCCGGCGAGCGCTCGATTGCTGAACCCATGTAATCGAGTAGATCGAGTAATGCTTTCTGCGTTACCAGCTTGACGCCCACATATTCTTGTATTTTATCTTGCGAGCTTTTGGGGCGGCCGAGATACATACGTGCCGCGTCGAAAAGCATGGCGGCCGTGACGAGGGGGCCATGCCCCTTCGCACCGAGCTTGTGCGTGTTATCTATCTGTAGTTTGTAGGTCTTGTCCCTGACATCGGTGATATCGAGTGCAGTCGGACGGGCATCCCGCAGTGCGTCGATTTCTTTATCGGTCAGCAGATGATCATCCTGAAGCATGATGGTGCGATCTGTATTGCGGCGGAAGGTAAGGCTTTGCATCAAGTCGCGGCCGATCACCTCATTGATGAGCGGCAAGAATATCCCGCCGAGTTTCATGCCCATATTGCGCGCGCCATCCGCATGCATCAGATCTATGGTTTGTGAAAGAAGCGGCAGCGACCCTTTGGCGCTACTTTTCAGTGCGCGGTTCATTTCCGATATCTTCATGAAAGAAGGGATGCGTTCCACCGGCACGAATACGCGTTCAGAAAACGCAGTGATGGCACGTGGATTCTCGTAAACGGGTTCACCATCCTGATTGCGCTCATACAGCATGAATAGAATCGGCTCGACCTTGCCATGACTCAAATCTCTATCCTGACTATGGTTGGCAAGTTCATCGAGCGCATGGGAATGCGCTTGGTGCAATTTGAGTTCAGCAACGATTCTGGGGTCCTGCGATAACATATCCTCTCAAGTATAAAGAAGAATGGTTAATGGCTCGTTAATATCGAGGCCTTTCATGGCTTATTTATTATAGATTTCGGGTCTTATTACAGGGGTTGCACCTTCTGCTATCATCAACGGCTCGAGTTGCGAATAATACGGCGAATCTTTGCGCACCCATACCAATAAGACCTCGCCGCCGGGGTAACTAAACAGAAAATTCATAAAATGCTGTGGTACACCTACCAAAGTGAGAGTGGAGGTGATGAATTCCCTGAAAGAGGTGTTTTGTAAGACGAGCCCAAACCTCGCGCTTGGTGGAAGGGAAAGGAGTGTATACTTAGAGGAATCCACGCCCTTGTGTATGGTTGACAGCATGCCGATCCAACGGTCCATCCTGAAATGCGGGGGGGTAGGATAGTCCCTTATGATGATAAGATCGGCCTTTGATTGCCGGATAAAATCTGGGGTAAGACCCCCTGTAGCAATCGAGGGGGTGTTGAGCCCGTATGTATCTATAAGTTGCCAGCCAGAATAATAGGAAAGTCCACCTGCCTCGCTTGTGAGTAGTACACCTTTATGTTCTAAACTGCCGAGTGCCCGGCCTATTTGATGCGAGGTGAGAGGCTTGGTTACTTGCTCAAGACTTTTGGTATAGTAAGGGAATTGTATTACACAACAGAGAATACATGCGAGTAACAACTGCCTTACATATTTCTGTGTATGTGCAGCAGCCAATGCGAAAAGACAGAGTATGATAGGGTAGAAAAAGCGCAACGCGATATTCTGCTGAAGCTCCATAGCACCATAAAACAGAATAGGTACTATGAATAGGGGAGCTTCATAATACCAACAAGCATCGTATTCCTTTTTCAGTCGCCAGATATAGAAGAGTAAGACAGGTGATAGCAGAAAGAGCAGGATGCCAAGTGCGGAATAGGAAGTTCTATTGATAAATCCGAATAGGCGTGGAGCATCGGATTTTACATAGAACGGCAGTGGCAGGAAATGCCCGAAGTAATGCCAACGCCACAGAAAATAGCCGATGCCGCCAATGAACACCAGCGTCAGCAGGAACACGTCATTGCGTGTGAGCATGTGCCTGTAACGGATACAATACCCTATCACCAAAGGTGCGATGACGAGCAGTCCATCCGGACGTATAAGACAGGTGATGAGCCCCGCCAGAATCATCGGGGAAAAACGCTTTTGCCGTGCAAACCATAATGTCAGCAGCAAACAGAAACCGAATGTACATACCGAAAAACCGGTACTTGCCGCTATCACAGGTACCTGAAGCAACATGATACAGGTAAAAAACAAATATAAAGATGCCGGCTTCGTTTTGGGTGTGCTGGCAAATTTTGTCAACAAGACAACAATGCCTGCCAGGCTCAATGCAGAAAGGCATTTTGCTGCTACGAACGTATCGATACCGAGTCGGTAGAGTAAGCTGAGGGAGAGCATCCAGAGAAAATCCGTTGCACCTTCGACCGGTGCGGGATCGGTTATATTGTATACAATCCGGCCTAAGTTAGCCAAATGCTCACTGTATTGAAAAAGTATCAATGCATCTTCTGCAGGAGTCCAGGGTATCAGAAAGAAATACGCTGCTACGATGAGTAGCGAACAAATACAGGAGAGCAATAAACGAGGCTCATGACGCAATAGTTTCAGCATGGCCTAATCTTACCCATATTCGACGAAGGATTAGAGAGAATCCTGACAGCTATACGACACACCGAGCATGGTGACTGCTCGCTGTGATGGAAATGGCACTCAGTGTGCGTTAAGGAGCTTCGGGTTCTTCACTGCGGCTTGCAGCTTCTCGATCGCGCGGGTTTCGATCTGGCGCACGCGCTCACGCGAGATATCGTATTTCTGACTGAGGTCTTCTAGCGTTGCCGGCACTTCCTGCATTTGACGCGCGAATAAGATATCCATCTCACGCTCGTTCAGCACTTTGATGGCACTCGCGAGCATGCGGCGTTTCAGTTCGTAATCTTCCATATTGCCGAGGACGACTTCCTGGTCATCACGCTCATCCGCAAGATTATCGATGAACTCTACACCCTCGCCATCTTCATCACCGAACGTGTTGTTGAGCGATTGGTCCGTCGCGAACATCCGTCGATCCATATCCACCACATCTTCTTCCGGTACGCTCAGTTCTTTCGCCACTTGCTTCACCTCATCCGGTGTCAGATCGCCGTGATGGTTGGCGATACGGTTTTTCACGCGGCGGAGGTTGAAGAACAATTTCTTCTGCGCGGCAGTCGTGCCCATTTTTACCATGGACCATGAACGGAGCACGTATTCCTGAATCGCCGCTTTGATCCACCACATCGCATAGGTGGAAAGGCGGAAACCTTTATCCGGATCGAACTTCTTGACGGCATGCATAAGGCCGATATTGCCCTCGGAAATCAACTCAACGAGCGGCAAGCCATAACCACGGAAGCCCATGGCGAGTTTAGCAACCAGGCGCAAATGGCTGGTGACCAGCTTCTCAGCGGCTTGTGTATCACCGTGGTCGCGCCATGCTTTGGCGAGCATGAATTCTTCCTGCTCTTCCAGCATAGGGAACTTATTGATCTCTTGCAGATAGTGCGTGAGACCGGCATCGGTGAGGACTGGTAAAGTCTTGGTAGCCATAGGCAAACTACACCTTTCGTACGGAAGCGGAATATAGCACCAAGCCTATATTACTGCAATGCTGTAAGGGCCTTTTTTAGCGCTTGCATATCGGCAGGCATTTCCCTTTGGAATTCAAGCGTTTTTCCGCTTACAGGATGGCGGAAAGAGATAAAGAACGAGTGCAGAGCCTGGCGTTTGAAGCCCTGGATGGTGGACTGTACGGTCTTCGGCATCTTCGCCGTACCCTTGCGATTCGGGTTGCCGTAGGTCTGATCGCCCACGAGCGGATGCTTCAGATGGGTCATATGTACGCGGATCTGGTGGGTACGGCCGGTTTCCAAGCGGCATTCGACCAGGCAGGCGTTCTCGCCGTACGTTTCAAGCACGGTATAATGCGTGCGTGCGGTTTTCCCGCCGCTCCGGAACACCGCCATTTTCTTGCGGTTCTTGTTGCTGCGGGCGATATTGGCGTCGATCACCCCTTTTCTCGGACTTACGATTCCCCATACGATTGCGTGGTAGGCGCGTTTGAGCTCTCGGCTTTGTATTTGTTCGGAGAGGTCGATATGGGCCTTATCGTGCTTGGCGACGACCATCAGGCCCGACGTATCCTTATCGAGCCGGTGCACGATGCCAGGGCGAGAGACGCCACCGATACCAGACAAACTAGCGCCGCAATGGGCAACCAAGGCGTTCGCAAGCGTATCCTGGTGGTTCCCAGCGCCCGGATGGGTGGTAAGCCCCGCCTGTTTGTTGATGACCAGGAGGTCGTCATCCTCATACACTATATCCAAGGCGATATTGGCAGGGCGCATACCGGTGGGTTCCGGCGGGGGGATCACGACCGTATAGCATTCGGATGGTTTGACTTTGGCGTTCGAGTCCACTACTTTCCGCCCGCCGACGGAAACATGGCCACCTGCAATCAGCGATTGGATGCGGCTTCTCGAGAATTCCGGCAGCTGTTCGCTCAAGAATTTATCGAGGCGGGTTTTGCCTTGGTCGTCGGGTACATTGATATGGAAGGTCTGCATGGCTCAGGATAAAAGTTTGGCGCCGCTTAAATTCATGGTGTTTTCGTTAGGTATCGCGCTGATTGGCGGCATTATATTGATGTTCGTCATGGTTTACCAGCGCCATCAGGCCAAATTAGAGGGTACACTCCCAGACCATCAGCTGGAGGCGAGCGAGAAACGCTGCAAAGGCGGCGAGCTGACGCTTAAGGGTGTCGGCATGATCAAGGACGTGAAATCGGGTGGGGATGGCATCTTGATCGTGGTCAGTGAGCGGGGCGACAAGGAGCGTATCTCTATCATCGATTACTGTGCGAACCGCCTGGTCAATAAGATCGATGCGAATTAAATCATTGAATAACAGTATAATGGCTCTAATGCAGCGCGCGCGCATGCCCCTTATGGCATAAGCCCTCCGAATACCGCAAAAAACCTGTTTTTTACCGTTGACAATGATGGGGTTTTGGGGCATTCTCCGCGCCCTATTTACAAAAAACGCTTACATTATTGGTGATAACCATGAAGACATACTCAGCGAAACTCAGCGAAATTCAGCGCAAATGGTACCTGATCGATGCACAAGACCTCGTTCTTGGCCGTCTGGCATCCATCATTGCTGCAAAACTGCGCGGCAAACATAAGCCGACCTACTCTCCGAACCTCGATTGCGGCGACCACGTGATCGTGATCAACGCAGAGAAAATCTTCATCACGGGCAAAAAACGTGAGAACAAGAAATTCTTCTGGCACACCGGTTTCCCGGGCGGTATCAAAGAAACCACCCCGCGTAAAACGCTCGAGAGCAAAAATCCGGAGCGCGTGATCGAACGTGCAGTGGAACGTATGCTTCCGCGTAACAACATGGGTCGCCATCAGCTCACCAAAATGCACCTCTATGTAGGTTCAGAACACCCGCACGAAGCTCAGAAACCTGAGAAACTCGATGTGGCAGCCCTCAACGAAAAGAACAAGAAAAGGACGGCATAGTCTATGATCGCTATTCCGAAACAAGCTACCGTGAAAGCCAAAGCAGCTACCGTGAAAGCGGAAGTCGTGGAAGCAGATGCTCCGAAAGAGCGCGTTGCAAAACGTGACGCTCAAGGTCGTGCATACGCAACTGGCCGTCGTAAAGACGCTGTCGCTCGCGTCTGGATCAAACCGGGCAAAGGCACCATCACGGTCAACAGCCGCGAATTCAAAAAATACTTCGGCCGCATCGCATTCCAGCTGGTGATCAACCAGCCGTTCGCTGCGACCAACACGGAACGCCAATTCGACGTCGTTGCTACGGTCGTCGGCGGTGGTCTCTCCGGTCAGGCCGGTGCGATCCGCCACGGTATCTCCCGTGCGCTCGACAACTACGATCCGACGCACCACACGATCCTGCGTCAAGGTGGTTACCTGACCCGCGACAGCCGCGTGGTCGAACGTAAGAAATATGGCCGCAAGAAGGCGCGTCGCCGTTTCCAATTCTCGAAGCGTTAATTTTACGCTTCTGGTTGCAAAAAAAGGGCGGCGGAATTTTTCCACCGCCCTTTTTTGTTGTCTGGATGTTTTATCCTTGAGTTTGGGATCACAAAACACTAAGTAAAATTTGTACACAGGAATTCTATATGAACGATAAGAAACGGTTAAAAGTCGCGGTCATCGGTGCCTCCGGATATGTCGGGGTAGAGCTGGTACGCCTGCTGCTCGGCCATCCGAACGTACAGATCAAATACCTGACGGGTGACAGCACCGCCGGCCAGCCGGTGGAAAAAGTGTTCCCGCATTTCAACGGCTGTGGACTACCGCCGCTTTCTTACCTGCAGGAAGTGGATTGGGAAGAACTCGATGTCGCCTTCTTCTGTCTGCCGCATGGTGCAGGGCAGGAGATCATCGCTTCCGTTCCGCGGACGCTCCGGGTGATCGACTTATCCGCTGACTTCAGGCTGTTCAATGTCGACCGCTATAAAGAGTGGTACGGCAAGCCGCACGCGGCGCCGGATGTACAGAAAGAAGCCGTGTATGGCTTGAGCGAAATCTTCCGTGAGCCGATCAAGAACGCAAGGCTGGTGGCATGCCCGGGTTGCTATCCGACCTCAGCACTCCTGCCACTCGTACCGCTGCTCTCCAGCGGTAAAATCTCGACGGATGGTATCATCATCGATTCGAAATCGGGTATCAGCGGTGCTGGCAGAAGCGGCAAGGTCGCAAACCTGTTTGCCGAGGTCGATGGTGGCTTCAGGGCATACAGCATCGCGAACCATAGGCATATCTCCGAGATCGAACAGACATTGCAAGCGGCAAGCGGTATGGCGAATATGCAGGTGACCTTCACCCCGCAAGTCGTGCCGATGACGAGGGGTATCTTATCGACCATCTACGTGAAACTCTCGCCGGAAGTCGAATTCGAAGAACTGAGGGAAGTGCTCGAGCAGCGTTACGCGAACGAAAGTTTCGTGAAGCTGATGGACGGTGATCACGCACCTTCGACGAAGGAAGTGGTGGGCACCAACCGTTGCTTCATCAACATCTTCAAGAACCGGATCAGGCATCGGGCGATCATCGTATCAGTGATCGACAACCTCATCAAAGGTGCATCAGGCCAGGCAATACAGAACTTCAATCTGATGTTCGGCTTCCGTGAGGATACGGGCCTCAGGCAGATCCCGGTATATCCGTGATGGCCGGCAGTTCTCCCGCACCGATCATCCTTCCTTATAAAGGCATCATGCCGACGATTGCCCCTGACGCATTCATTGCGCCGGGTGCCGTCGTTATCGGTGATGTGCATATCGGGAGTAAAACCAACGTGTGGTTTGGCTGTGTGATTCGCGGCGATGTGAATATCATTCGCATCGGCGAACGCACGAACATCCAAGATGGCACGGTGGTGCATGTGACGCGAAAGACCGGCCCTACGATCATCGGTTCCGGTATCACGATTGGGCACAGCGTACTCCTCCATGCCTGCACGCTGGAAGACGATTCGTTCATCGGTATGCACTCAACGGTGATGGATGGCGCGGTGGTCGAACGTCATGGTATGGTTGCCGCTGCAGCGGTGGTGACGCCGAAGAAACGCGTGCCGAAAGACGAGATATGGGGTGGCAATCCGGCAAAGTTACTCCGCCCGATGCGCCAGGAAGAAATCGATTATATCGCTATCTCCGCAGAGAATTATGTGAAGCTTGCGGCAGAATACCGAGGCGCATGAAGATCCTCTTCATTAATACGTTGATACTGCATGGTGGTGTGGAGCGGTTATTTCACGAACTGGCGAATACCTTCGTCAAGGGCGGCCACAAGGTTAAGTTCGTCAGCATCTTCCAGAATGTGGATGTGCAGAAATATCTAGATCCGCGTGTGCAGGTGGAATATCTCACGAAGGATAATAAGAATACCCACAATGTCGGCTCTTTCAAAAAGTATATCTGTATGTTGCGCATCGCAAAATTACTGCGACGCGAAAAGCCTGATGTCATCCATTCGGCCAACACGGTGGTGAACGGTATGTTGATCGTATCTGCGATACTCGCAGGGCAGCTTGGCAAATTGGTGATCTCTGAACATGGTAACAGCATCTATGATATCGATGATGTGCTCAGGAAGTACCCGCCGATAAAACGGTTCGTCGTGAAAGCTATCTATCGTTTTATCTTTCTGCTGTACCGCTTGGTGCCGGGTATCGTCGTGGTATCGGATGGTGTGCGTCAGTCACTGCATGAGATATCCCATATTCCACTCGGCAAGATCAAACGCATCTACAACATGGTGCCCTTTGAGAAAATACATACTTTAGTAAAAGTGGCCCCGAGCCATCCATGGCTTACACAGAAAGACCTGCCAGTGGTGATCAATGTTGGCAGGCTGGTCGCGCAAAAAAATATTGATCTGCTGATTCGTGCATTTGCAGATGTACTCAAAGAAATACCATCACGCCTTATCTTGGTGGGTGAGGGTGACCTCCGCCCGGCATTGGAGGCAACGGTGCGATCACTGGGTATTGCGGATTCGGTATCGTTTGCCGGTTATACGGATAATCCTTACGCCTATATCGCACGTGCCGATGTATTTGTCCTTTCTTCTGCCTTCGAGGGATTCCCGCTGGTATTGGTGGAGTCTATGGTGATCGGGACACCGATCGTTTCGGTGAACTGTAAGAGTGGACCAGATGAATTGATCGATAAAGAAGGGTTAGGATTACTGACTCCCGCAGGTGATCAAGCGGCTCTGGCGGAAGGTATCAAGAAGATGCTTCGGGGTGAAGTGCCTGTAGACCGCAAGGCAATGGAAGAAAAGACCAAAGCCTTCGAACCGAAGGCCGTCGCACAAGCGTATCTAGAGTATTTCAGAGAAGTAACCGGTAGCCACTAATCGAGTTTATCGAGGCACCAGAGGATGATGGCTTTCTGGATATGCAGGCGGTTTTCCGCTTCATCCCACACCACCGAATGCTTACCATCGATCACCGAGTCCGTCACTTCTTCACCACGGTGTGCCGGCAGGCAGTGCATGAACAGCGCGTCCGGTTTCGCATGCGACATGAGCGCATCATTCACCTGGTAAGAGGCAAGCAACTCACGTTTGTAATCCGCGTCGTTATCACCCATCGACACCCATGTGTCCGTGCAGACCAGATCCGCCGCACTGACCGCTTCTTCCGAGCTTTCGATGATGGAGATGTTGGAAGGCAGGTTGGCCGGTGCTGCCACGAGCTCTTTCGGGCAGGCGATACGCAGTTTGAAATCGAAGGATTGCGCGGCCTGGATCCAGCTGTTCGCCATGTTGTTGCAATCACCGATCCATGCTACGGTTTTTCCACGGATGCTGCCACGGTGTTCCTCAAAGGTCATGATATCCGCCATCACTTGGCATGGGTGGCTGTAATCGGTAAGGCCGTTGATGAGCGGAACGGTGGCATGGCGCGCCATTTCTTTCAGCATTTCGTGCTGGTAGCAGCGCAGCATGATCGCATCGACATAACGCGAAAGCACACGTGCGGTATCCGCAACGGTTTCGCCGCGGCCCATCTGGCTGGTGCCGGAGTCCATATAAATCGTGCTACCACCGAGCTGGTTCATGCCCACTTCGAATGAGATGCGGGTACGGGTAGATGGCTTTTCAAAAATGAGCGCAAGGTGTTTGTTCTCAAGCAGCTTCGGTGCTTTGCCCGCTTTGAAATCCTTCTTGATGCGCTTTGCTTCTTCCAGCACGTTGCGCAAATCTTCCGGATGCACTTCCGAGAGATCGAGGAAATGCTTCGGGGTGGTTTTTTTCTCAGGCATTGGAACTAATTTCTTTGCAGACTTCATTGATAATCTCTATGGCTTCATCACAATGTTGAGGGGTAATCACGAGAGGTGGTAAAAACCGAACCACGTTGTCAGATGCTGCTACGCTCAGTAGCTTCTTGTTCCTTAGTTTTTCGACCACATCCGTGTTCGGAGGGGTTACTTTTACACCAATCATCAGCCCTTTTCCACGAATTTCTGCAATAACGCCACCATAATTACCTGCGACCTTTTTGAGGGCCGCCATAAGGTAATCTGCTGTTTTTTGTACGTTTTTTATAAAATCCTTCTCAAGGACCACGTCGAGGACGGCATTTCCGGCCGTCATGGCAAGGGGATTGCTGCCATACGTAGAGCCGTGGGAGCCGGGTTTCATACCTACAGCGGCCTTCTCGGTAGCCAGGCATGCGCCGAGCGGGAAGCCCCCGCCGATGCCTTTCGCGATCGACATGATGTCCGGCGTCACTTCATACCACTCATGTGCGAAGAGCTTGCCGGTGCGACCGACACCGCATTGGATTTCATCGAACATCAGAAGTAATCCGTGTTTATCGGCAAGCGTGCGGAGCCCTTTCAGGAAACCGGGTTCTGCGGGCTTGATACCACCTTCACCTTGGATAGGCTCGACCAGGATTGCGCCGGTTTCCGGTGTGATCAATTTTTCGACAGCTTGGAGGTCGTTAAACGGTGCATGATCGAAACCCGGCGTTAAGGGGCCAAAGCCTTTGGTGATTTTCTCACCGCCCGATGCAGAGATGGTGGCAAGCGTACGACCATGGAATGCACCTTCGAATGCGATGATACGGAATTTATTCGGGTTGCCGGTTTCGTCGTGGTATTTACGTACCATCTTGATACCGCATTCAACCGCTTCAGCGCCGGAGTTACAGAAGAACGCACGCTCTGCAAAGCTATTGGCACACAGACGATCAGCCAAACGATCGAGACCCGGGATCTGGTAGAGGTTGGAGACGTGCCAGAGTTTTGCCACCTGCTCCTGCATGGTTTTCACCATGTGCGGATGGGAGTGGCCAAGCGCATTGACGGCGATACCGCCTGCGAAGTCGAGGTATTTATCGCCTTCCGGTGTATACAGATACACACCTTCCCCGCGCTCGAACATCAGTTTGGAGCGATTATAGACGGGTAATACGTGCGGACTGGTCAATTCACAAACCTCTAAAAATGTAAGGAGAAGGCGGATTATTGTAGAAAATTGCAGGTCTTGTCAATGAAGAAACTCGCAGATTTATGCTGCGTTGCACAAGGGTTCGTGAGGTCTGACGACTATTCTTTTAACGGCAATTGCGGGAATGTGATGCCATAATGTTGTTTCAATAGCGCGGCGAGCTGCTCGATATGGGCTCGATCTTTCTTCGGCATATGAAGTGCGCGTGCCATATCCGATACCAATGTCGTAAAATTTTCATCGCATGCGCGGATACTCAGGTTCGGTGTATCAGCGAGAAACGAATAGAAGAGGGACGGGCTTTTCCAATTGATATAATTCTCTACGAGATAGGCTTCATGATCGGCAGGCATCAGGAACTCAGTGCCGAGAAACGGTTTCTTCACCAGTTCAAAAGGTTTATTCTTCCAGACCAGTGATTCACGTGCTCCGTGCGCAACCATCGCATCGTCTGTGGTATAATGTATGAATACATCTATTTTGATCGTATCTTTGAACACCAGAAGAATCTTGTGTTCGTAACAATATTCTTCAAACACTAAAAAATCAGGGTGTTGGGCGAAGAGTGCACAAACGCGCTCGTTTATCCTTTCTTGTGTATCGAAAAACCCGACATCGAGATCATAATCCCACGAAAAGAATTTTCTGTCGCGTACCGCAGACAGGAGTGTGCCACTGCAGAGGAAGAAGGGCAGATCAGCCTTATCGCAGGCGGCTTTGAAGGCAAGCAGTGCCTGTTCTGCCATCGTGGTATCGATACTTTTGGTGGTGTGTATGGACTGTACCATAAACGATTCGATGATGGTTGCTGCTTCCTCACGTTTGCCCATTGCGGCTGCAAGGATAGCCAGTTGCTGCTTCAAATGTGGATTCTCCGGGTATTGTTCTGAACGTCGTTTCAAGTGAGAATACATAACTTCCAACTCATCTTTTGTCATTTCCACCGATACGCGATTGATGCCGCCGAAATTTTTGAGAATCAGACGTTCAGGCAGATGAAGGCTAAGAATACAAAAATACGATATGAAGAATTTTTTCTCGATCAGGCGCTTCAGCAACTTCAGTGTTATAGGGTCGAATCGTAGAATAGGTTTTAAAATGATAGCAATGAGTATCGCTATACGGCTGCCGAGAGGAGAAGACATCACACGGTAATAGCGATAGAGAAGTTGCTTATTTTTCACCGTGTAAGATGCTCCGAATCAGGGTGGATGATATGCCTTCGGTTCTTGGTAAATAGACTACTTTGCAAAGCGAGGAAAGGGAATCGAATGTACCTTTCCAATCACTCCCCATTACCAGGATATCGGCTTTATAGCGGCGGATATAATCGACTTTTTTATCCAGCGACGCTTCAAGAAAGATCTGATCTACGAAGCGGAGTGAAGAAACGATTTCAGCGCGCAGTTTGAAGGGGTAGTGAGGCTTGTCGCCTTTCTTTTTCTTGTGCAGAGCGTCTGAAGAGATGCCGACTATAAGTGTGTCACCCAGTTCTGCCGCGCGCCTCAGTATATTAAAATGGCCGACATGGAAAAGGTCGTATGAGCCAAAGGTGATAACGCGTTGTGACTTTTTGTTTCCCATACTTCCATACTACTACATATGTATGGATGTGCAGAAATCAATTTTACCGGCTGATCAAAATTTTATATGGAGTGCGACAAGTTTACGTCTTGATGCGGTAGCCGCGCGCGATCAACGTGTAGGTGATCGCCCATAGCACGGTGATGCAGCCGGTGATGGTGATCATCCCGGCCATGAGATTACCATCGTGATAGCCGGTGAGGGAATAACGGAATCCATCGATCGCGAAGAAGAAAGGATTCATATGGCTGATGACGTACCAGATACCGGGCAGCGAACTCACCGAATAGAAAGTGCCGGATAAGAAGGAAAGCGGCGTGATCACGTAGCTCGTGACGGCAGACATCTGGTCGAATGAATCGGCGAATACACCGGCAAGCAAGCCGACGATAGAAAGCAGCATCGACGTCGCTATCGCATAAAAGAACATCAGCCCCCAATGATGCACCTGCAGCGGGACGAAGATCCAGATCGCAAGCGCAACGGAAGCGCCTACAATCAAGCCACGGGTCACGCCGCCCATGACCATGCAGAACACCATCTCGCCGGGCGAGAGTGGCGGCAGCAGATAGTCGATAATCGTGCCCAGCACCTTACCCATGATGAACGCAGAGGAAGTATTCGCGAACGCATGCTGAATCAACGACATCATGATGAGTCCCGGTGCCATGAACACGGTAAACGGCAGACCACCGATCGTCATCGGACGGCTACCCATCGCCAGCGAGAAGATAGCAAGCAGAAGTAACGCGTTAATAAGCGGTGCGATGATCGTTTGATTATATACCTTCAAGAAGCGTCGTACCTCTTTGAAGTACAACGTCTTGATGCCCGGCCAGTTGAAGCTACCCGTGCGCATAAGGGGGAATCATCCTTTAGTGGTTAACCGTTGTTACGGCGTTTGCGCGGACGGTCTTCGTACTCACCGCCATCGCGGTTACCACGATCATCACCATCACGGTCACGACGCGGGCCACGGTCGCGATCACCACCGCCACGGCGGTCATCACGGTCACGGCGCGGACGATCGCCACGCGGTTCGCCATGCGGGTTCTCACCGAACTGCGAGCTGATATCCTCACCCGTGTTCTGGTCGACCACTTTCATGGAGAGTCGGATCTTGCCTTTATCCAGGCCGATCACTTTCACTTTCACCATATCGCCTTCGTTCACGACGTCGGTCACCTGACCCACGCGTTCCGCTTTCAGTTCGCTGATGTGAACGAGACCGTCGGTTTTGCCGAACAGGTTCACGAATGCACCGAAATCGACGATACGAACGACTTTACCGGTGTAGATCGTGCCGACTTCGACTTCCGCCGCGATCGCTTTGATCATCTCGATCGCTTTCTCCGCCTGCGAGCCTTTGACGGCTGCAATGGTGATTACGCCATCGTCGTTGATGTCTACTTTCGCGCCGGATTGCGCCACGAT
The DNA here is from genome assembly GCA_010031735.1 of Pseudomonadota bacterium. Lineage (GTDB taxonomy): Bacteria > Pseudomonadota > Alphaproteobacteria > Rickettsiales > RGZB01 > RGZB01. The sequence goes on along the minus strand of RGZB01000001.1, from coordinate 117,757 downwards.
ATCGCGGATCACAGAGCCGCCAGAACCGATCACTTCGCGGATCTTGTCTTTCGGCACCGTCATGGTGGAGATTTTCGGAGCATTTTCGTTCAGGTCTTCACGCGCACCAGAAAGTGCTTCGTTCATCTTGCCGAGGATGTGGATACGGCCCGCTTTTGCTTGTTCGAGCGCGATTTCCATGATCTCAGCGGTGATGCCGTTGATCTTGATGTCCATCTGCAGCGCCGTGATACCTTCGTCGGTACCTGCCACTTTGAAGTCCATATCCCCTAAGTGATCTTCATCACCCAGGATGTCGGAGAGGACAGCGAACTCTTTACCTTCTTTGATCAGGCCCATCGCGATACCCGCCACCGGACGCGCGAGCGGTACGCCCGCTGCCATCAGGGAGAGAGAAGTGCCGCAGACCGTTGCCATCGAAGAAGATCCGTTTGATTCAGTGATCTCGAGTACGGAGGGAAGTTATAGTGCAGCATGAAGTGCTCGTTATAGGTGCCTTCGAGCGCGTCGATCATCTGTTCGTCTTGCGTCGTGCCGAGGGTCGTCACTACGATCGCCTGCGTTTCACCGCGGGTGAAGAGTGCCGAGCCGTGCGTTTGCGGCAGGAAATCCACTTCCGCCAGAATCGGACGGACGGTTTTCGTGTCGCGGCCATCGATACGCGAGCCGGTTTTCAGGATGTTGTTGCGAACGATGTCTTTCTCTAAGCCTTTGATCGCTTTCTTCACCGTGTTGCTGTCGATCGGTTCTTTACCTGCAATCGGCGCTTCTTTGGTGCCGAATTCTTTGCCGAGCGCTTCCGTGATCTCGGTGCGGAGTGCATCGAGTTTCTGGCTGCGTGTTTGTTTCTGGGTTTCTTTGTATGCATCGCGCATTTTGCTTTCGCCGAGTGCATAGATACGTTTCTCGAGTTCGGATTTCTCGACTTTCTTCACTTCCCATTTCGGTTTGCCGCATTCTTTTGCGAAGTCATTGATCAGTTTGATCACCGGTTGCATTTGCTTATGGCCGAATACGACGGCGCCGAGCATTTGTTCTTCGGTCAGTTCTTTCGCTTCGGATTCCACCATCATCACCGACGATTCGGTAGCAGCGACGACGAGGTCGAGGCGGCTGTCCGGCATCTGTTGCATGGTTGGGTTCAGTACGTATTCACCGTCGATGAAACCAACGCGCGCAGCGCCGATCACATCCTGGAACGGAATGCCAGCGATTGCGAGTGCAGCAGAAGCACCGACCATCGCGACGATATCCGGATCGTTTTCCAGATCGTGCGAGAGGAGGGTCACGACGATTTGTGTTTCATTATAGAAGTTCTCAGGGAACAGCGGGCGGATCGGGCGGTCGATCAGGCGGGAGACGAGCGTCTCTTTTTCCGTCGGACGGCCTTCGCGTTTGAAATAGCCACCCGGGATTTTACCAGCAGCGAATGCTTTCTCTTGGTAGTTCACCGTCATCGGGAAGAAATCTACGCCTGCTTTCGGTTCTTTGTTCGCGACTGCCGTGCAGAGCATGGAGGTGTTGCCGTATTTAATGTAAACAGCGCCAGTAGCCTGACGTGCGATACGACCGCTTTCGATCTCTAACGTGCGGCCACCCCATTCGATAGATTTTTTGGTGATTGTGAACATGATATATTATTCCTTCTTCGTTTAATTTTTCTCGAGCCTACCTACATCAAAAGCAAGAAGGGCGGCGGAGGTTCCGCCACCCTTCGTTTGCTTCAAACTACTTACGAATATTCAGCTTTTTAATGAGCGCTTCGTAACGCGCGTTATCTTTGCTCTTTAAGTAATCGAGCAGCCTGCGACGGCGACCGACCATCACCAGGAGACCACGACGAGAGATGAAGTCTTTCTCGTTGGTCTTGAAGTGCTCGGTGAGGTTGTTGATACGTTCCGTCAGGATCGCGACTTGGACTTCCGGAGAACCGGTGTCATTTTTCGCGGTGGCGTATTTCTTTACGATTTCTTTTTTCTTATCGGGTGCTACGGACATCGTCTACTCCATGATTAAAGGTTAAACACACGAACCGGCTTCAACGAGCCCCCTTGCATTCTTCCAATCGCCACGGGTGAACCGTTTAGCTTGGCGATAACGGTCAAACCGTCATTACCAAGTAGGCTTTCGTCGTTTACCTTTTGGGAAAGACCATGCCTGATGCGATCAGCGGACTGCGAGTCGAGGGCTAGAACCGGGATGCCGTCCAGCACCGTCTCGACCGGTCGTAATTCGCCAAGGATATCCCCAGCGAGGCGCGGAATATGCACCATTTCTTCCGATTTATCCAGTAAAATCGCGTTCGTTTCCGAAAAAACTCCGACCTTCGTACGGCGGAGCCTGGAGCAGTGCGCGAGGGCCCCCAAAGAGGCCGCGATATCGCGCGCCAGCGACCGAATATAGGTGCCCTTACTGCAGCGAACCTCGAATTCCACCTCTTTTTCAGAAGGTTGTGACAAGAAGGTGAGGGCATGGATGGTCACTTCCCGGGATTTCATCTCGAATGCCTCGCCTTTCCGCGCCAGATCATAGGCTCTCTGGCCGTCGATCTTGATGGCGGAGTAGGCAGGCGGGATCTGGGTGACCTTACCCGTGAACTTAGGGATCGCGGCTTTGATATCAGCCAGTTTGGGGATCACATCCGAGGTTTCGACCACGTCGCCTTCGCGGTCGTCGGTATCGGTACGGGTGCCAAAGGTGAGGGTAAAACGGTAGGTTTTCTCGGCATCGGTCGCGAACTGGATGGTTTTTGTGGCTTCCCCGAGGGCGATCGGTAGCACCCCGCTTGCGAAGGGGTCGAGTGTGCCTGCATGGCCCACTTTTGCCGCGTTGGTCAAACGTTTTACCAACCCCACCACATTGGTGGAACCCATGCCTTCCGGTTTGTCGATAATGAGCCAGCCATTGATAGGCAAACGCTGACGTTTAGTCATTTTCGTCTTGTGACACTTTGGTGCTTTTGATCAGCGCGTCGATTTTGTGTGCGTTCTCGTAAGATTCGTCGAGCTTGAAATAGAGTTCTGGTGAATAACGCATGTCGATCTTACGCGTGATGATCGAACGGATCTGAGGTGAAAGTTTGGTCACTATATCCAATACGCGTTCTTTGTCCTTGCCACCCAGCGGCATGATGAACACGGTCGCGTTACGGAGATCCGGGCTCACACGCACTTCCGAGACGGTCACGGAGTATGCCTGCAGGTCTTTGCTATACACATCGCCGCGCATGAAGGTCTCCGAGAGCGCCTGACGGAGCACTTCACCGACTTTCAATTGGCGGGGGGATTGTGGTTTATGCGTGAACGACGTCATGACTTTCTAAAGGCGCGTTTAGATCGCGCGCTTTTCCTCGATGATTTCACTCGCCTCGATGATATCGCCTTCTTTGATATCCTCGTATTTCTCAAAGGCCATACCGCACTCGAAGCCTTCTTTCACTTCCGAGACATCGTCCTTGAAGCGCTTCAGCGTTTTCAGTTTACCTTCATGCACTACGACGTTGTCGCGGATCAGGCGCACTTTGGCGCCGCGTTTCACGACACCTTCTTTCACGATACAGCCACCGATCTTACCGTATTTCGACAGGTCGAATACTTTCTGGATGAGTGCTGTGCCGATGAATTGTTCGCGGATGACCGGTTTCATGAGACCGCTGATCGCATTCTTAATATCGTCCACTGCATCGTAGATGATAGAGTAGTAACGGATCTCGATATGCTCGCGGCTCGCCATTTCCTTGGCCTGGGAATTCGCACGCACGTTGAAGCCGATCACGATACCGTTCACGGTCTGTGCGAGTGCGATATCCGACTCGGTGATACCACCGGCAGCGGAGTGCACCACTTTCACGCGCACCTCTTCGTTGGAGAGTTTCGCCAGACTCGCGGCGAGTGCTTCCACGGAACCTTGTACGTCCGCTTTGATGATGACCGGAAGGTCTTTCGCCGCTGAGACACCTGCTTGCTGGAACAGCGTGTCGAGCGACACTTGTTTCTCAGCTGCAGTGCGCGTATCACGGATTTTCTTTAAGCGGTATTCGGTGATCTCGCGCGCCTGCTTCTCGGTCGCGACTTCAGAGAACGTATCGCCGGCCGCCGGGAGCTGGTCGAGGCCGAGTACTTCCACCGGAACGGATGGGCCCGCTTTTTCAACCGTTTGACCTTTATAATCAAGAAGCGCGCGAACGCGTCCATAACCCGTACCCGCCACCACGAGATCACCTGTGTTGAGCGTACCTTTTTCGACCAGGAACGTTGCCACCACACCGCGGCCTTTATCGACGCGGGCCTCAATCACGGTACCAGATGATGCACGGTTCGGGTTGGCTTTGAGTTCCAGGACTTCGGCTTGCAGCATGATCGTCTCAAGCAGCTTATCGAGGTTCAGTTTTTGCTTCGCAGAGACTTCTACGCACATGACATCACCACCGAATTCTTCCGGTACGAGTTCATGGGAGAGCAGGGCTTCTTTCACTTTGCGCGGGTCTGCACCCGGCTTGTCGATTTTGTTCACCGCCACGATGATCGGTACTTTTGCCGCTTTTGCGTGCGCGATAGCCTCGATCGTCTGCGGCATGATACCATCATCGGCAGCAACGACGAGGATCACGATGTCCGTCACTTTCGCACCGCGTGCGCGCATGGAGGTGAAGGCTTCGTGGCCTGGCGTATCGATGAAGGTGATGAATTCACCGCTTGGGATTTTGATCTGGTACGCACCGATGTGCTGAGTGATGCCACCGGCTTCACCTGCTGCCACATCCGTAGAACGGATCGCATCGAGCAGCGAGGTTTTACCGTGGTCGACGTGACCCATGATGGTGACGACCGGAGGACGCGGCAGGAGGTCTTCGGCTTTATCTTCCGAAGCGCTCGACATGACGTTCTCGACGTCTGCTTCCGTTACGCGTTTTGGTTTGTGGCCGTATTCAGCGACGAGCAACTCAGCGGTATCCGCATCGATGCTCTGGTTCTGGGTCGCCATGATACCGAGTTTCATCAGGTCGCGGACGAGATCGACGGCACGAACGGCCATACGGTTCGCCAGTTCCTGTACACTGATCGATTCCGGGATCACGATCTCGCGGATCTGTTTTTCCTGGTCGCCTGTCGGAGCGGTGATGCCCATCGCGGCGCGGCGCGCTTTATCGCGTGCACGGCGTTCAGCGGCCATGGAGCGGACGCGGGATTCTTCTTCCATCATCTGCACGGCAGCGACGGTCAGCTTACGCTGGCGGCGGTTATCGTCCTGGCGCGGCTTAGCCGGGGCAGGAGCCTTCTCTTCCAGATCGTAGGATTTGGAGAAAGTGATCTTCTCGCTTTTGAAACCACCACGGTCCGGAGCCGGAGCATTTTGTGGAGTGGTAGCAGCAGCGGCTGCTTCAGGCTTTTTGCCGGAAGTACGTGCTTCCTCGCGTTTCGGTTTTTCTGGCTCTTCACGCTTGAGATCCGTTTTGCGGTAGATCGGTACCGATTTATCAGTATCCTGGCGGGCGTTCGTCAGTGCTTTTAAGCGTGCGATCTCTTGTTCGGAGAGGCCGGACTCGAGCGCTTTCTGTTGTTGTGCAGCGGCAGCAGCGGCGGCTTCCGCGCCTTTGTTCTCTTCAACGACGTTACCGGCTTTATCCTGAGTGAAGGTACGGGTACGGCGGACTTCCACCTTGATGGTTTTCGCGCGCGCAGCACCACTGCTCGAAGGGCCGCGAGCCGTATTCGGCACACTGGAGCTTTCCACCGAGCGTTTTAGTTGCAGCTTCGGTGCGCTGATAGTGCGATTATCGTCTTTAGGCGTGCTGTTGTCGTTCATTTGTTTCCGTTAAACCGTTCTATTCTGTGTATTGTTACTAAGCAGGCTACAGCCAGCTCTTTACCCTCAAGCAGCGCATGCACTGCTTTATCACTAGAAAGCGCCGACTGCAACTCACTTGCGGTAAATTGCGTGACCATTTCCACGTTTTTTGCGTGTTTGCGGATGTCATCCCTGCCTTCGAATGTGCTATCCGAGGCAAGGAGCAACGCAGACACTTTACCCTCTGTCATGCGTTCGCGGACCTTATCGACCCCACTTACCGCATGGCCTGCCTTACGGCAGAGGCTTAAGTAACCTAAGGCCTTCTTATGCAACTGCCGGAGGATATCCTCTGGCAATGTTGCCGGAACCTTAAGTTTCTTCTTCGCGTGTTTATCGAACAGGTGCTTTTTAATCGCTTGTTCGACCGCTTCCTTCTCCAGTCTTACCCAAATCCCTCTTCCGGGAAGTGTTCCGTCGACGTCCGCAAACAGCGTATCATCGGGGCCTACCACGAACCGGAGGAGGTCTTCTTTCGGCAGCATGTCACCGGTGGCGATACACTGCCGAAAGTCCTTATTTACTTTTGGCTCGTTCAAGCGCTGGTTTTTTCATCCTTGAACCAGTGCTCGCGCGCCGCCATGATCATGGCATCGATCTCTGCATCGGTCTTGCCGGAAGCAGGGACGATCTCCTTGAATTCATCACGTGCAAGATCAGCGAAATCATCTAAAGATTTAATACCTTTCTCGCCGAGTGCGACGAGCGTTTCCGCATTCATGCCTTCGAGTTTCGCGACGGCTTCTGCCACGCCCAGCTCATGCCATTTCTTATCGAGCAGTTCTTGCTGTTCTTTCAGGTAAGAGTTCGCACGTTCATGGAGCGCTTCAGCGATCGATTGATCGAAGCCTTCGATCGAAGCCAGTTCTTCCACCGGAACGAACGCGACTTCTTCGACTTTGCGGAAGCCTTCGGTGACGAGCAGGTGCGCGATCACGTCTTCCACGTTCAGCGCGTTCACGAACAGCGCAGAGGTCGAGTTGAACTCTTCGGTACGGCGTTTGGATTCTTCATCCTCGGTCAGCACGTCGATGTTCCAGCCCACGAGTTGTGAAGCAAGGCGGACGTTCTGGCCACGGCGGCCGATGGCGATGGAGAGCATGTTATCCGGCACCACGACTTCGATGCGCTGGTTGTCTTCATCGATCACGATCTTGCTCACTTCAGCCGGTGCAAGCGCGTTCACCACGAAGGTAGCCGGGTCTTGCGTCCACTGGATGATGTCGATCTTCTCGCCTTGGAGTTCGTTCACCACGGCCTGTACGCGGGAGCCGCGCACGCCGACGCATGAACCCACCGGGTCGATGTTCGATTCGTTGGAATATACCGCGATCTTCGCGCGGGAACCCGGATCGCGGGCCACGGCTTTGATCGTGATGACGCCGTCATAGATTTCCGGCACTTCCTGTGCGAAGAGTTGCGCCAGGAACTGCGGATGCGTACGGGACAGGAAGATCTGCGGGCCTTTGGTCTCGCGGCGCACGTCTTCGATGTAGGCGCGGATACGGTCGTTCGGACGGAAGGCTTCGCGCGGGATCGTATTTTCCCTACGGAGCACGGTCTCGGTTTTGCCGAAATCGACGATCACGTTGCCGTATTCGACGCGTTTGACGATGCCGTTGATGACTTCGCCGACGCGGTCTTTGAATTCTTCGAACTGTTTATCGCGCTCAGCATCACGCACTTTCTGGATGATGATCTGTTTCGCGGTCTGCGCGATCACGCGGCCGAACTCGATCGGCGGCAGCGGCTCGGTGATGAACTCACCGATCTTCGCATCTTTGCGGACGGATTTCGCATCCTTCTCGCTGATTTGGAGAACCGGGTTCTCATCGGTACCATTCTCTACAACGGTGCGCTCACGGAACAGCAGGATCTCGCCGGTTTTACGGTTGATCTCTGCACGGATGTTCTGCTCATGGCCGTATTTACGGCGACCGGCGATCTGGATCGCTTGCTCCATCGCTTCGACGACGGAATCCTTCGGGATGCCTTTCTCGCGGGCGACCGCTTCAGCTACTTGCAGAATTTCTGTGTTACCGGTAATCGCAAAATTGTAACTCATGATGAACCTCGTTTACTCCTAGTTAGCGTGTTGTTTCTTTTGTTTTAGTTGCGCCTTCAGCATCTCATCGGTGATGATGATGTTTGCGTGATCCAGCTTACTGTAGGGAACCTGTGCCTCGATTTTCTCTTCGGTAAGCTCGATATAGATAGTGTCGTCCTTAAAGCCGGTGAGTTTGCCTTTGAAACGCTTGCGGCCGTCGATGGTCTCGGTCGCGGTCAGTTTGATCTTGTAGCCGGTATATTTCTCGAAATCGACAGGGCGGACGAGTGGGCGGTCCATACCCGGCGAGCTGATCTCGAGGTTATATTCCCCCTGGATAGGGTCTTCCACGTCGAGCAGGGTGGAGATCGCGTTATTCACCGTCACGCAATCCTCCATGCTCATGCTGCCGTCTTTCGTGCGTTCTGCCATGATTTGCAGGGTGCGCGGGCTCTTACCATCCAGGAAACGCACGCGCACCAGGGTGAAACCCATCGCATCAAGCGGCGGGCGTACCAGGGATTCGATCTGTAATTCCAGTTCAGTCGCGGGCATATAACTCGTAAAAGGGTCGATTTAGGCAACAAAAAAGGCGGGCTGTTTGGCCCACCTATCTAAAACGCTTAGCAATTGGGGGAGTTTGTAGCATCCCATTGGTACCTTGGCAAGTATTAATTTACAGTAGTTCAAAGGGTTTGACGAAAGGGGGTATAAAACCCCTTTCTGTAACAAATATTCGGTACATTCATAACTGTATTTGTTGGCATAACTGTATTTGTTGGATTGGAAAACAACCTGGGAAGAAGTGAGTTGCTGCACGGACACCCAGTTCATCGATAGGTAGAACGAGTTCTAGCGTCGAAGGTAGTATCCAGTTCTTAGGCGGGACAAACAACGAAAGGTTCCCGCCACACACACCGAGGGACTACGACCATGCGCAAGATCCAGCACGGCAAGACGGAGTCCGCCAAGGCCAAGGGCAACAGCAAGGCCCTCAAGCGCGCGCGGCGGCAGCACAAGATCCCGGCCAACCAGTTCGCGGGCCACAAGAAGAAGTAATAATTCGGTGAGATGACAGAGAGTAGAGACGGGGGGTAAGTGGGTTATACCACTACCCCCGTCGGCATTTGAAGGCTACTTATCCTTGGTATCGACCGCCGGCTGATTCGCGATCGCATAGGCGATGCTGTTTATATAGCGGGAATAGGGCATGGATTGCACCCAAACATGGCCTGGACCGGTGAGTCTAGTTAAAAACATCCCTTCGCCGCCAAAAAATAAGCTATTGATTCCGCTTACGAAATTGATTTCAAATTGGACAGATGGCTGCATGGCCACCAAACTACCGGTATCGACATACATGATCTCTCCGTCCTCTAAAGTACGGCGGGTAACGGTGCCTCCGGCATGGATAAAAGCAAGCCCATCGCCCGAGAGTTTTTGCAAAATAAACCCATCCCCGCCGAAGAAGCCGGTCGAGAGTTTTTTGGTGATGCCGACATCGATCGAGATACCCTTGGCGGCACATAAGAAGGCCCGCTTCTGGCAGAGGATCTTACCTCCCATCTCGGCAAGGTCGATCGGAACGATCGTACCGGGATAAGCAGGAGCAAACGCGACGCTACGAACCGCATCGCTGGTATTTGTATAAAATGTGAGGAAAAGATTCTCACCGGTGAGCTTGCGCTTGGCCAGGCTGATTAGCCCACCGACGAAACCGGAGTTCTTGGCACTACCGTCGGTCATCCTTGTATCGAACTGGATGCCCGATTGCATGAACATCATGGTGCCGGATTCGGCAATGACGGTTTCTTCGGGGTCGAGGAATATCTCCACAAACTGAATATCGGAGCCGTTGATCTCGTATTCAATCTTGTGGAACCACTCCGTCATCCTATCCCCGCTTATTGAGTAGGTGGCACACCGCGGCGGTATGGTCGGCGTGGTTCAGCGTGTAGAAATGGAACTGTTTCTCGCCTTGGCTCATCAGCACACGGCACTGCTCCGCTGCGATCATGGTGGAGGCGATCTTGTGAAGCTCGGGTTTATTCTCAAGCGGCTCTAATATATGTGTCAGCCACGCGGGTATCGAAGTTCCGCACATCGCACTGAATTTGACGATCTGTTTATAGCTCGCCACCGGGATGATGCCTGGCACGATCGGGGCTTTGATGCCGGCTTTTGCGGCTTTATCGCGGAATCGCAGGAAGATCTCGGTATCGAAGAAATACTGCGTGATCGCGCGGTTGGCGCCCGCATCGAGCTTGCGCTTCAAGTTATCGAGGTCTTTTTCGGGCGAAAGCGCGTCAGGGTGGACTTCCGGATAGGCAGCCACACTGATCTCGAAATCCGCGACCTTCTTGATACCACTGACCAAATCGACGGCATAAGGGTAACCACCTGGATGTACAACATATTTGCCACCGCCCGGCATATCACCGCGGAGTGCAACGATATGTTTTACACCGATATCCCAATAGCTTTTGACGACCGTATTGATCTCTTCTTTGGTTGCTGCGACACAGGTAAGGTGAGCAGCGGGCTTTAGTTTGGTTTCTTTCAGAATACGCTGGAGCGTGTGATGTGTACGCTCGCGTGTGCTACCGCCGGCACCATACGTCACCGAGACGAATGCAGGGTTCAGTGGTTCGAGTGCCTTGATCGATAGCCACAACTTTTCTTCTGACTCCGGGGTCTTAGGCGGAAAAAACTCAAACGAAACCGTTGGCGGTTTGACATCCAGCAGTGTTGATAAGGTCGAAACGACAGGTTCAGGCACGGGTAAAACTCGTATTAGCGCTTAAGGAAGGGGGTAAACCTACCGAATCAGCCCCATATCTGCAACAGTAAACCCCAAAACCCTCCAAAATGATTGTTGCATAAATGCAACAGTTTAGCCGATTGTGTTACAAGGCCATTTTTAGGCTTACGAATTCGTTAATTTTCCTTTTTTTAGCAAAGCAGTTATGTATAAAGAGCCTGAACTTTTCATTGTTTAACGTAGTTTTAACAAGTTTATTGTATCGTAAGCTCTGGGTTGGTTTTACCAATTTGATGGGGGAATATGCGTAAGAATCTCTTAGGACTGATGTTACTTGCAACCGTATCTGCCGCGCCGCTTGTCGCGCATTCCGCGGAAGTCTCTGCTGTAGGTATCGATATCCGTGGCTCACGCCCGGAAGATATTAAAACCGTAGCCGCAGACGATCCAGCTGAGAACGTCAACCGCGGCACGTATGATTTCAACGTTGGGCTCGATAAAGCGACGCTTCGCCCGATCGCGAAAGGTTATAAGAAGGTAGTGCCGGAATATGCCCGCGACCGCGTGGATAACTTCCTGACCAACCTTTCTGAGCCGGTTTCCATGCTGAACTCTATCGCACAAGGCGATTTCGATCAGTCATTCGTCACATTCTGGCGTTTCATCATCAATACGACCTTCGGTATCGGTGGTCTGTTCGATCAGGCGCAATATGCTGGCCTGGAGCGCCGCGAAGAGGGTTTTGACCAAACTCTGGGTTCGTATGGTGTGGGTGAAGGCCCGTATGTCATGCTTCCGGTCTTTGGCCCGTCTTCTGCCCGTGGCGTAGTGGGTAAGGTAGTGGATGCAGTGACCAACCCGTTCAATTATGCAGCAATGCCTGTTACCCTGGCCCGTACGGGTTCGGATGCGGTCAATGCGCGTACGAAGAACCTGGATCTCATCGAGGATATCGAAGCCACCTCATTCGATCCTTATGCTACGATCCGTAGTGCTTATATCCAAAATACGGAAAAGAACGTACAAGAAGGGCGTGGCGATCTTCCGCTGGTGTTCCGCAAGGACTTTAATAAGTCCACGAATGCTGGTAAAAAGGATTTCAGCCACAGTGGTGTTCTGGCAGAGCAGAAAGCAGAAGTAAAAGCCAAAGAAGCTCCGAAGAAAGCCGCTGCGAAGAAAGTAGTCAAAAAAGCCCCGGCCAAAGCTAAGACGGAAGTTAAAAAAGAAGTGAAAACCGAGGCGAATACCGAAACCAAAACACAAAATACAGAAGTAAAGAAAGAGCAATAGGTTATGAAACGTTTCTCCCCCACCGCTTTTCTGCTGGTATTATTCGTTGGCGTTTTTGCAGCGACGCCGGTTTCCGCTGCAACCGATGGTGCGCGTAACTTCGTACAATCACTCAGCAATGAAGTGATCGGCGTCATCGAAAGCAAATCCTCTGATTCCGCTAAATCCGATAAACTGAAAGAGATCTTCCTGCGTTCCGTCGATACGGATTGGATGAGCCGCTTCGTCATGGGTGCAAACTACCGCGCACTCAAAGACGGCCAAAAGCAAGAATACACGAATCTCTATAAAGACTTCCTCGTGTATAGCTATGTTCCGCGCTTTAAAGAATACACGGGTGAAAAGCTGAAGATCATCAACATCCGCGAAGACAAGAACAATGAGTTCTTCGTGCAGACCGAACTGGTGCGTTCGAGCGATAAGCCGGCAGTGCGTGTCGATTACCGCCTGCGTCAAAAAGACGGCTCGTACAAACTGATCGATATCATCGGTGAGGGCGTCAGCCTCATCACTACCCAGCGTTCGGATTTCGCGGGCGTCATCTCCCGCCAAGGTTCCGATGCCTTCATTAAAATGCTCACGGAACGTGTGAAGAACCTGAAAGCGAAAAGCTAGGCTCAACGTTTCTTAAAGCGTTAGAGAATAAAAAACCACCGGGGATACCGGTGGTTTTTTTATGCCTGGTGGCAGAAGTGGTATTACGCTTCCGTCAGCCAGTGTTTCTTCTTCGCGGTGCGTACAGCAATCACCATGATGATGGAGGTCACGATAAGTAAGCACAGGAGCGCATTGTAGCCATCCATGCCGCCGATACGGATAGCACTGTAATCTTCATAGAGCTCCGTGATAGCCAGCAGCACGATGGTATTGGCGATGGTGGTGTAGTCTTTCATGATGACGCGTTTGAAGTTGAACTTCATGCCGCTCAGCGCTTCCGGGAGCACAGATACTTTTACCAGCCAGCGCGGTGTATCGTTGCAATACGCGTCATAGGCCTTGCCGAATTTCTCACGGAGGTAGCGTTCTTCTGCAAAGATGATGCATTGGTAGATGAAGAGATAAATCGTGATCCCTAAAGAGAGCACGATCGGGCTGCCATGCATCAGGAAGATGCCGATGCAGATAAGCACGTTACCGACATAAAGTGGATTGCGGCAGGCAGAGAAGACACCCTGGGTCACCAGGTTCTCCGCATAGACTTTCTTTTGCAGGCCGCCACGTTTGATATAGGCATAGCCGATGACAAGTGCACGGAGTGCAAGGCCGCTTGCGGCGATCAAGACAGCAAGGATATCTTTCAGGTTTTCGAGTTTTTCATTGCCGAAAAAATCGTGCGGCGGGACGGAGATAAGATAGAGCGCGGTGAGAATCAGTGGGAAGAGGTGGTTGCGATATTTAAAGAAGAAGTCACCGATTTTGATCATGATTTTTTTCATAAATGCCTTTTCGATTATTATTTCATCGCGATGATGCCGCAGAAATTATACCAGCGGAAGAACACCTCTACGTGTTTGAAGCCGGCATCCTGCAGCAGCGCATAGTTTTCTTCGACGCGATAAGGGATAAGCACGTTTTCCAATGCCTCACGTTTATGCGTGATCTCGTTTTCGGAATACCCGTTACGGCGCTTGAAGTCGTAGTAATGATCGATGAACAGACGATTGAACATCGTGCTCTCGCTCGTCAGTTTCTCGATGAGGATGAGTGCGCCCTGGTCGTTCAGGCCATGATAGATGTTCTTCATGATGCGCTCGCGGTAAAGCGGACGGACGAACTGCAACGTCAGCAGCATGGTGATGACACTCGCGTTCTCGAAATGCACGCCTTTGTGCAGATCGGCACAGACAAAATCCATCGAACGTTTGCTGCCAGATTCCTGCACTTTCTTCGCTGCTTTGTTCAGCATGTCCTGTGAGTTATCGATGCCGATGAAATTAACAGCTTCATCGAGATAGGGGTCAAGCGCGAGCATCGTGGTCGCGGTTGAGCAACCGATGTCGTACAGGTTGGTATTCGGACGTGCGAAGTCTTTCGCAAGTTCGCAGGTCATACGTTGCATCTCGGTGTAGAAAGGAACCGAACGGCTTACCATGTCGTCAAATACTTCAGCGACTTTGGCGTTGAAGTTGAAATCACGAAGGCTCTGCTCGCTATTCTCGAACAGGGAGTCCTTCTTTTCGGTATCCAGGGGGATGATCGTCTTTTTGCTCATAATGGCCTCATACAGGCAAAATAATAGCGCAAGCTATACCCTTAAAAAGCCTGTTTTGGCAAGGATATTCGCAAAGAATCAACTGCGTTTTGCCTGGAAGAAAGCTTTCATCAATGCTTCGGAAGGTGCGGCCATGATTCCCCCGTAAACCTCTGGTTTATGGTGGCAAGTGCTGCTCATGAATACTTTGCTGCCTTGTTCTATGCCGCCCATCTTAGGATCACTTGCCCCATAATAGAGCCTGCGGATACGTGCGAACGAGATAGCCTGCGCACACATGGTGCAGGGTTCCAGGGAGACATACATATCGCACTCCACGAGCTTGGTGGTGCCAAGCGCCCTGCAAGCCTCGCGGATGGCGACTACTTCTGCATGGGCGCTCGGGTCGCACCATTCTTCGACGCGGTTGCTCGCAGCGGCGATTACTTTACCATTTTTATCGACGATGACGGCGCCCACCGGGACTTCATCGCGCTTCGCTGCTGCTTCGGCCAACCCGAGCGCCTGTCTCATAAAGGGAAAATCCTGGATCATGGTGTGACCAATAAACCGGGGGGCGGGGCGATATTGTCCCGCATCGCATCCATCGAGGCTTTGACGTTGTGCACGCGGATATACTCTACGCCCTCGCGTTGGAGATGTGCGGAGATTTCAGCAGTGCGCTTATCTTTCTCTTCCATCGTGGCAGTGCCTCCGAAGAAGCTTAAGAATGATTTCCGTGAATGCCCTACCATTAACGGTACACCCAGGATCTTCAGTTCCTTGATATGCCGCAATATGTGCACGGATTGTTCCGGTGTCTTACCGAAACCAATGCCCGGGTCGAGGATGATACGGCTGCTTGAAAGCCCAATACGCTCAAGCTCTATCAGTTTTTCCTCTGCCCAGTGCAGTATCGCCGAGATAGGGTCTTGCGATGCAGGCAGGGTTTTATCTTTGTTCGCGGGTACGCCGAGATTGTGCATGATGACATGATGGAACGTATCGTAACGCGAGATAAGTTTTGCGATCTCTGGGCAGCCACCGGAGACATCGTTAATCCAGTCGATCTCATGTGTCACGAGTTTTGCTACCGTCTCTGCATGGTAGGTATCAATGCTTAGCACGGCCTTCGGTAATTTCTTCTCGAGTAGTTTCAGTACCGGTTGTAAACGGTCCCATTCCTCGTGGATAGAAATAGGCGTGGCACCCGGACGGGTGGATTCTGCACCGATATCGATGATGTGTGCGCCTTCGTCGAAATGCTTTTTCGCCAGCATGAGCGCGGTCTGTGCATTATTGGCGACGCCACCATCCGAAAACGAATCCGGCGTGACGTTCACGATACCTACCAGCTGCGTTTTCATAATACGATGACCTCGCGTGTCTTGGTGGTGGCAAAAGGAACGCCTGCGCGTTTCCATTGTGTGGCGACGGAGGCTGCTGTTTCTTTTGTGAGAGGATGTCTCCACTCCGGCGCGACATCGAGCAGTGGCAGTAGCGCGAAGGGACGCTTCATCAATTGAGGGTGTGGTACTACGAGCGTTTTATCCTCGATAATTTGATCGCCGTACGCGAGGATATCGATATCGATCTCGCGCGGTGCCCATTTGCGGGTGTGATCGTGAAAGCCGATTTGAGCTTCGAGTTCACGAATGCTTTTCAGGACATCAAAGGCTGCTTTATCGGTCTTCCCGGCAACGGCGATGTTATAGAACGGTTGATGGTAACTTGTATCCGCACCTTCCGGCACTTCGGCATCCGAAGCATAGATGGGAGAAACCATCATATCCTTAAGGACGTGTTTAGAAAGTGATTGGACTGCACGTGTGAGAAACCCCATTCGGTCTCCCATGTTAGAGCCAAGACCGAGTATCACAGTAGATGAAGACATCCACGTTACACCTATTTATCGGGCAGGAGTTTTTTGATTTCTTTTTCGACTATGCGCTCCACGAGCACCGGAAGATTTTTATCCACCCATGCGGACAGCATCGGTTTAAGGCATTCGATCACAAGGTCTTCTACCGTGTTGCCAGAACGAAGTGTCATACTATCGACTTTCGGTTTTGGAAGGTTATCGACCAGGTTGCGCAGTGATGCAGCCGCAGCACGTGAGCTTTGTTCAGAGAGAAGACGTTGGTTTTCATCCGCGGCCGCGTTATCTATCGGGGCGGGTGCTGCTACAGGTGGTGCTGGAGTGAAGGCGGGTGTGGGTGCTGCTTTTGCCGGTTCTGGCGCCGGGGCCGCAGCTGAAGCAGGTGCATCCTTACTCATGGCAGCATCGATATTCGATAAGACATCCATCGGCGCCGGATCCACTTTATTGGTGAGTTCGAGGACATCCTCTTTGGCTTTTTCAGGGGCTTTATCAGCGGGTTTTGCTTTATCCATGGATTGTTCCTGTGCCTTTTTATTAGGATCGGGTTCGCCTGCGATGATAGACTTGATAGAGGCTAAAATGTCCTCCATAGAGCTATCCTCGCTCAATACTTCTGTTGTTAACATCTTTGCCCGCAGTGTAGTGCGTAATATTTACCATGCCAAGAGACTAGCAAATAAGCTTTTCAATTTCAACAGGTTATAAAGGGGGTATCAAAAAGCTTAAAAACCGATCATCCGGTACTTCACTTTGTCACGGTAAGAATCCATGTCATAGTGCGGGCCTGGCAGGTTCAGATTATCAGCAGTCAGCTCACCCATGATCGATTTTACGTTGTAGATTGCGATCACTTCGTTACGTTGTGCTGTCACCAGGTTGACGTTGGCAGTGAAGAGTTCTTGTTCGGCATCGAGGATATCCAGAATCGTGCGGGAACCCACATCGGCTTCCTGGCGAACACCATCAAGCGCGATTTTTGCTGCTTTCACGGCAGCCGCACTGGACGCGATCGTAGAACGCGCGGTTTCCAGATCCTTCCACGCTTTCGTAGCACCCTCAAGCGTGATGTTATTTGTATCCGCTTCTTCCATGTTGCGGCGCTCTTTCGTGCGTTTCGCCTGGCGGATGCGGGAATATTCTTCACCGGATTGATAGAGTGGAACCGTTACGTGCAAGAGCAGGGAATCGGTGTCCTGGTTGCTACCAAACAAGCTGTTTAAGCCATCTTCACGATCCATGCGGCCTTCCACCTCCGCATCGGGGAGCAGGCGGGCCTTCGTAATCCACACATCGTTTTCAGCGGCATCTTTGGTGAACGCGGCGCGTTTCAAGCGTGGGTTGTTTTCCATCGCCCGTTTCACGACATCGTCCAGTCTCGTCGGTACTTGCGGCAAGCTTGTCGGCATGAAAAGGCCTACCGGCTCTTCACCTACGACACGCTTATAGCTCGCGTGCGCAGCGATCACATCGCCTTCTGCACGGATGCGGTCTGATTTGGCACGCTCCAGACGTGCTTCTGCTTGCGCCACGTCGGTACGTGTCGTTTCACCGAGCTTAAAACGTTCTTGCGTCGCTTGCAGCTGCTCGCTTAACACTTGTTCATTATTCTTGCTGAGGTCGAGAACCTTATCGGTACGTACGACATCCATATATACTTGTACTGCACCACCAAGCGTCGTTTGTTCGGAATCGATGAGGTCGTTCTTTGCCGCGGAGATGAGGTTTTCTGCACGTTGGCTTTGGAAGATGGTTTCGCCACCATTGAAGATAGGCTGACGGATACTGAGTGAGCGTGTCTTCTGGATATTATCGCTTTCACGGCGACCGATGGTCTGGTCTACCTTACCGCGGCTATAACTTGCGGTGACGGTCGGAAGGAAACCAGAATAAGCCTGTGGGAGTAATTCGTCGGTAGCCTCTTTCGCAGCACGATCCGCTTCCAGCGAGGGGTTCTGCGTATAGGCTTTAACCATGGCTTCTTCCATGGTGATGGCGTAGGCGGAAGTGGAGGCGGAGAGGCTAAAAACCGCTAAAATGGGCAGAATCATCTTTTTCATGGCATAAACCTGTATCGTGAGTCGTGCGTACCATAGCAAATTTTTGGTGGATTTCCAGTGATTAACGCAACTTTCAGTATTTTAGCCCCTAATCGACTGATTTTAACATATTTGTAACAGTATTCGGGCATATTAAAGGGGTATTTCTTGGTGCATATAACCAGTCTCTCGTGTCGCAACCGAGGACTGATACATGACCCTAAGGTGAGAAGGGTAGATAGCAGAGTTCGAAGATCGAGTTCTAGACCCTCACCACACACGTGCTTCGGTTGACATCCCAAGTTGCGTAAGGGATTACCGAAAGCGGAGAAAGCAGCCATGAGCGCTCGGAATCGGCGGAACGACGACGACGGCGGCGCGGACGATTTCTTCGAGGTCCAGCCGGCCACCAAGACCGTGACCAAGATCAAGGACGACCCGGACGACAAGGCCGTGGACGGTGCCGACCTCGCCCTGCAGGCCAAGTACGCGGCCATCGGGCACGAGGCCGCGCGGGCGATGGCCGAGGACAAGGAGTTCGAGAACGAGGACATGGGCGTGGGCGCGTCGGCGGTGATCGACTGGGTGAGCGGGAACGCCGACTACCAGTGGCCGAACGACGGGGACACCGTCGGCTGATCATGGAAGAATGAAGCCCCATTTTATTATCTATTATACGGGGCGGCAAAGGGAGAGAGGGACTGCAAACCTCTCTCCCTTTTGCTTTTTGGGGCGAATAGAATGTCTATTACGGCAGATACGCTAGCGTATCCTGCCATGTTCCACGTGGAACATGTTACAGATGAGTTAACGACCCGTTAACGATGGTGTAATACTTAGTAACTGAAATATAGCGGTAATGGCAATAAGATGGACTGCCAAGTATGGCTATTTTATGCCATACTTTCGGCTTTTCACAGTGGTGCGTCATATCTCCGTCATAATTTACCTTTATCCTGCCTATGGTTTGTCTTGCTGTTTTGGACCCCGATGTAACTCATCGGTGTTAGGCAGCAGGTAAGGTAATGGATTCCTTACCCCACGAATTACGATGACAAAGCCAAGGAACGTTCCTGCGGGAACCGGCTGTCGTCATCAGGAACCCACTACGCTTCTTTAGGAGGGAGCGAATATGGGAACCATTTACACGATTGAGGTCGAACTGCCGTTCGATCTCACGGTGTCGCGCAGCACCGTCACCATCTGTGCGCACGTGCCTCTGAACGTGCTGGGCGGCGGCAAGTGCCACCCGCTCAAAAAGGGTCAGTCGGCGGAAGTGAGCCTCGCGCAGGTGCTGGACGGGAAGATCTCGATCGAAGTGGTCGGGGACGGCGCGGGCAGCACGATCATCGCGGCCAAGATCGTGAAGGCGGCGGCGAAGAGCGTGATGCCGAAAGTGTTGACGAATCTGTGCGGCGGGATGAACGGTATGCCGCCGTGGCCGACGGACGTTCACGACGACGCCTACAAGGGCGACCCCCCGGCGCAAGGGGGCTCTGGCGAGTAGAGTAAGCACAATTAACAACACAAGACCCTCGTCGCATCTGCGGCGGGGGTCTTGTGTTTTATAGCTGTTTATTAGCTTTTTAAGACGTAACCAAACTGCAATATTCCAGCGATATACTGGTGGCTCTTTCGTTGGCTGTCTTTTGATGGAATATAACCCGTGGCTACGTACTAACGTAATCGCGGTTGTCGAAGGACCCATTTGGTGAAGAGGGGTCATAATAATTACTTCACCAGCTTGTGTGCCACTGCTCCCGCCTAAAAATTAGGATGGTGGAAGTTGTGGTGAGGTATTGGGTTATGCGCGCGTCTCTTTTGTTGACGTCGGTGAAGCACCCGGACAGCTACTACAAGCCGGGGCGCAAGAGCTGGACGAAGAACTACGGGCCGGTGAGCGGGTTCAAGGCGCAGCAGGCGCTGAAGAAGGCCGGGCTGTGGCCGTACAAGCGCCCGCCGCTCGACATGCACGACTGGAACGACGAGGTGTTCGAGTGGCCGATGGAGCCGCCCTACGATGCGCCGCAGGGTAGCAACGAGGGCGGGACGACGGTGCTGGAGTTCCTGCCTGCTGTTCCGGAGATCGATGGGCTGGGTGAGGCGGTGAAGCTGACCCCGGAAGACGAGCCGTTCGATCTGCTGAAGGAGCTGGGCGAAGCGCCGCCTAAGGAGAAGGGCGGGGTCACGAAAACCGACAACTTCGGGGGCTACCCGGTAGAGACGCCGCAGTGACCTGATACCTAAAGACCTGGCGTGAGTCAGGCGCATGAGACCCTGTCCCCTTTAGTGGGGGCGGGGTTTCGTGTTTATAGGCGCTATTAACCATGGGTCAGGGGTAATATTTTTGTAATATCGTTCAGTCATACTGGGGATGTTAAGTTGGTGTTATGTAAGTTTGGTTCGGTGTTTGACTGTGGGCATTGTTTTTGGTTTTGCTACGGTTCGAGCCTACAGTTTTGCATAACCCTAAGTGGAAAGGGTTTCACAAATTTCCTCCACCAATCCCTACATGTGCCACTATCCGCGTCCCCCTAACAATTAAAAACAGGGGATGGGAGAAATGGCGAGGTACTAGTCCCATGCAGAAGCGCATCCTGACCGCCGGGCTCGTGTTCACCAAGCCGTCCAAGAACGGCGCCACGAAAAACTACGGTGACATGAACGGGGCCACCGCGAAGGCCATCCTCACGGCGGTCGGCGTGAAGTTGACGCCCTTCACCCGCGAGGAGTTCGAGGCGACGGAGGTGGTGCGTCACCTGCGCGCTACGCGCCGCGCCCGGAATATCCTGAACTCGGTGTTCCCCGGGAGCGGGCTGCCCACGGGTGAGCACTTGGTGATCGGTCCGCCGGTCACCGGGCCAGTCGTCGTGGATGACAACGATTGCTGGGAGCTGCCGCCAACTGCCATTGCGTTGGCGGCCGTGGGCGAGGACATCTCCAAAGCCCTCACCGAGTTCGGTAAGCTTTCCGGGTTGGGTGAGGTGGCAAAGGCGGTGCCGCCGCAGGAGGACGACGAGGGCTGGTTCGAGTTGAAAGACTGGCCAGGCGAGCAGGAGGTGGTGTTTGAATTGCCGCCGCCGCCGCCGCCCGCCGCCCCTCCGACCGATGAGGACGACGAGTTCGGCTTCGAGTTGCCGAAGCCGTAGTACCTAGCCCTGGCATCGTAAGTCAGGGCACACGCGAACCTTCCACTACCCTTCGGGGCGGTGGAAGGTTTTCGTGTTTTAGGGTATAAAGCAGGGCATTAACCTTTTCTTCACCATTTTCACTTAGTATCTGAGCATGATGGATTTTACTGATATAGAGACGTGGGAGTTGCTCAGCTATGTGGTAACCGTGATCGGTTTACCCTTCGCCATCATTATTTTCATTTCCGATTACCGTAAGGAACGTCAGAACGAAGAGGAGGAGGTGTATCAACGCCTCGCTGACCAATATTCCGATTTCCAGGAAATCCTTCTTGAGAATTCCGATCTTCGCCTGTTTTCAAAAAACAGTTCGAAGCGAAAGCTGACGAATGAACAAATTGAGAGGAAACTCATCATCTTCGATCTGCTGATTTCCTTATTCGAACAAGCATACATCCTTGTCTATGAAGAGAAGATGCCGCCACACCAAAAGCGTCTGTGGAGCACCTGGGAAGACTACATTATTTTCTGGGTGAAGCGTGAGGATTTCAGAAAAGCGCTGCCGAAATTACTCGTCGGTGAAGATCCGGATTTTAGAAAATATATCCTGAAGATGGTGGCGCAGAGTAAGGAATAGGAGGCGTTATGAGCGGAACGAATTGGAGAGATAAGGCTAATAAGGAAGCGCAACTTGCGGCGTTGCTTGAATTGCCTTTAGTGGAGGCACTCAAATCAGAAACTGAAATGACCGATGAACAGATCGAAGATGATATAATGGGGCAATTGAGTATACACTCTGGTAGTTTGATTATGATCCTCAAAATCCCTCCTTTTGTGGAGCCGGATGAAGAGATTGATAGAGGAGTATTTGAAGATAATTTTAACAAAGGCACCTATGACCGCATCTATGCCGCAGTTGCTGCGTTTGCCCCTAAAGAAGATACTGATTTAAGCGTTCATGCTATAACGGTTCAACAGGCGATCATCATCCACAGCCTTAACGAATTATATATTAGTCTTTTACGAGGTGATGAATTCACGGTAAGGCATAAGGATAATATGGAGTTTGTTCTCGCTCTTGCCGAGAGAAAGCCGTTTAAGCGGGAATGGCTCGCTGCCGCACTTGACATGTTTAGTGCTGAAAGTGAGAGGGGCATAGAGTCATACAAAGAAGGTAATGTATCCGTTGATCAGAAGAAGGCAGCTGCCGAGAAAGAGCCGCAAAATCCACAGGAAGCAGCCGAAATGGTAATAGAAGGTGTTTATGATTTTTTGTTTTTGGTGTGGGACTTCCGTTCTAGGGTAGACGATCTTCCTGAGAATGAGCAAGCAGCAGGGGCTTTACGAGAAATTTTAGCAGAAAAGCCTATTATGTCAGGTATTCAGGAAGAAGGCAGCAGCCTGTATTTACCGGATTCAATTTGTGAAGATCTGCTATGGTCTATGAAAAAGTATGTAACGTTGAAAGATTTTCTTGAAGCATCGTCTAGGTCAGGAATTCTCGAAGTACTTGAGGTTGATGGAGATAAAACTCCTCGTAAGCTTGTTGAATGGTTTGAAGATGAGTATATCCCCAATAACCCAGAGCTCGCCCGTGCGTTAACGGAACAAAAACTAAGCCGGGAAGCTGCATGGAATGATATATGCTTTAGTGAAGCTCTGAGGGATGGATTTTTTTCGCAGGTGGTAAAACTAATCGCGGCAGTAAACAAAATCGACATCAGCAAGGGTTATAACCCTGATACGCCTGGGGAGTAGTTAACCCAGCGTATACACCGTTTGCCCGCTGACGATGGTGCGGATCGCGCGGCCTTTGACCTTGCGGCCATCGAACGGAGAGTTCTTCGATTTGCTCGAGAGTTTATCATTCTCTACCACCCATTCCATCCCCAGATCGATGAGTGTCAGATCGGCGATAGCGCCTTTCTTGATGCGGCCGCGTTTCTCGCGGATGATATCGGCTGCGCGCCAGGTCATCTTGCCAAGTACATCGCGGAGTGAGAGTGTTTTATTTTGATAAAGCGCAAGCGAGAGCGGCAGCATGGTCTCGACACCCACGATACCGAATGCGGCACTGGTGAGCGGCACGCGTTTCGATTCCTGGTCATGCGGCGCGTGATCGGTCGCGATCGCATCGATGGTACCGTCTTTCAAACCCTCGATGATCGCAAGGCGATCTTTTTCGGCACGGAGTGGTGGGTTCATTTTTGCGAAGGTTTTATAATCGAGCACGGCTTCATCGGTTAAAGTGAAGTGGTGCGGTGCCGCTTCCGCGGTGACGTTCAATCCCATCTTCTTCGCACGGCGGATGGATTCGACGGCCTCATGCGTACTGGCATGAAGAAGGTGATATACACCACCGGTGAGTGCCACCAGATGGATATCGCGATCCACACACACGGCTTCGGATGCGTTCGGAATACCCGGCACGCCAAGCTTGGTCGAAATCTTGCCTTCGTTGATGCAACCTTTGTTGGAAAGGTTCAGATCTTCTGCGTGCTGTGCGATCGGCACATCGAGCATCTTGGAGAATTCAAGTGCGCGCCGCATAAGCAGGGAGTTCATGACCGGAAGGCCATCGTCCGTGAAGCCGACGACTACGCCCGATTCGCGCATCAAGCCCATCTCGGTGATGGTTTCACCTTTCATGTCCTTACTGATCGCGCCATACGCACGGATATTCACATACGAGGTTTCACGTGCACGGTTCTTGATGAACTCGACGATGGGTACGTTATCGAGCACGGGCTTGGTATTGGGTTGGCAGACCACCATGGTGATACCGCCCGCCGCGGCGGATTTACTGCCGGTGTTGATGGTCTCTTTGTGTTCTTGGCCGGGTTCACGGAAATGCACCTGGATATCGACCAAGCCTGGGCATAGCACATGGCCTTCGCAGTCCACCACCTCGATGCCTTTCGGAACGCCGTTCTTAAAGAGTGCGGGGCCAAAATCAGCGATTTTCTCGCCTTCAGTCAACAGTGCACCTTTCTTATCGAAGCCGGATTCTGGATCGATGATGCGTGCATTGATATAAGCGACTTTGTGGCTTTTCTTGGAATTATGGTCTGGAAGTGTCCAGTTCTGCTTCGGTGCTTTTGGTGGCATGTTCCCCTCGGTTACTCTTGGTGTAACCAGCAGAGGGCGTAAAATCAAGTATTTTTGCCTAAAAGCGGAGATTATTGGCTGGCTTGTGCCAACCGAGCACCTTACTTGGTATCCTGCTCGGATATCTTCCGCATCAAGGCTTCCATTTTCGCCTTATCAGCAGTGGTCTTCTCGGCGATGCGGGCAAACTCATCATCCTTGATATCCAGTTTGGTATCCATGAGCTGGTCATTGAGAGGGGGTGTTTTCATACTTACATCCTTATCGCGCCTGTCGGCTTCGGTTGGTTCAGCACGATATCACTGAATTGTGTATGGGCAGAAAGCTTAGTCACTTCAGCGCGCAAATCGCCGTAAGCAACAAAGTCAGCACGGTTCGCGATTTCAAGTTTCTTATCCGCCTTAATTACAGCGACGGGATTGTCGAGTTCCTCTGCCTTGGCAAGGGCGATAGTGAAACCTGCGTCATTGAATTTTTTAAGGAAACGATGAAGTGCCTCCGGACGCGAGATGGATTCATCCGTCATCTCTGCAGTGCTGGCTAAAGCATTCAGGTCATGGATGTAAAAGACGGCATTTGCGACATCGATCACGCCATAATGCTTAGGTGCTTTCTGCTGTTCACGGTTGTAGAGATGCAGGGTGATCTCTTTGCCACGATACGTGCTATCCGTAAGGCCTAGGATACTTTTCGCTGAAGCGACGGTAGACCAGTGGATATCCGCTTCCTCTGGCATACGTCCGATGCGTGCTGCGCGGAGTTTGGATTCGCCAACCGCCTCCGGGATAGTCATGAAGAGATGGTGTCCCACCAATTTGCCACCACCTGCAAGGGCCTCATTCATTTCGGTTGTACCTAAGATCGGGCTATTGATAATGACCCTGGGCACAAAGCCAGCATGTTCGGCAAGATATGCCCTCTCTCTCGTGATTTCGTAATTGATATTGGAGGATTCGTTCTGCACGGCGAAACCCGTGGTCGGATGATCAGGAGGCAATATTCTATCCAGGATGGCTTTTCTCAGAAGTGCAATCTTCGCGGTATCCGCATCATGGATGCCTGTATTCTGACGCTCTTCATCTCCCATCTGTGCGAGTAGCCAGTTGGAGATGGTGCTTTTGCCGCTGCCATACCCGCCGATGACCATGGTGGTGATGCGACCCTTGGCGGGCTGTACGGCAAGACGCTCTTCTTTACCGATGGTTTTCTCCAGATAAGATTCCACCGCTTCACGCGCGATGGTCCTGTAGTGTTTATATTCAACGTTTCGCTGCGCCCAATAGATGGTAAGCGAGAGGGCATCTTCTTCCTCCCGCGGAGTATATTCTCCTGTCGCGATGCGTTCACGGATGGTGCGGTAGGTTTCGATGGCTTTCTGTTGCCAGCGCTGTGGCACCTTTTCTGCACCACACAGTTGGTCGAACGCAGCTTTATCCCATGGGTCGGGCGCCATCTGATCAAGCGTATTACAGAACACATCGATGCCATTCAATTTTGTTCTTAACTCGGTATCTCTTTTCAACAATTCAGAGAAAAAAAGCGGCTGCCTGTCACGGTAAACGCGCTCTGCAAGATCTGCGATTTCAACCGAACGTTCGCTTTCATCCAGATGCTTCAGTTTGACGTTGATGAGCACCCGATTGATGCACGCGTGATAGAATACCCGGTCCGGTTCAAGCGTTGCCTGGGTGATGACTTTGATGTTGCTGACCCCAAGCGCATTCCCGAGCGCGACCAGATCCGCCCGCTCAAAATGGCCGGAATAGAGTAGGTCGGTTGATGGCTCGTAAATCGGGCGCATGAAAATCCTTACTTATCAATACGCTATTATATGTCTAAATGCTTAATAAATGGTTAAATAAAAAGTGTGCAACGCTAATAAAAAATTAACCATTATTTGCTATCCTAGAGATAGTTTGATCTAGTCCGACATCAGTATTCTCCGCCAGCACCACAACCAACACCGGTGCAGCAGAGGATCGTCGGGCAAAGTACACGTCACGGGAGCAACGGCGCTTTCGTGACTACCGCGTGCAGTAAGACTCCAACCGTGTTTGTAAAACGGGGGAGTCATGCTGCGCATCACACCAGTTCGAGGCTCAGGTTCCGATGAAGATCCAACACATCGTGGTCAAGGGCGAGAAGGTCAACGTGTGGGTGCTGTTGGCCAAGGCCCCGTACAAGATCGAGGCCCCGATCGCCGACCTGCCGAAGTTCGAGGCGGAGTTCACCAACCAGAAGGCCCGCTGGGACCACGAGCACAACGGCCACTCCGGTGGCAGCTGGCTCGGGGACCCGGAAGAGTGGGCCCCGGCCTTCCCGCTCCCGGCCGACGAAGAGGTCGAGAGCGTCAGCGAGCACGCGGCGGAGTTCGCCGCGCAGGAGCGCGCCAGCCAGAGCTGAGTGTGATAGAGGTTCCTGGCACCTAACGTAAAGCCAGAAGCGCGAGCCTTCCTCCACCCGTCGGGTGGGGGAGGGCTCTCGTATAAACTAAAAATCTACATCAAAAATTACAAATTTAAGATTTTGTTAACATGGGTTTGATACCATGGGGACAGTTGGTTCTTGTCTGGAAATGTGCGGTGCGGTTTTAAAAATCACCCCACACATGGAAAGCAAGTAAGGTGCAAGGATGTTCCTTAGTACCCCACCCCGCAGTGCGAATCACCCCAAGGATGGTGTGATTCGTCTGCAATCCCCACATTCGGAGTTCGGGTCATGTTTTCGTTCACCCTGTTCGGGATTAGGTTCGTTGCAAGCGTCGGCGAGTTCCCCACGGCAGAAAACAAGCAGGGCGAAGTGCAAGTCGCATTACGCATCTCACTGCTGGAAGACCTCGAGGCGACGCCGTTCGAGCTGTCCAAGGGCAAGCCCGTCCAGATCGAGTACAACCGGACCTACGACATCATGATGCGGCAGAACGCGTCTCAGGACTGGAAGATGGTGCCGTTCATGGAGATCAAGCTGGTCGAGCCGAAGCCCTACGGCGAGGCCTACGGCGACATGCTGCTCGAGGACGAGGCCGCACGTGCGGGCCTCGACATCGCGGATCCGTTCGACGACTGAGGAGATTAGTTCCGGAGCGTAAACCGGGACACACGCGAACCTTCCACCCTAGCTGGGGTGGAAGGTTTTCGTGTTTTTAGGGGGGTATTAACCAGTTATTCACCTGTTTCTGCTATAGTGGATACAACTAACTCGTGCGTAAAGTATCCATGGCGTCCAACCATGCATGCCTATGCACGTAGAGTGAAAAGGATATTCACTCATCCGAAAGTGTGATGCCAAGACAAGGAACAATCCTGCGGGATTCGTCTTCGCGCATCACGACCAAACTCCGAGGGTACTGTCGTGGCTACGCAAACGTTCGTGATCCATGTCGAAGTCGCACTCCCGTTCAAGATCCAACTCGTTTCCGGGTCAGTCGAGATCGAAGCGCTCGAAGACATCAAGGTCGGCTCGATGGTGATGGAGAAGGGCGAGAAGATGCAGTTCCCGGTCAGCAAGTTCGACGGGACGCAGGGGGCTGTGCAGTGCGAGACCCCGATTCCCGCCATCATGATGAGGCTCATCGTCGAAACCCTCACCCAAGCCAACATGGGCTGAGCAGACCTGTTAGTTAGTGTAGGGGTAATTGGTACATTTCAAACCCGGCCGTCCCATGAGGGGCGGTCGGGTTTGGTGTTTCTGAGGTAGTAATCTAGGATTTATGGGCGAGGAGTTCGAGCACCGCTTGACGCACCGCGACACCCATCTCGACCTGGTCGAGTATGACGCTGCGGTTGATATCATCGGCGAGCTCGCTATCGATCTCTACACCACGGTTCATCGGGCCCGGGTGCATCACGAAGACATCGTCTTTCGCAACCGAGAGTTTGGTGCGATCGAGTCCGTAGAAGTGGAAATATTCGCTGGTGGAAGAGATATAATTCCCTGTCATACGCTCCTTTTGAAGTCGGAGCATCATCACCACATCGACATTCTTCAGGCCTCTCTCCATTTCGTAGAACGGCTCGACACCGAGCGTTTCGACATAGAGCGGCATCAAGGTCGGCGGTGCAACCACACGCACACGTGCGCCCATTTTGTTGAGTAGTGCGATATTAGAACGTGCTACACGACTATGCAGAATATCGCCGCAGATCGCGACCGTAAGGCCTTTGATCTTGCCACGGCGCTTCTGGATGGTGAGTGCGTCAAGCAATGCTTGTGTCGGATGTTCATGCCAGCCATCGCCCGCGTTGATCACCGCACATTTCACTTTTTGTGAGAGCAGTTGTACGGCACCACTTTCTGCGTGGCGAACGGTGATGAAATCCGGATGCATGGCATTAAGGGTCATAGCAGTATCGAGCAATGTTTCCCCTTTTGCCGTGGAGGAACTCTCGACATTCATATTGATGACATCGACACCCATGCGCTTGCCTGCGAGTTCGAACGAGGTGCGCGTGCGCGTGGAGTTCTCGAAGAATAGATTGATGAGCGTCTGTCCTTTAAGGATCGGGTTCTTCTTATTGTTCGAGCGATTGGTCTGTACGTAGGTTTCGGAGAGCGCAAGAATCTGCTCGATATCTTTCACCGAGAGATCGCTGATCGCGAGGAGATGTTTATGGGGGAATGAGGATTGAACGCCAGCACCGGGGCGCTCGAGAGTAGGGGCAATCCGGCCCTTATGCAATTTCGGTAACCGCATCGAATACTTCCTGTGCGTGGCCTTCTACTTTCACTTTGCGCCATATCTTCTGGATGACACCCTTTTTGTCGATCAGATAGGTATCGCGCTGGATGCCCATGTAGGATTTACCGTACATGCTTTTCTCGACCCATACATTATAGGCTTCAAGCACCGTGCCTTCCATATCGGACGCAAGCGTGAAGGGCATACAGT
Source organism: Pseudomonadota bacterium (assembly GCA_010031735.1). GTDB lineage: Bacteria > Pseudomonadota > Alphaproteobacteria > Rickettsiales > RGZB01 > RGZB01. Next base: position 88,576 of record RGZB01000001.1, on the reverse strand, counting down.
ATTTTTCTTTGAACTTCTTGTGGCTCTCCACATCGTCTTTGGATAAGCCGATGATGACCGTCTCGAAACGTTCGAAATCGCGGTGCAGCGTGGTGAAGTCTTTCGCTTCCAAGGTGCAGCCAGGTGTATCGTCTTTGGGATAGAAATAGAGGACTACGTTCTGGCCGCGGAGTTTGGAGAGGGTGATCTTCGTGCCTTCGTCGGTATCTAGCGTAAAATCAGGAGCAAAATCGCCTTCTTCGAGTAAACGTGCCTGATTGCGAACGGCTTTGGTCATTTAAGTCTCTCCTGCTTTACCGGCTACGGCGATTATAATCCGGTCGAACAGGTTTTGCACCTTTTTCTGGCTGTTCTCAAGCGTTTTCTTGATTTCTTCATAGTTTTTCGAAGGAATCGCCTTTGCAATCGTGTCTTTCATACCAGGGGTAAGGGTTTCTTCCTCTGGATTCTTATTGCCCATTAAGCGTAAGATAGTCTGGGTGCTTTGGAAGAGATGGATGGATTGGTCGAGCACTTCGAAATCCTTGCCGGCGATAAGGCCTGCTTCATACATCCGGCCAAAGCTCGCACGTGTATTGCTTTCCAGTATCTCCGGATGTTCTGCCGCATAGACGAGTTTCAGGTATTGGTTGATGAATTCGATATCAACCAGCCCACCGCGCACATGTTTGATATTGAGCGGGTTGGTGTTGCCGAACTCCTCGAACATCTGCTCACGGATATCGCATATGCGGCGTGCCAATTTGGGCTTTTCCCACTTCATCTGGATACGGTCACGGATAATGTTCTCGATTTCTTTTTTGAGTGCCGCGCCACCGTAAATAACACGGGCGCGGGTAAGCGCCATATATTCCCAATCCCATGCCGTGTTCTGTGTGGCATCGTCAGCGAGGTTCTTGCGGTAATACGAACCGTAGGATTCGATGCTCGAGGCAACAGGGCCATCCTTGCCCGAAGGGCGCAGGCGTGTGTCCACCTCGTAGAGTGAACCTTCTTGCGTCAGTGAAGTGAGTGCTGCGATGAATTTACGGCTGAGCCGCGCATAATATTCGTTGGCGGAAAGCGTCGCATCTTCTGGGAATCCCGAGGGGTCGTAGACGAAGACGATATCGAGGTCGGAAGCAAAGGTGAGCTCACGGCTGCCGAGTTTGCCCATTGCGATGATCGCGAACGTGTCGCTTGAGACCTTGCCATGGAGTTTGGCAAAATCTTTCATCACGGCTTTGAGGCAAACGGTAAGCGACACCTCGGCAATGTTCGAAAGCTGTGTGTTCGCAAGCTCGGGCGTGATCTGTTCCTTCACCATCTGGATAGCCACGCGGAACTGACGGTCGTGTGTCCACGCACGGCAGATATCCAGTGTTTCACCGTAGTTGCGCGCTTCCTTGAGCGCAGCTTTCAAGTCATCCTTCAGCACATCCATATCCGGCAGGGCGCTGTAGAATTCCTGTGAAAGTACGTAATCGAGTAATGCAGGTTTGCGACTGAGGTTCTCGGCAAAATAGGGATAATCGCCCAGGATGTCTGCGAGCAGGACAAGCACCTGCGGTTGCGCGTAGAACAGCGAGAAGATCGGGTTTTCCTTTGGCAGCCTACCGATGAATTCATCAAAGCGCGCAAGGGCGGTATCGGGATAGGCCGTTTTCGAGAAGGCGAGGAGGAGTACTGGCATCAACTCGGTCAATATCTCGCGGGCGCGTTTGGTGGTCGTGATCGGGCGGCGGCCATGGTGCCAACCGCGCACGATCTCCGAGATTACATCCGGGGTGGAATAGCCCATCTTGGTAAGGGTCTCGAGTGTTTCAGGATCGTTCTCGATACCCGTAAACACCAGGCTTCCAGGGATACCAAGATCATCACCCGCGAGCGAGGGCGCGGTATCGAAGAGTTTACGGTAATGACCCTGCACTTTGGTGATGTGGTCGGTCAATGAGCCGATGAACTTTTCGGCGTTCTCAAAGCCCAGGAAGATCGCAAACGACGTCATTTCTTCCGCTGTCTGTGGCAGGCTGTGTGTTTGCTCGTCCGCCACCATCTGCAGGCGGTGTTCAACCGTACGGTAGAATTCATAGGCCGCGATTAATTCATCGCGTGCTTTAGCGGTGATATGGCCAAGTGCTGCAAGTTCTACAAGTGCTTTGCAGGTCGCTGGCTCCTTGAGTTTGATCTCACGGCCACCCCAGATCAGTTGCTGCGTTTGAGCATAAAACTCGATCTCGCGGATACCGCCGTGACCGAGTTTGATATGGTAGCCGAACATACCCTCCGGGAGGTTGCCCTGGCGGCTATCGATCTGACGTTTGATGGAGTGGATGTCCTGGATACTCTCGAAATCGAGGTGCTTACGCCAGATATAATTCTTCAGGAAATCGAGGAACGCGGCCCCTGCATCTTTATCCCCTGCACAGACGCGAGCCTTGATCATCGCGGCGCGCTCCCAGTTCTGGAAGACGGTGTCGTAGTAGACCTTTGCGGCGGCCACCGACATCGCAGCCGGTGTAGAACCTGGATCTGGGCGGAGGCGGAGGTCGGTACGGAACACATAACCATCTGCGGTACGCTCCTGCAATATATGCGTCACTTCCTGTGCAAGGCGGATAAAGAAATGCGAGATCGAGACTTTTCCGTGATAGTCCACTTTTTCTTCATCGTAGAAGAAGATGATATCGATATCGCTTGAGTAGTTCAGTTCGAATGACCCCAGCTTGCCGACACCCAGCACCATCAATCCTGATTCGAATGATGGGTTGGTTTTATCCTTGAGCATGATATTACCCGCAAGCGCTGCTTTAAACAGCGTGTGGTTTACAGCGATCTCAAGGGCACGGTCGGCGAATTCACTAAGATGATGCGTAATTTTCTCTAAGCTCCAGAGGCGGGAGATATCGGCCAGTGCAGTGACGAGTGCACAGCGCAGTTTATTCTTGCGAAGTGCTGCCATCATTTCATCTTTAGAACCATCGAACGGCATGTTACTGAGCTCTTTCAGGATGCTCTCGTAGGCCGTATCAAAACCCTTTGTTGCGATCAACGCAAAGAAAGCAATATCCTTCAGGATGATCTTGCTTAAGTATGGGCTATTGCCGAACACCGCAGTGATAAAGGATTTAGACACTTTATCACTGAGCAGGCTTTCAACGAAAGCTGCAAGGGATGTATTATTCTCGCTTGCGGCATTCTCACGTAATTCAGATAGAAAAACGCCGACCTGCGCTTCATCGGAAGCTTTTGGGAAACGGGCTGATTTCTGTAATTCTGAAAATAATGGCATGGGTAAATTAAGAATGGGAATATTCAAAAAATCGCGTATGATGCGAGAGTACATTACTGTTCAATTTTTACCAGCATATTCATACCGTTCGTGGAAGATACCCCAAAGAGAAAGCGAAATTTTTTCAGACGCGTGTTCGCGCTGGTCGCTATTGCATGCCTGGTAAACATCATTTCGTTCTTTGTCTGGGTCGCTATCGCTCCTCGTCAGGTGCCCTATCTCTCTGAGCAGGTGGAACGGGCATTCTCGAGCATTCGTAGCGATTATGGCATCAGTATCGGCAATACCGTCCTGCAGTGGGATGGTTGGAAAAAGGGTTACGGGATCCATATCCATAATGCGAAATTGATGCATAAGGATGGCGCGCAGGTGGCGAGTTTCCCAGATGTCGCACTCGGCTTCTCGGTGACGTCACTCTTAAAAGGCCAGGTGCGCTTTCATTCGGTAGAGATCATCGGCGCGCGGATCACGGTCGATGTTTCTTCGGATGCATCGGTCGAAAAGACGGATGAAGTGCCAGACGTATTGGTCGCGTTCAACAACATGCAGTCTGTGGTGGCACAGAATATCACACCGGTGGAACAACTCTTCGCAGACCTTCCGATACGCCGGCTGCATTTCGTGAAAGCTACGGTCTATACCAAGGATAAATCCCGTGAAGGCGTGTTCGATATCCCGCGCGCGGAATTCCATATGAAGCAGAAGGGGGATTCGGTTGCAATCGATGCCTCTTTGGAGAACGATGCATTCGGCGAGAAGATATTCATGAATATGAAAGGCGATCTCTCTGAAAAAGGTGACTCGGAGATCGAGCTTTCGGTAAGCGATGTATTGCCGCGCACGCTGATCGGTTTTTTCCCTGAGCAGGTGTGGCTCAAAAAAGTACCGCTCAGTTTCGGTGCAAGGCTTTCGATGAAGATGAATAGCACCGAGGGCATCAAGAACGCGGTGTTCGACGTGCAGTCGAAGGATTCGGATGCAACGACGATCTCCCTTAAAGGCGGATTCAGAAACCATACCCAATATATGGGTACGATGAATGCACCGGAGCTGGATGCCGATATCCTTATCAAAGATATCAAGTTCGATGACCTTTGGAAATATTGGCCGGAGGAAGTGGCGGCGAATCCACGTGAATGGATGAGTCAGCATATGAAGAACGGTATCGTCGGCAAGGCAGAGGCCACCGTGAAGGTGATGCCCGAAGACCTTACTGTCGGTACATTGAAGAAAGAATCGCTCAAAGCCTCTATCAGCTTCCGCGATATCGACATGAATTATTTCGAGAAACTGCCACCGGTGAAGGGTTCGGGCGAGGCGGTATTCGATGGTCAGACCATGCGTCTTACGCTCAAGGATCCGGTCATGAAACATTCCAAGATCATGGAGAGTGATATCGCGATCTACAATCTTGGCTTGGGTAATGAAGAAATCGAGATCAAGGGTGTATTAGTGGGGGATGCAAACGATCTCGCGGATTTCCTGGTGCTTCGCGGCGGTAGTGGCAGTGATGGTGGTTTTCCATCCATCAAGCAAATCAGTGGTGAGGCAAAAACCCGTTTCCGTTTCCGCTTCCCGCTACTCAAAGACCTGGATGTTGCCTCGATCGATTTTGATGCGACATCGGAATTGAAGGATATCCGTTTGCCAAAGGTGGTGAAGAACATCGACATGACGGACGCGAAGCTTAAAGTGGAAGCCAATCCGAAGAAATTCGAGGTATCCGGCGATGCGCGTTTAAATGGTGGCATGTTGAATATCTATTATTTTGAGGATGCTTCGTCGGGCTTTATTTCCAAATATGCAGTCAAAGGCAAAATGACGGCGGAGCAAATCACCGGATTCGATGTGCCGGTTGGTGATATCATGTCAGGTGCTGCAGATGTGAGCTTGGAATCGGAGAAGAGTGGCAATGTCGAGCGTTTGATCATCACAGCAAAGCTGGATGATGCGGATATCCACGTCAAGGACATAGGCTTTAATAAGAAACTCGGTAAGCCGGCGATGTTGAAGCTCGATTTGTCACAGCCGGACAATGCCCCTATCACGATCAACCAGCTGAGTCTGACTGGCTATCAGCTCGAAGTGACGGGTTCGGGCTCTTATGATCCTAAAGCAGATGTGGTGCGCGACCTCCATCTCTTGCCTGTCAAATTCGAGCAGAACGATTTTAAACTCGACGTCAGCTATGACGATAAGAAGGGGTATACCATAAGGCTCCTCGGTGCTGCGGTGGATGTGACGAACCTTTTAGACGATTCCGGGCCGGCAGCAGAGCCACAGAAGAAACCGGCGGTGGATAAGAAAGAAAAGAAGAAGTCTTATAGTATCAGCATCGATACAGATACCTTCTATCTCGCCAATGATGAAAAGCTCGAGGATGTCTCGGGTATGATCCTGTGCCCAGAGGGCAAATGCTCGAGTGGCTCGATCAAGGGCTTTGCCGGAGAGAAGAAGCAGGTGCTGTTCACGATCAGCAAATCGGATAATACCCGGACGTTTGCGCTGAAATCCGATAATGCCGGCTCACTGATGCGGGGGGCTGGGCTGTTCAAGAACGTCGTAGGCGGTACGCTCGAGGCCTCTGCCAATATCGATGATTCGAAAGCGGATGCACCATTCGAAGGGAAGTTCGTGATCAAGGACCTGCGTGCAGTGAAGGCACCGATCCTGGCTAATATGCTTTCGCTCCTTTCACTGGGAGGTATCCTCGACTTGCTGAACGGGCAGGGTATCGTGTTCGACAAGATCGGCGGCGAGTTTGCTTACTCCGGTGATAACTTCATCATGAAGGATATCCGTGCGGCCGGTAGTTCGATCGGCCTGACGGTCGATGGCGAGGCCAACCTTGCCACTTCGCAGATGATCATCCGCGGCAATATCATTCCGGCCTATAGCCTGAACCGCTTTGTGGGCAATGTTCCGCTGGTCGGTAATTTCCTGACGGGGGGTGATGGGCAGGGCATCATCGCCGCGCGCTATAAAATCTCGGGCACCATGGATAAGCCTGAGGTTTCAGTCAATCCGTTCAGTATTTTAACGCCGGGATTCCTCAGGAATATCTGGGGTATTCCATCCGAGTCACGGTTGCCATCGGAGCCGGATGATGATGTGCAGGGGCCGGTGACTCCGGAGCAGATGCCCAAGCCTGCCGAAGTGAAAAAACAAGCGCCAGCGAAGGTGCCGGAAAAAGCGAAGGCCGCTGATAAACCAGCCGCGAAGAAGCCTGATAAAGAAGTAAAAAAAGAACCCGCCGCGGCGGAGTAGCTAGACGGCTTTTACCAGAATGTGTTTTTTCTTGCCGGCGGAAAGTTTGATCACGCCGTCTTTTAAATCAGCGCTCGAAATTTTCTGTTTCTCGCTCTCGATTTTCTCGCCGTTGATTTTACCGCCGCCGCCTTGGATGAGTTTACGTGCTTCGCCACCCGATGCAGTCAACCCCGCTTTCAGGAATAGTGTGAAGGCCTCGATGCCTGCCGCAAGTTCCGCCGAAGGAATCTCGAAGGTCGGAAGTGCGTCGCCGATACCGCCTTGCTCAAACGTTTTCTGCGCCGTTTCGTGTGCTTCTTTCGCTGCCGCCTCGCCGTGGCAGAGCTTGGTCGCTTCGTTCGCGAGCACGATCTTCGCATCGTTGATCTGTGCGCCCGGAAGTTTCTCTAAGCGCGCGATCTCCTCGACCGGCAGCTCGGTGAACAGGCGCAGGAAGCGGCCGACATCCGCATCATCCGTGTTCCGCCAGAATTGCCAGTAATCATAGGGCGAGGTCTTGTCGGCATTCAGCCACACGGCCCCATCGGCGGTCTTACCCATTTTCTTCCCGCCCGAGGTGGTGATGAGCGGCGTCGTGAGGCCGAAGAGTCTTTTATTTTCTAAGTCTGAATTTTGCTTGATGTGCCATGCTTCAACTTCGTCAATAGATTTAACCTTATGTTGGAGATCAAAAAACTCTGGAACTGTTTTAGATACACTGACTCTTCTATGTAGCTCAATGCCACTAACAATATTTCCCCATTGGTCAGAGCCACCAATTTGGAGGCGTATTCCATATTCAGTTGCAAGCTTGAAATAATCATATGCTTGCAGAATCATATAATTGAACTCTAGAAAGCTTAAGGGCTGCTCACGCTCCAAACGCAGCTTTACACTATCCATCGTAAGCATTCTATTAACTGAGAAATGTGAACCATAGTCGCGCAGGAATGAGATGTAGTTCAGGCCGTCCAGCCAGTCGGCGTTATTCACCATGAAGGCCTTGGTGGTATTTGGATCGAACTTATCTTCGAACTGGATGTATTTCGAGAAGACCTTCTTGATGCCTTCCATGTTCTGCTTGATGCCATCGTCAGAGAGCAACTGGCGGGATTCATCGCGCCCGGAGGGGTCGCCCACTTTGGTGGTGCCACCGCCCATGAGGACGATCGGTTTGTGCATGGTCTTCTGAAGCCAGCGGAGCGTCATGATCTGGAGCAGTGAGCCGACATGCAGCGATGGCGCCGTGCAATCAAAGCCGATATAGGCTGCCATAGGCTTATCTTTGGCAAGTAGGGAAGCATCGAGCGCTTTCTCGTCCGTGCATTGGTGCAGGAATCCGCGTTCGGATAAGACATTCAGGAAGAGTGATTGAAATTGAGTCATGGCGCTTTTCGTTGTATGATGAGCGGATACTATAATCACGCGTGCCAATTCAGCAATAGGATTTCTATGTACACCGCTTTAGGGCTTATGAGTGGCACCTCCTTTGATGGTATTGACGCCGCGGTGATACGGACGGATGGCGAGAAGGTGGAACTCACCGATTTCCACACCATGATTCCTTATACCGATGCCTTCCGCGAGAAGCTGCGCTCGGTCATGGGTGGCAAAAATCCGAAGACCCCAGAAATCGAGAAGGCGCAGACGGAACTTCATGCCGAAGCGGTGAAACAACTGCTGGAACAGCACAATCTAAAACCTGAGGATATCGATGTCATCGGTTTCCATGGCCAGACGATCTATCACAATCCGGCCGAGGGCAAGACCTGGCAGATCGGGGACGGGGCGCTGCTCGCGAGCCTGACCGGTATCGATGTGGTGAATGACTTCCGCACCAACGACGTGAAGAACGGCGGGCAGGGTGCGCCCCTGGTGCCGCTTTTCCATGCCGCATTGGTGCATGGTCTTAAGAAGCCAGTGGCGCTGCTCAACATCGGCGGCATCGGGAATATCACTTATATCGGTGACGGTAAAGATGAAGTGATCGGCTTCGATACAGGCCCGGGTAATGCCCTTATCGACGATTGGATGTTCAAGAGGGCCGGTAAGAAATATGACGAGGACGGTAAAGCCTCGCTCGCCGGTAAAGTGCAGGAAGGTCTGATCACGCATATGCTGCAGGATGCTTATTTCGGTAAGGTACCGCCGAAGTCACTCGACCGCGATAATTTCCGTAAGCGCCTCGATGAAACGCGCATCAAGGAACTCACGCTGGAGGATGGTGCCGCGACCTTATCGGCACTGACCGCCCGTGCGGTGAAAGCCGGGATGCGTTTCCTGCCGAAGGAGCCGTTGGAATGGTATGTCACCGGTGGCGGCAGGCATAACCAGAGGATCATGAAGGAACTGAAAAGCCTGTTTACGGGTAAGATGCTGCCGGTAGAAGCGATCAAACTGAACGGCGATGTGATGGAGGCGCAAGCCTTCGCATTCCTTGCCGTGCGTTCGCTGAAGCATATGCCACTTTCGCTCCCAACAACGACGGGTGTTGCAAAACCTATTACGGGCGGCGTTTTCCACGCCGCTTCCTCAGGAAAATCGAAGAGAGCTTAGACTAACCGTTCGGCAGTTGGCGGCGGCGGCGATCCGGCTTCAGGCGCGGACGGCGTGCGAAGTTCGCGATGTTCTCCGCGATATACGCATCACAGACTTTGTTCATCTCTTCCATCGAGGTGCGGAAGAAGTGATCACCACCGCGGATGACGGAGTAATCCACTTTGATGTTCTTCTGTGCGGAGAGTTTTTTCGCTAAATTCGCGGTGCTTTCTTCCGGCACGATGCTATCTTGATCGCCTTGCACGATGATGCCAGACGATGGGCACGGAGAAAGGAAGCTGAAATCATACATATTCGCCGGCGGGGCCACGGCGATGAAGCTGTCGAGTTCCGGGCGGCGCATCAAGAGTTGCATCGCGATCCAGGAACCAAAGGAGAAGCCGCTGATCCAGAACGTGCTGGCGTCCTGATTGTGCTGTTGCAGCCAATCCAGCGCTGCTGCGGCATCCGTCAGCTCGCCGACACCATTGTCGAACTGGCCTTGAGAGCGGCCAACACCACGGAAATTGAAGCGAAGGACAGAAAAACCGTTTTTTACGAAGGAGTGGTACAGGTTATAGACCACTTTGTTATTCATGGTGCCACCATGTTTCGGGTGGGGGTGGAGCACTAAGGCAGCGGGAGCGTTTTTCTGATCGGCCTGATGATAACGGGCCTCGATACGGCCCTCGGGACCATTAATGATGATTTCTGCCATATTCAACCCTTAATATATGGTTATTTTAACCATAAATATCAAATGACTAGTATCTATACTTGACTAGATCACTTGGTTATTATATAACCCGCCTTAAGAGGGTACAATCCCTGTGCGGGGTGCACCTATATAAGGCAGCCCACCTAATAAGTAAAGAGTTTGATCGATGTTTGCGCATATTAAAGATGATCTGGATTCGTTTTTGGCACGTGACCCGGCGGCAAAATCACGCCTGGAGATATTCTTATGCTATCCAGGATTCCATGCAGTGATGCTGTATAAGCTCTCGAATCGCCTGTGGCGCAGCCATATGCGCCTGATCGCACGCGTGATCTCACAGTTCGCACGATTCATCACAGGCATCGAGATCCATCCGGGTGCAACGATCGGCCGCCGCTTCTTCATCGACCATGGTATGGGTGTCGTGATCGGCGAGACCGCAAAGATCGGCGATGATGTAACGATCTATCATGGCGTAACGCTGGGTGGTGTTGCGACGGGAACGGCAAATAAAGGGGCGGTACGCCACCCACAGATCGGCAATCAGGTGATTATCGGCTCCGGTGCACAATTGCTCGGCCCTATCAATGTGGGTGATGGTGCACGCATCGGTTCGAATGCGGTGGTCGTAAAAGATGTGGAGGCGGGTGCGACGATGGTAGGTATCCCGGCACGTCAGGTGATCAAACAGAGCAAAGCCGAAGATGCGAAGTTCGCGGCCTACGGTGCGATGGAAGGCGTTCAGGATCCAAGGCAGATGACGATCGACAATCTGGTGCGCGAAGTGCAGATGCTGAACCGCCGCATCAAAGAACTCGAATCACAGAATCAGAATATCGAAGCAACCGCAGAGAAATGGGAGGCATGATTTATGATGCTGACAACTAAGGGCCGTTATTCGGTCATGGCGATGGTGGATCTGGCGAAGGATAAGAACGGCGGGCCGATTGCGCTTGCTGATATCGCTGAGCGCCAGGATATCGCGCTTACCTATCTCGAGCAGATTTTTGCACGCCTGAAGAAAGAAGGCTTGGTGCGTGCATTCCGTGGGCCAGGTGGTGGCTATATGTTGACCCGTTCACCGGAAGAGATTTTTATTTCCGATATCATCTCGGCAGTAGATGAGAAAATCAAGATGACACGCTGCGACCACAATCCGGCGAAGGGTTGCATGTCGCACAAGGTACGCTGCCTGACGCACGATCTTTGGGACGGGCTTGGAAATCAGATATTCAATTACCTGCGCTCGGTGTCGCTTGCCGATGTGGTGAATCGCCGCACGAATGTAGGCGTGCAACGCGCGGGCGATCCGTTTGCGATCCCGGCACAAACGACGGCTGCGAGTAAACCGGCAAGCACCGTACCGCAGGCGGAAGTAGAAACTCCCGCAACGTGCGGAGCAAGTGGACATTAAACCATGACGAAGAACCGCACCATCTTCCTCGATCATAACGCGACCACTCCGCTTCATGCGGATGTGGCCGCGGTGATGCAGTCGCTGTACGGTGATCCTCTCAACGCTTCATCGGTACATAGCTATGGCCGTGCGGCGAAGAAGTGGATCGAGGGGGCACGTGCGAATATCGGGGCACTCGTGCAGGCCTCTCCCTCTGCGCATCAGGTGATCTTTACATCAAGCGGGACGGAAGCCAATAATCTCGCAATGAATGGCCTAGATGAGAAGTTCATTCCGATCGTCTCAGCGATCGAACATGTTTCCGTATTGAAAGCGAATAAGAAAGCGCAGATTCTGCCGGTGGATGCAAACGGTGTCGTGCGCCTCGATGCACTCCGCCGTATGCTGGAGAACCTGCAAGGTGAGAAAGCGCTCGTCTCGGTAATGCTCGCGAATAATGAAACCGGTGTGATCCAGCCCGTGCAACAAGTGGCTGAACTCGTCTATGCATTCGGTGGTTTTGTGCATACCGATGCCGCGCAGGCGATCGGCAAAATCCCTGTCAGTATACAGGACCTGAATGTGGATATGATGACGATCTCCGCACATAAATTCGGAGGGCCGCAGGGTGCTGCGGCGCTGATCATCAAGAAGGGCGTCGTGCTAGCGGCGCAGCTGAAAGGCGGCGGCCAGGAACTTGGTTACCGTGCCGGTACGGAGAATGTGGCCGCGATCGCAGGATTCGGCAAAGCGGCAGAACTCGTCAAAGAATCACTCGCTAGAATGCATGCGGTGAAAGCGCTCCGCGATTCAGCAGAAGCCGAACTCAAGGCGGCGGGTGCAACGGTGTTTGGTGCAGAAGTATCCCGTCTGCCGAACACGCTATCGGTTGCTATGCCACATATGAATAGTGAGACACAGCTCATCGCATTCGATCTGGAAGGTATCGCGGTCTCTGCGGGTTCGGCATGTTCGTCGGGCAAAGTGGAGACCTCGCATGTGCTGAAGGCTATGCAGGCCGATGCAGCACTTGTTACCAACGCGATCCGTGTGAGCTTAGGTGCGGGTACGGCGCCGGAGTCGGTGAGTGCATTCGTAGCACAATGGAAAAAACTTGCTGAGCAATCAGCCAAAAGGAAAGCGGCATAGTTATGGGCAATGCAAACGATAACACGAAGGTGAATATGAAACTACCAATCTATCTGGACTATCAAGCGACCACGCCGATGGATCCGCGCGTGTTCGATGCGATGAAGCCCTACTTCCTCGAGAAGTTCGGTAATCCGCATTCGCGTTCCCATGCTTACGGCTGGGAAGCGGAAGAGGCGAGCGAAGTCGCGCGTGAGCAAGTGGCCAGCGTGATCAAAGCCGATGCAAAAGAAATCGTGTTCACCTCCGGTGCAACCGAATCGAACAACCTGGCGATCAAAGGTGTCGCGCGTTTCTATGGCGATAAAAAAAAGCACATCGTCACGCTCGTGACGGAACATAAATGCGTGCTCGATGCCTGCCGCCACTTAGAGCAGGAAGGGTTTGAAGTGACCTATCTGCCGGTGCAGCCCGACGGCCTGGTCGACCTTGAGTTACTTAAGAAAACCATCCGTGACGATACGGTAATCGTATCCATCATGGCGGTGAATAACGAGATCGGCGTCATCCAACCGCTCAAGGAAATCGGAGCGATCTGCCGCGAGAAGGGCGCATTCTTCCATACGGATGCGGCGCAAGCCTTCGGCAAAATCCCACTCGATGTCGAGGAGATGAACATCGACCTGATGAGCATCTCTGCCCACAAGATTTATGGGCCGAAAGGGGTTGGTGCGCTCTTTATCCGCCGCCGTCCACGCGTGCGCCTGCAACCACTCATCAACGGTGGTGGCCAGGAACGCGGTTTCCGCTCTGGTACGCTCCCGACTCCACTGGTGGTAGGCTTCGGTGCCGCTGCCGCGATCGCACAGAAAGAAATGACCAGCGAGAACGAACGGCTCTGGAAGCTGCACAATAAATTCAAAACAGCGCTGATGGGTGGTATTAAAGATGTGTTCTTAAACGGCCATCCCGAGCAGCGCATTCCAGGCAACCTGAACCTGAGTTTTGCCTATATCGAAGGTGAATCCATGATCATGGCGATCCGTGACCTCGCGGTTTCAAGCGGTTCGGCCTGCACCAGTGCGAGCTTGGAGCCTTCTTACGTGCTCCGTGCACTCGGTGTGGATGTCGAACTTGCCCATACCTCGATCCGTTTCGGCTTTGGCCGCTTCACAACAGAAGAAGAGGTGGATTACGCGATCAATGTGGTGAAAAGCAACGTGGAGCGCCTCCGCCAGATGAGCCCGCTATGGGAAATGGTTCAGGAAGGCGTTGACCTGAAATCGATCGAGTGGACAGGACATTAAAAATCGGACCAGCAATAAAGGCCCGAAGATTATTTAGATAAAGGAGACTATTATGGCATACGGTAAAAAAGTGATCGATCATTATGAGAATCCGAGGAACGTCGGCTCTCTCGATAAAGCAGCAACGAACGTGGGTACTGGCCTCGTCGGGGCTCCTGCATGCGGCGACGTGATGAAGTTGCAGATCCAGGTGAATGAACGCGGTATCATCGAAGACGCGAAGTTCAAGACCTTTGGCTGTGGCTCAGCGATTGCGTCAAGCTCGCTTGCGACCGAATGGATCAAAGGCAAGTCCATCGATGAGGCGGAGCAGATCAAGAACAGCCAGATCGCGGAAGAACTCTCGCTGCCGCCGGTCAAAATCCACTGCTCAGTGCTCGCAGAAGACGCGATCAAAGCAGCGATCGCAGACTATCGCCACAAACATGAAGCAGACAAGAAAAAGGCATAGAACCCATGGCAAAAGTCGCACCAGTACAGATCACGGATGCCGCAGCGGAGCGTATTAAAGCGCTACTGGCGAAGCGTGGCAAAGAATCCGTTGGTGTGCGCGTGGGGGTGCGTAAGGGTGGCTGTTCCGGCCTTGCCTATACGATTGAATATGCCGATGACATCCAGAAGTTCGAAGAGGTGGTCGAGGACAAAGGGGTGCGGGTGATCATCGATCCAAAAGCCGTGCTTTATCTCATCGGCACGACCATGGATTTTGAACAGGACAAGTTCAAATCTGGCTTTGTATTCGTCAATCCGAATGAGAAGGGCCGCTGCGGTTGCGGTGAATCCTTCCACGTCTAAGGAATACCTTCTTAAGCATTACCATGGTGTATGAACTATACGAATTATTTCACGCTTTTGGGCTTTGAGCCGTCTTTCGAGATCGATACGAAAGCGCTGGAGCAGAATTATTTCAAAATCCAACAGCATTTCCACCCGGATCGTTTCGTGAACCGGCCTTCTGCAGAAAAGATCAAAGCACTGCAAGTGGCCACCGATGCGAATACGGCTTATCAAACACTGAAGGACCCGCTTCCACGCGCCGTCTATATGTTATCGCTTCAAGGGATGGATATCCGTAAGGATGGCGGTGAAGTGAAGCCTTCCCAAGAGCTGCTGATGGAGGCGATGGAAAACCGCGAGCAACTGATGGAGGCACTCGGGCCGGCAGAAATCGAAGTACTGACCATGAATAACTATAAGGCGATGGTCGTGACGATCGACCATCTGGCCGAGGCTTTCCGTGAAAAAGCCTTTCCCAAAGCCGCAGAGCTTGCTATGAAGCTCAAATATTTGCAGAAATTCGCGGATGAGATCCGCATCAGGAAGCAGAAGATATAACCATGTTGCTCGATATTTACGAACCGGGGCAGACGCCGCTTCCGCACCAGAATACGGTCGCGGTCGGTATCGATTTGGGCACGACCAACTCACTCGTCGCGATCGCGGATCACGGCAAGCCTCAGACACTGCGTGATGAGCACGAACGTGCGCTGCTGCCCTCGGTCGTGGCTTATGGCAAAGATGGTAAAATCACCGTGGGGCAGGAAGCCAAGAACCTGCTCATGGAAAAAGATGTCTTCGTTATCAGTTCGATCAAGCGTTTGATGGGTAAAGGATACGCGGATGTAAAAGACATCGCAGGCGAGCTTCCGTTCACGCTCGATGAATCGAAGAAGGACGGTGTTGTTTATGTAAAAACGGGGGCGAAGAGTTTAAGTGCTATCCAGATTTCTGCGGAGATTTTAAGGGCGCTTAAAGCGCGTGCCGAACGTGCGCTTGGCCATCCGGTACATCAATCCGTGATCACCGTGCCGGCCTATTTTGATGACGCGGCGCGTGCAGCGACCAAGGATGCGGCTAGACTCGCCGGTCTAGAGGTTTTACGCCTCATCAGTGAGCCCACCGCTGCCGCACTTGCCTATGGTTTGGACAAGGGTGCCGAAGGGATTTATGCAGTCTACGATCTGGGTGGTGGTACGTTTGATATCTCTATCCTGAAAATGGAAAAGGGCATCTTCCAAGTGCTGGCCACTGGGGGGGATACCAGTCTCGGTGGGGATGATTTCGACCGTAAACTCGCCGCTTACTTCATCAGTAAACATGAGAACAATCCTACCGTTAAGGAGCGTGCAGAGATACTTGCCATCGCACGGGATGTGAAGCAGCGCCTGACCGATGTGGACCACACCGAAGTGCATATCACGATCACGGGTGCTACAGAAACGATCAAAATCACCCGCGCGCAGTTCGATACTCTCATTGCCGAGGAAGTGACCCAGACGATCGATATCTCCAAATCCGTATTCGAGGATGCGCAGCTTGCGTTTGCAGATATCAAAGGTGTGGTGATGGTCGGCGGTTCTACCCGCGTGCCTTGCGTGCGCAGTGCGGTCAAAGCCTGCTTTGGCGATAAGCTGTTGACGGATGTGGATCCGGAGCGTGTGGTGGCACTGGGTGCGGCACTCCAGGCCGAAGCACTTACGCGCGGCTCGGATACACTGCTCTTAGACGTAACGCCGCTTTCACTGGGTTTAGAGACATATGGAGGCCTTGTTGAAAAGGTGATCCCGCGTAATACACCCATTCCGGTGTCACGTGCCCAGGAATTCACTACGTATAAAGATGGGCAGGGCGGCATGAAGATCCATGTGCTGCAAGGCGAACGCGAAATGGTAACCCAATGCCGTTCGCTCGCGCAGTTCGATTTAAAAGGTATCCCGGCGATGAAAGCGGGACTGCCGCGCATCCGCGTGACCTTTACACTCGATGCGGATGGAATACTCACCGTGACGGCGCGTGAGACCACGACCGATACCGAACAGCATATCGAAGTACAGCCTTCCTATGGCCTTAATGACGACGAGATCGAAAAGATGCTGCGCGAGAGCATGGAACATGCGCGTGAAGACATTACGCTCCGGTTGCTGACCGAAGCTAAAGTAGAAGCCGAGGTGGCCATCAGAGCAATGGAAGAGGCGATACGTGAGGATGGGGATTTACTTGAAGGGAAAGAGCGCAAAAACCTGGAAGACTTAATTGCCCAAGGTAAGGCGGCGATGCAAGGTAAGGACCGGGATGCTATCGATGGAGTGATACAAGCGCTTGACCATTCCGCCAGCGACTTTATAAATAGGCGCGTAAATCGTTCGATCGCTCGGGCGCTTTCCGGCAAATCCGTTGAAGCGGCCGAAAAAGAATTAAACCATACCAGTGGGAGCAAAGATGCCTAAGATCATCTTTAAATTTGCAAGTGGCGAAACCAAAGAAGTGGAAGCACCGCTCGGTATTTCCATCCTTGAGGTCGCGCACCAGAACCATATCCCGCTTGAGGGTGCATGCGAAGGTTCGCTTGCGTGTTCCACCTGCCACGTGATCGTGGACCCGGCGTTCTTCGATGGGTTGCCGGCGCCGACGGAAGATGAAGAGGATATGCTCGATCTCGCCTTTGGCCTTACGCATACCTCGCGCCTGGGATGCCAGATCAAAGTGACGGACGCGCTCGACGGGCTGACCGTGATGCTGCCTTCCGCTACGCGCAATATGATGGTGGGTAAATAGATTAGAGAGAGACGGAGTGCGTGATTTTCAGCACCGTTTTGTCACCTTTTTGCTCGACATCGACACGGGCGCCGCGATCACCGATACCATATAAGCCTTTTTCTATCATCACTTGTTCACCCAGCTTTTCGGGTTTCTTCGCTTCGGACTCTTTGCGCAGTGCGGATTCTAATTCAGGAAGTCCGATGCCTTCTGGCTTCACGCCTTTAGAAATCTGCGCGATCAAGTCAGCGGATTTCTTATACCAGAATTTGGTATCCGAGGTTTTGGTCTTTACGGCCGGCATGATAAAGGCATAGGTGTTGCCATACGCTTCGCAGCCACCGGAATAAATCTCGAGCTTGGTATTGTTCTCGATATCGGCGGTATCGACTGCCTGATGTGTATAGAGTGTAACCAGTTTACCGTCCTTGCCTTTTTCGGAGCCGGTTTCCACCGTGATGATGCTGAAAGTAGCAGTGGGGTAGACCGATGTATCGATCATGGCCTTCTCACGCTGAGCTGCAGGACAGTCGTCGATGTATTTTTTGCCCGGCTCGAAAGTCTTGGAGGCAGCAACAAAGTTGCTGCCTCTTTCGTTCTGCGACATGTTGTGCGCTTTGCACGAGATGAGGCAGGCCGACAGTAAGATAAGGCTGAAAATACGTTTCATAAGGCTCCTAAAAAGTTCAGTCTAGTAAGGCACCAACAAAAAAGGAAGGTGTTTTCACACCTTCCCTTTTCAATGACTTCTACGCCACCTTAAGCAGCCAGAATGGATTCTACCCATTCATAGAGACCGCTCTTCGGCAGTGAACCCACACGTGTAGCCACCGGCTTACCACCTTTGAAGATGATGAGCGTCGGGATGCCACGTACGCCATAGTTCGTTGGCGTTTCCGGGTTTTTATCGATGTTTACTTTCACGACTTTGAGCTTGTCTTTCATTTCATTCGAAAGCTCTTCTACGTGCGGCAGAAGCTGGCGGCAAGGGCCACACCACTCTGCCCAGAAATCTACGAGAACAGGCTTATCCGCCTTCAGTACATCTTTTTCAAAACTTGTATCGCTTGTTTCAAGTGCCATAAAGCACCTCCTTTTCTATTACTGCTTAATGTAGTGTAGAAATCAGGGAAGTCAAGAAGCCCTAGAAAACGCAGGGCTTTCAAGGAGGTTCGCGGGTATCTCTTGCAACAGCGGTAGGGTGGTCCAAAGCAGGGAACATACTATATTCCTATGCGGATACAACTGCTTAGCAAGTGTGCGGTAAAGTGCCATCTGACGCAGGTAGGCAGCAGGGATATTCTCTACTTTTTGAGGTACTATGCTATCGGTTTTATAATCGAGGATATAGACGGTCTCCGGCGTAATGGCGATGCGGTCGATACGACCTGATAGCGTTTGGCCTTCTACCACGCCTACGATACTGGTTTCAGCACACGAATGGTCGCCGAAATAGATGCTGTAGGAAGGATGGCGGATAAGAGAGAGTAAGGCGTTGGCGAATCCTTTGGTCTCACTTTCAGGGAAATGATTGCGCATTAAAAAACGTTCCGCGAAATCCACGGCGTGAGGGTAGGGCACTTGTGGGAGGAGTTCCAATAAGCGGTGGACGATAGTGCCACGAAGTGTGCCATTAAAAGCCTGTCCATCGGCTAACACAGAGGAGACTGCAAACGATTTATCACTCGAGGGCGTGATGATGCGTGTATCCGTCACTACCGGTTTTTTCGTGAAGACCAGGGAGGGAGTGTTTTTACTGCCTGGTTTTTTACTGGACTCGCCAGTCTTGTTATTTTGCTCAACGGATTTTTCAAAAATAAGAGCATCCGGATTGTCCTCGATCTGTTTTACCTGTGGTAACGACTGCATCGCGCTTTTGATATGCGTATACCATGAAGGAAGCGATGGATTCCGTTCAGGCTTTGCAGCGCCGATTACCAAATGTTCTTCTGCGCGTGTGAGTGCCACATACATCAGGCGGATATATTCTGCGTAATGTTTCTGTTTTTGTGCTTCGAGCAGATTCAGTGTGTAGGCATTCATATTCTCTTTTTTACCCGGCCAGAAGAGTGTGCCTTTGGCATCGCTGAGGAGGGAGATTCTGACAGCGCTAGGCGTCAAGTGCGTGTCGGGCAGAATCACGATAGGCGCTTGCAGGCCTTTTGCGGCATGGACGGTCATGATGCGCACTTCATCGCGTGTCGATTCCTGACTACGCTTGATCTCGATATCGCTCATGGACAGCCAATGCAGAAAGCCTTCGAGGGAGGGCGTATGCAACGCTTCATACTCTAGTGCAAGAGAAAGGAACTCCTGCAACGGCTCGATGCATTCATGTCCAAGACGTGCAACGAATTGCTGTTTTCCGCCCAAGGTTTCGAGCACATGGCTGTAGAGTTCGAACGGAGGAGTATAGTCTGTCCGCTCACGTAAATCGCGCAGGTATTGTGTGGTTGCGTGGTGTGCCTTATCCTGTTGCAGACGATTCCAGAGCGGCGTTTTTTCGCGTCCGTATGCAAGCGCGAACAATGCCTCTTCGCACATATTGAATAGAGGCGATTTGAGTAAGCAGGCAAGATTGAAGTCATCTTCCGGTAGCAGCAAAAAACGGCCAAGCGCGATCATATCCATCACGGCGATATGATCGGTGATGACCATACGGTCGCTGCCTGAT
Organism: Pseudomonadota bacterium; assembly: GCA_010031735.1. GTDB lineage: Bacteria > Pseudomonadota > Alphaproteobacteria > Rickettsiales > RGZB01 > RGZB01. The sequence goes on along the minus strand of RGZB01000001.1, from coordinate 68,797 downwards.
ACCGGTATATATTTTTTCTTCAGGGCGCGGATGATCGAAGCAGGAAGGGCATTACGTTTTTGGACCAAGATCAGGAAATCGGAGGGCTGAGCGGCACGTTGGCGTGAGGTAAGATAGGTTTTATTATGGATATGCTTGGCGATATACGCAGCTATTCTTTCTGCTATGACATCTTCCGCCGTTGTGCCGATATAGCTTCCTCCCGGGATGGGCCATGGATCGATTACTTGTTTTTCCGGGCTCTCTACTTGCGGCCAAAGTGTGATGCTTCCCGCATAGTCTTGACGGTGCAGGCGGTGGAAAATCGAAGTCGCAGCAGAAGCGACATATTTTTGGATATCCGCCTGATTGAATAACGTATCCACTAATAGGAGAATGGGCTCGCTCGAGCGGAAAGAGGTGTCGAGGTCAATCGGCTGCCATGCCTTGGTTGCACCGGATGCCAGAGTGGCGAAATACGATTCCATTTCGCGGAACTTTGCCGGGTTTGCACCCTGAAAACTGAAAATGGATTGCTTCTCATCGCCGACGACGAAAAGGGTTCGTTCGCTTCCTTGAGCACTTTCACCGGTAAAGAATTCAGTGCAGAGTGCCTGCACGATCTTCCACTGCACCTCACTCGTATCCTGTGCTTCATCTACCAGGATATGGTCGATGCCACCATCGAGTTTGTACATGATCCAGGGTGCGGCCTCACTCTTTTCGAGCAGCGCCAGTGATTTCAGGATCAGGTCGTCATAATCAAGGTATGCTTGGCGCTTTTTAAGATCGTCATAGATGACGAACCACGCTTCAGCCACATGGATCAGTGCTTCGGTAAGGGTAGCGGTACGAAGGGCCTTTAATTGTTCTTTGATCGTGTAAAGTCGCTCACATTCCTGTTCCAGCACGTCCAAGAGATCAGGGAATTTATCGGATAGGGATTGGGTGCAAAGAGGACTAAAAGGTGCATCCTCTGTGGTAAAGAACGCGCGGCTGTAATCATAAAACCCCGTGATACGTTCTTGCAGGCTGAAGGCGAGGAAGCGCGCGATCTTCGCGCCTTTCTCGCTGTCTTTCTTTCCGCTGGCAAGGAGTTTGGTTGCCGCATCCTTGAGGGCGGTATGGTTGAAAGCACTATCGGCACAAGTAGATGAAAGAATATCGGATTCACGCATACCTTTCTGAATGCCGAGCGTGCGGTATAAGGTACCGATCCATTGCTCAACGGCATGCGGGCTTACGAAATGCTCGCGGAAGAAGCTACGTTTGCCGGAGATATCTTTCAGTAACTCGTCGAAGCGTGATTCATGCAGGTTGTTTGCAAGGATGGCAATGGAATGCTCGACTACCTCTTTTTTAGAAGGATTTGTATGCCCCCCAGAAAGCAGTCTCTCTCTTGCTTCATGCATCAGTGCCTTCGATTCTTCTCCTTCAACGATGTTGAAGTGGGGTGGAATGCCAGCTTCAAGTGGGAAGCGTTTGAGTAAAGACTGGCAAAACGAATGGATGGTGAGGATGCGCATGTCCTCAGGGCGTGCGACGATCTCTGCGAATAAACTCCGTGCCCTCGCCAATGTCTTTGTATCCGGATGCATATGGCCGAGGTCTAAAAGCGCTGCGCGGAGTTTTGCGTCGTCGATCGTGATCCAGTCACTAAGCCTCGTGTAGATACGTGCCTGCATCTCGGCTGCAGCGGTTTTCGTATAGGTAAGGCAGAGGATTCGGTGCGCAGGCGTGCCGGTAAGCAGCAAGTTCAGCACGCGATCGGTAAGCACTTTGGTTTTGCCGGTGCCGGCAGAAGCGCTTACCCACACCGACGTGGCAGGGTTTGCTGCCTGTAACTGCTTGCGGCTGGCTTCTTTCGCGGCGGCGGTCACTTACGCCTGCTTTAAGCGCTCGAGATATTTCGGAACGATCGTCTCGAACTTCTGCGGGGTGATACCGAGCGTAGAGAAGGTGAGATTAGAAGGGGATTCCACCACATTGTCATATTGCAGGAGCACTAATTGATCGACCGTTATCGGCGGCTTCGGCAGCAGCTTCATCGGCAGTGCGAGCAGTTTACCCAGTGCGAACGGCACGGGGATCAGTAAGCAGAATTTGCGCGTATAGTTGCGGATGAACTCGATGATCTGTTTGAGACTCAAAACATCACGGCCGGCGAGCTCGAATATCTTCTGTTTGTATTTAGGGTTCTCAAGAATAAGGGGGATGGCTTTTGCGATATCGTTCACATACACCGGCTGGAATTTGGTTTTACCGCCCCCGAAAAGCGGGAACATAGGCAACCAACGAAGAGCACCGGCGAACATATTAACAAAATGATCCTCGGCACCGAAAATAACACTCGGTCGGATAATGGTTGCATCCGGGAAGCTCGCGAATACGGCTTTCTCACCATTCAGCTTGGTGCGGGCATAGTGGGATTTGGTGGCAGTGTCCACCCCCAGGGCAGAAATATGGATGAGGCGTTCCACCCCCGCATTCGCACAGGCTTTGGCAACGGTTTCTGCACCGAGCGCCTGGACATCCGCGAAATTCTGCTTACCCTTCTCGCAGAGAATGCCAACAAGGTTGATTACGGCCCAGGAATCCTTGACTGCTCTCTCGACCGTTTCCGGGAATCGCACATTGCATTGCATGACACCGACTTGTCCTACCCCCAGGCCAGCGGTTTTCACTACGATCGCGTTATCAGGATTACGGCTGGCGATACGGACAAGATAGCCCTTTTTAAGGAGTTCTTTTGCAATATATTCCCCGAGAAAACCGGAGCCACCGATAAGGGTTACGATACGTGCCATGATTACCTACCTGTTTGGATGCCGGATACTAGATGAAAATACTATTCAAAAGCAATAATATAGTATAATTTAACGACGTATTTTTTGAAGGAGCTGACCTTTGCATACGTTACATAAGGGCGACCTGCCTGCAAATCTTAATCTTGCTGGCGATCTTGCGATCGATTCCGAGACGATGGGTCTTAGTATTCAGCGTGACCGTTTATGCCTCATACAGCTCTCTAATGGTGATGGCAATGCACATCTCGTGCAGTTCGAAGCCGGTGGTTATAGCGCCCCGAACCTGAAGAAACTCCTTTCTAATCCCAAAACGACGAAAATATTCCATTACGCCCGCTTCGATATCGCGGTGATCCGCCATTATCTGGAGTTGGAACTGACTTCGCCGGTTTACTGCACCAAAATCGCATCGAAGCTCGTACGTACCTACACAGACAAGCACGGCCTGAAAGATGTATGTCGCGAATTGCTGGGTGTCGAGATCTCAAAACAGCAGCAGACGTCCAACTGGGGTGCTACAGACTTAAGCGAGGAACAACTGGCATATGCTGCGTCTGACGTGCTGCATCTCCACCAGCTCCGCACCAAGCTCGACCAAATGCTGAAGGATATGGGGCGCACCAAAATTGCAGAGGAATGCTTTAGATTCTTGAATACCCGCGTAGAATTGGATCTGCTCGGTTGGGAAGAACACGATATTTTCAGCCATGCCTCAGCCTAAGAAACATAGCGATACCGCTGCTGCTTCCCGCGTGTTCGACACAGCGATGGAAGGTATAAAGGCGCTCGAGAAAGCGCTCGATAAGAAGTTCATCGCGGCGGTCGATTTGATTTACGGCATCAAGGGCCGTGTCATCATCAGCGGCATGGGTAAAAGCGGCCACGTGGCACGGAAGATCGCTGCAACCCTGGCTTCCACGGGAACACCAAGCCATTTCGTCCACCCGGGGGAAGCAAGCCACGGTGACCTTGGCATGATCACAGAAGACGATGCACTCATCCTGCTTTCCAACTCCGGTGAGACGGCGGAGCTCATGGACATGATCAACTATGCGAAGCGCTACCGCATCCCGCTGATCGGGATGGTGCGCCGAAAGACCTCGACCCTTGTGGAAGCCGCCGATATCGCCTTCGTACTTCCAGAGATTCCTGAAGCCTCGCCGATCGGTGCACCGACCACTTCTACTACCATGATGATGGTATGGGGTGACGCGCTTGCGATGGCGCTCCTTGAGCGCCGTGGCTTCAGCAAACAGGATTTCGGCCGTTACCATCCGGGCGGCAAACTCGGTAGTCAGTTCCTCAAAGTATCGGCGCTGATGCATAAAGGAAATGATATTCCATGCGTTAACGAGTCCGAACTCATGTCCATAGCGTTAGTTGAAATGACTTCGAAAGGTTTTGGCTGTACTGCAGTGGAAAATAACAAAGGCCAACTCACTGGAATAATCACCGATGGGGATTTACGACGCCATGTTAAGAATTTGGACCTTATGAAAATGAAATCATCGGCAGTGATGACGAAAAAGCCAATGACTATTTCGCCTGATATGCTTGCCATGGAAGCAATGGCTATCATGAGTGAGAAGAAAATTACAACACTCTTGGTGGCGGAAGGCACTAAACTTCTAGGCATCCTCCATATCCATGATTTACTCCGCGCAGGCATACAGTGATCCAAGATACGACTGAGCATGTATCCGAGGCGGCGGCGGAATCATCTGAGTCCGTTAAAAAAGAATCCCATTTCGATGCGTGGATGAGTAACGCGGAGCAAAGCCGCGGTCGCTACTTATGGCGCCGTTCCGGTATCGTGAATAAATTCAAATACCTGATCGGCATCACGGCACTTATGCTGGTAGCGGTGCTGATCATCTGGCCCTTCACGGCACCGGAAGAACGCCGCATCCAGATGGCGATCTCTGATGCCAAGGATAAAGGCGAAGAAAACGAAAAGCCGAAAATGATGCGGCCGCGCTTCCATGGGGTTGATAAGAACGACCAGCCTTTCACGATTATTGCAGAATCAGCAACGCAACTGGATCCAGAAAATCTGTTGCTGGATACCCCATCGGGTGATGTGATGATGAAAGACGGCAGTTGGATTTCGCTTAACTCCAAATCTGCCACCTATAAGATGAAGGAGAAGAAGGTGCTCCTCGCAGGAGGGGTGAATGTATTTCTCAATAACGGCTATGAAATGCATACGGACGCGGTGGCTGCCGATATGGAATCCGGCGAGGCTCTCAGTCAAAGCACGGTGAAGATCCAGGGTGATGCGGGTACGCTTGATGCCACCGGTTTCCGTGCAGAAGAACGCGGCAATGTGATTTATTTCACGGGGCCTGTAAAAGTAACCATCTATATGAGTAAATGATATGAAACGTTTTTTCCTTTCCCTCATCCTTGTACTTTTTCCGGTGCTAGCAGTAGCCCAGATTGCGCTTTCGCCGCAAGATTCGGATAAGCCGGTCGAGATCACGGCAGATAGTCTCAAAGTAGTGCAGGCGGATAAGGTCGCGGTATTCGAAGGCAACGTGGAAGCCATTCAGGGCAACATCAACCTGAAGTCTAACCGTATGACGGTCTATTATCGTGGTGGCGATTCAACGGCACCCAAAGGTGCAAAGGATGCGAAGAAGAAAGCAGCGGCACCAGCCTCAGGGATGAGCCCGGGTGGTTCGAATTCTGTATCTAAGATCCTGGTCGAAGGAAACGTATTTCTGAAGACGGCAGGTGAAACCGCGCAATCAGAAAAAGGACTCTACGATGTAGAGAAGGCACTCGTGACGCTTGAGCAGAACGTGGTGCTCACCAAGGAGAAGAACGTGCTTAAGGGTAACAAGCTCGTATATGAAATGAAAACCGGTAAAAGCCAACTCTTCGGTGGTTCTTCCGGTGGCCAGGGTGGCCGCGTCAAAGGTCTCTTTATTCCTGACAAAGGCATGAAGCACTAAGCGGTGTCATGAATAAATACCTGCTGCTGATTGTAATCTTGGCGACCGCTGCATGTGCACATGTGGCGGTAACGGCAGCCAATGTTCCGGCCTTACTCTCCGATCAGCGCATCACGCGTGATGTCGATTTTGGCAGCGACTACGGTTCAAGACTCGATATCTACCAACCCGCAGACATGCACGCTCCTCATCCCGTTATCGTTTTCTATTACGGTGGTGCGTGGAAAACCGGCAGCAAAGAAGATTACCGCTTTGTAGCCGATGCATTTACCTCGCGCGGCTATGTCGTCGTGATCCCGGATTATCCGAAATATCCAAAAGTGAAATTCCAGGATTGGCAGAAGGACGCCGCCAAGTCGTTCGCCTGGGCGCATGAGCATATCAAAGCGTATGGTGGCAATCCGATGCAAGTGTATATCGTGGGGCATTCGGCGGGTGCGCATATCGGGGCGCTGCTGGCGGCGGATCCAAGCTACCTGAAAGCGGAGAAGGGCGAGACTTCATGGATCAGGGCGTTCGCAGGCATGGCAGGGCCGTATTCCTTCGAACCGTATGAGCCGGATTTCATCGATATGTTTGGCCCACCAGAACGCTATCCACTCATGATGGTGGATACGCGCATCAGCGGCAAGCAACCACCCATGCTCTTGTTGTGGGGTAAAGCGGACAAAGACGTCGGTTATGAGAATATGGAGAAGCTCGAGGCAGCCATTAAACAGAAGGGCGGCGAAGCGCAAGTGAAGTTATACGATGACATGGGTCATATCGACATTATTGCATCGATGGCGAAGTTATCGACCGTCACCGCGCCCGTGGCAGACGACATCGACCGTTTCTTCAAACAGTACCGGTAATTACACTTCAGGATAGAAGATATCGACGAGAGTGGCTGGCTGGCGGCCGATATTATCCCAGCTGCTTGCCTTACTCTCGAGCACGGCAAGGGTGCCCGGCGGGAAATGGTCGTTCAAGCTTTTCAATTTTTTCTTATCGCCTTCTTTCGCGAGCATCGTACAGAGTTGGTGTAGCCCTGGATTATGGCCGACGATAAGCAGTGAGGAGTCTTTGTTATCTACGTCGCCGACTTCAGTGAGTATATCATCAGGTGAAGCGAGATAAAGTTTGGGAAGAAAGTCAGTCAGGATAGTCTTACCCAGTGCTTCGAGCGTGAGTTCCAGCGTCTGCATGGTGCGTACGGAGGTGGAGCATATAGCTTTTGTAGCGATTGCCTTTTGTGCTTTCATATATTCAGCAATGAGCGGGCACATGGCCACGCCCTTATCAGCCAGAGGGCGCTCATGATCGTCGGATATCGCTTTGCTTGTGGGTTGCGCCTTTGCGTGGCGCAGCACATAGAGTGTTTTCATGCGCGGCACCTTAAGAAGCGCGCTATCAGAAGTCAAGAGTTTCTGCGAGGTTTCGCTGCTTTACGCTTCCGCGAAGGAAGCGTTATTTGCTGCCGGCTTTTTTGCAGGCTTCTTAGCTTTTGGCTCCTCCTTCGGCTCAAGGTCGCGCATGATATAGCCACGGCCCCAGAGAGTCTCGATGTAGTTTTCACCACCCGAAGCGTCCATCAGCTTTTTACGGAGCTTGCATACGAAAACGTCGATGATTTTCAGTTCCGGTTCATCGATACCGCCATATAAATGGTTAAGGAACATCTCTTTCGTGATCGGCGTACCTTTCCTGAGCGAAAGCAGCTCTAAGATACTGTATTCTTTGCTGGTAAGATGGATTTGGTCTTCGGTGATGAAGACCGAGCGTTCATCCAGGTTCACCGTCAATTTGCCGGTTTTAATAATTGATTCAGAGTGGCCTTTGGAACGGCGGACGATCGCTTGGATACGTGCAACCAGTTCACCTTTATTAAACGGTTTGGTTACATAGTCATCTGCACCGATGCCGAGGCCTTTGATTTTATTGTCGGAAGTGCCAAGCCCTGAGAGAATCAGGATCGGCGTTTTGATTTTCTTTGCACGGAAACGACGGAGAACTTCAAATCCATCCATATCCGGGAGCATCATGTCTAAGATAATGATGTCGTAGTCGTATAATTGGCCGATCTCAAGGCCTTCTTCGCCTAAGTTTGCGGTATCGCAAACGATACCTTCAGCAGCAAGCGCTAACTCAATCGAGCGCGCGGTGGACGGATCGTCCTCAACCAATAATACCCTCATCCCCTTACTCCCCACTTACACGTTGTACCTGCGGATTAACTGTACTATACCTACCTGGTGTACGTTCTAAATATTAACACTTTATTAATTGGGCTTCTACGCTTTTGTAATAGAGGCATAATTTAACGCAGTAAAAATGGGTTTTTGTGCGGTGCATCATCAAATGCATTAATATAAATCTATATATTACAGTATATTAAAGGGTAATTTTAGCTGTGTTTCCCGAGTCACACATCCATAACCTTCTCAAAAAAGTCGATGAAGTTCCCGATATCAAGGCGTTCGGAACGATCAGTTCTGTGCTCGGTCTGCTCGCGGAATGTGCGGGTATCGAGCATATCGTGAGTATCGGCACGCGTTGCCGCATCATTGCAAGGAGCGGTAAAGAGATCGTCGCCGAAGTCGTAGGGATGCGCGAGAATAAAGTGATGTTGATGCCATTCACTGACTTGGAAGGTGTTGGTGTCGGCTGTAAAGTGATCATCGACAAGTCGGAAGCGAATATTTTCCCGCATGAAAGTTGGATGGGGCGTGTCATCAACGCCTTCGCGCAGCCGATCGATGATAAAGGTGCGTTGATTCAGGGTGATCAGGCGTTTCCGGTGAAAGGAAATCCACCGCCGGCGCACCAACGCCATCCGGTGGAGGGTAAGATCGATCTGGGGGTTCGTGCGGTTAATGCTTTCCTCACCTGCTGCCGTGGCCAGCGCATGGGTATCTTCGCCGGTTCGGGTGTGGGGAAATCCATGCTGGTGTCGATGCTCACGCGCAATTCCGAAGCGCAGGTGAAAGTGATTGGCCTTATCGGTGAGCGCAGCCGTGAAGTGCATGAATTCATCCATGGCTATCTGGGCCCGGAGGGAATGAAACAAGCGGTGATTGTAGTCGCGACCTCGAACGAATCCGCGCTGATGCGTAAGCAAGCAGCGTACATGACGATGGCGGTGGCCGAATATTTCCGCGACCAAGGGAAAGAAGTATTGTGCTTGGTCGATTCCATCACACGATTCGCGATGGCACAGCGCGAGATCGGCTTGTCGGCAGGTGAGCCGCCTGCCACGAAAGGCTATACGCCGACCGTGTTCGTAGAATTGCCGAAACTGCTGGAGCGCGCAGGTCCCGGCACGGACAAAGGCAACATCACGGGTTTATTCAGTGTACTCGTCGAAGGTGACGATCATAACGAACCCATCTCGGATGCGGTGCGTGGTATCCTGGATGGTCACATCGTGCTCGACCGCGTGATTGCGGAACGTGGGCGCTATCCCGCGATCAACATCCTGAGGAGCGTTTCGCGTACCATGCCGGGCTGTAACTCCAAAGAAGAGAACGACCTCGTGAACCGTGCGCGCAAATTGCTTGCCGTTTATGAAGACATGGCAGAGATGATTCGTCTGGGCGCTTACCGCAGAGGTACGAACCAGGAAGTCGATCAGGCGATATTCTATAACGATAAGCTCGAGAACTTCCTGCGCCAACAACCAGGCGAGAAGGCAACGCTAGAGCAATGTTATGAGCAGTTGAAGCAAATACTTAGTGTGAAACCCGCGTAACCGATTATGCTCAAGCAACTCGCCACCCTGATCAAACTACATAAGCAAACACTTGACCAGATGCGCCGTGAGCTTGCCGCGCTGCAGGACGGTTTAACCAAAGTGGAAAGCGCTATCATCCAGCACGAAGTGGATATCAAGGAAGAACAGAAACTCGCAGCCAGTTCGCTCGAGGCTTCTTATATGTATGGACAGTATGCCAAAGCTGCGATCAAAAAGCGCAAGAAGTTACAGGATAGTAAAAAAGAGATGGAAGGCCTGATCGCCATCATGCGCGATAAGATGGCACAGGAATTCGCGGAGCAGAAGAAATACGAGATCCTCAAACGTAAGAAAGAAGAAGAGGAACTGAAGGAGCGCGAACGCAAGCAAACGATCGCGCTCGATGAGATGGCGGCGGTGAAACACCAGCGCAAGATGCAGGTGCAGGATAAACCATGATCATCACCCCGCACTGGCCGGAACCGCTCGGCTCGAAGATCATCGATCTGGGCTTGGAGCGGATGGTAGGCTTCCTGAAATTCCTGGGTCATCCCGAAAAGAAACTCCCACCGGTGGTTCATATCGCGGGCACGAACGGTAAAGGATCGACGCTTGCGTTCCTGCGGTCGATGCTGGAGACGGCGGGATATAAAGTGCATGTCTATACCTCGCCGCATCTCGTATGTTTTAACGAGCGCATTGTGCTTGCAGGAAAACAAATCGATGATGAAACGCTGACCGCCACACTCAAGGAATGTGAGAAAGTGGCGCAGGGTGTGCCGCTCAGTTTTTTTGAAGGTACGACCGCGGCAGCGATACTGGCGATGTCACGTGTGCCGGCGGATATCGTTCTGCTCGAGACCGGGCTTGGCGGCAGGCTCGATGCAACGAACGTGATCGAGCATCCGCTGCTCAATATCATCACACCCATCTCATTCGACCACATGGAATTCCTTGGCGATACACTTGCAAAGATTGCATTCGAAAAAGCTTCCATCATGAAAAAGGGAACGCCCTGCGTTGTCTCGAAGCAGCAACCGGAAGCACGCGAGGTCATTCAAAACCATGCGCGTGATATGGGTGTTACGCTTTTTGCGTGTGACGATGCATGGACAATCCAAGATGATGCCTATATTTCTGCCACCAAAAAGACTGGACTTCATAGTCTAGGTCTAAAAGGTGCACATCAGAAGATCAATGCAGCGACGGCTGTCGCGGCAATCGAGCAATTAACGGATTTCAAAGTAACGGATGCGCATATCATCCAAGGTTTGCAGAACGCCGAATGGCCCGCGCGCCTGCAAGCATTGCCGCTTGATTGGTATGGTACGCCGCTTTCTGCCGGGAGTGAATTATGGCTCGATGGGGGGCATAATCAAGATGGTGGAAAGGTGCTCGCTGATTTTATCGTTGCCGAAAATGCAAAACAGCCCATGCCGACCGTGCTGGTGATGGGTATGCTTGCCAATAAAGATATCGATGGCTTTATCAAGTCGTTCGAAGGCAAAGTGGAGCGATTGATCGCCGTGTCTATCCCAAAGGAAGCCTTATCGGCATTTCCACGAAGGTTGGAAAGTATCGCTTCGCAATATATCCCCGAGACGGAATCGGCTGATAGTGTAAAGCAAGCGGTCGGCTTCGCAGAAAAGTCCTATCCGGGCAAGAAGCGTGTGGTGATCTGTGGTTCCCTGTATTTGGCTGGGACAGTACTTGCAGAGAAGCCTAACAACAGATAATATGCCAGGCATATGGCAGCACAATACCGTCTCATCGATACCTTAAGCACTTATTGGGATAACCTTCGGGGCGCCCGTGATTTTCCACTGGAAGGTGAGTTCGATCCTGATCAAGTGAAAGACATCTGGCCCAACTGCTTCCTTGTGCAACTCGATAATGCGAGTGGTATTGGCCATTTCAAATATACATATCTCGGCGAGAACCTGATCAAATCCTTTGGCGATCATGTCAGTGAAGAGGAGGCAAGACATCTCGTCTCGACATCTGATCCTAAAGTATCGGAACATCTTGCACAGGTCGTAAAGACCGGCAAACCGCTCGAAGTGGATTCCAGTTTCGTGAATTCCCATAAAGTGCATATAAAATTCCGCACGGTGTTGCTGCCTCTTGGTGCTGTTTCCGGTAAGGTGGGTTTTGTCATCGGTGGTATCCGCTGGAAGGCATTCTAGGGAAAATGACTCCCGAACAGATCAAATTGGTTCAACAGTCTTTCAATAAGACTGTTCCCATCACCGAGAAAGTAGCAAAGAAATTCCTGACGATGCTTTTTGCGATCGATCCCAAACTGAAGCCGTTATTTGCAGATGATCCGAAAGGAAAACGCTTGATGGCAACCTTCACGACTTTCGTAAAAGGACTCTCTAAGATGGATTCCATCAACGGTATTGCGCAGCAGATGGGCGTGCGCTTCAAACGCATGGGTATACGCATGGATGATTATATGACCATCGGTGCAGCACTGATCGAAACCCTAGCCTTTTTCCAAAAAGATGATTTCACACCGTCTATAAGACAGGCATGGATCGAAGGCTATGGCGTGATCGCGAGCATTATGATAAGAGCAGCGAATGAGCAAAGCATATAAACCCTCTCCACTTATCTCTACTTCTGTTTCCGCGCTGAAGGGCAAGGTGACCGTTCCGGGCGATAAATCGATCTCACACCGCGCGCTGATGTTGTCTTCGCAGGCGATCGGGGTCTCGACCGTAAAAGGTTTGCTCGAGAGTGAAGATGTGATCCATACGGCGAAGGCGCTCCAGATGATGGGTGTTGGGATCGCGCGCAAAGGTAATGTCTGGAAAGTGAATGGTTTGGGCACGGGCGGGCTACAGGAGCCGGAAGGTGTGCTCGATATGGGCAATTCCGGCACGGCGGCGCGACTCATGATGGGGCTCGTATCCCCGTATGATTTCGCAAGCACGTTCGATGGCGATGCCTCGCTTCGTAAGCGTCCGATGAAGCGTGCGACGCTTCCGCTCGAAAAAATGGGTGTGGAGATTATCTCGCGTGAAGGTGGGTTGATGCCGATCACGATCCGCGGTACCTCGGAAACACTCCCGATTACATACGAAGTCCCGGTCGCATCTGCACAGGTGAAATCCGCGGTGTTGATGGCAGCGCTCAATACGCAGGGTGTTACGACGGTGATCGAAAAAACGCCGACACGTGATCACACCGAACGCATGCTGAAAGGTATGGGTGCGGATATCAAAGTGAAAAAAGAGAAGGGCAGGGTCGTGATCAAACTGCGAGGCCAGCCGGAATTGAAAGCACAGAATATCGTGGTGCCGGCAGATCCTTCTTCGGCAGCTTTTTTAATTGTTGCCGCACTGATTACACCGAAGTCCGAAGTGACCGTAACGAATGTATGTATGAACATCCATCGTACAGGCCTTTTCACTACACTCAAGGAAATGGGTGCGAACATCGCATTCAAGAATAAGCGTACCGTTGCAGGTGAGGAGGTGGCGGATATCGTCGCCAAGACCAGCAAACTGAAAGGTGTGAAGGTTCCAGCAAAACGTGCGGCTTCCATGATCGATGAATACCCGATCTTGAGCATTGCGGCATCCTTCGCAAAAGGGAAAACCGAAATGCTGGGCTTAGAAGAACTGCGCGTGAAGGAGAGCGACCGTTTATCTGCCATCGCACGTGGGCTTGAATCCTGCGGTGTCAAAATAAAAGAAGGCAAAGATAGTCTTATCGTGTTTGGTGCGGATAAGGTGAAGGGTGGCGGAAACATCAAAACGCATATGGATCACCGCATCGCGATGTCGTTCCTGGTGATGGGTATGGTGAGCGAGAAGCCGGTGACAGTGGATGACGGCAGCATGATCAACACGAGCTTCCCGGATTTCGCTAAGCTGATGAACAAGCTCGGCGCGAAGATAAAATCCAGCAAATAAAAAAGCCGCCCAGGGTAGGTGGCGGCTTTATTTATCTTCAGGATTGGGCTCGCTTGTTAAGAGCCATATCCCGAAGCAGAGTAGTACGAATCCAGTGTAGAAAATGAGCTGCCGGAGTTCGGGTATGGGTGCGATTTCCTTGTTACGTACGCACAAGGCTGCCCCCCACGACAACAAGACAAGCGATTGGAGTATTTTCATCGCTTGACCTCTTCCTCTCTGGTTTTACTTCGTGGAGCGAAGATTAGGATATTCGATGCCACGCGCCCTGTATCAGATGACCCCTTTGTCATCCCGCGTGGAGTAAAGTACCGACTGGCACAAATAATCAGTACGTATTATGTTCCTGAAGCATTACAGTATTATGAAATGCAGTAAACCCTTGCAAAATAGCCAAAGTGCTGTTAATTGCCTGATATATGACCCAAAAACCGTTCGTTATCGCCATTGATGGCACCGCGGCCTCTGGCAAGGGCACGCTTGGCAAACGCTTGGCTTCACATCTGGGTATGGTGCACCTCGATACCGGCCTTCTATACCGCTATGTTGGTTGTAAGGTATTGAGAGAAGTCATTAATATTGAATCTGTCATGAATCATAATTCACCGGAAGCAAAGTTTGCCGGCCAGGTTGCCAGTAAGCCGATTTCCCTGGAAGAGATCGTACGACTGGATTTAAGCGGTGAGGCGGTCTCAAAGGCGGCTTCGATGGTATCGGCGATTCCAGCGGTGAGAGCCGGTTTGCTCGAGTTCCAACGCAATGTGGCATCCGACCCCAAAGGGGCTGTCTTGGATGGCCGTGATATTGGCACGGTGGTGTGCCCGGATGCAGAAGCCAAGTTTTTCATCACCGCAAGCGTGGAATCCCGCGCAGAACGCCGATTTAAACAGTTGCAAGCACTCGGGAAACAGGTTATATACGGCGACATTTTGCGGGAACTTAAAGATCGCGATGCACGGGATGCCAGCCGCAAGCTGGCCCCGATGATGGCCGCCAAAGATGCCTTTAAACTGGATACCACCCATATGAATATGGACGAGGTTTTCGAAAAAGTGCTCTCGGTCGTCCTCTCCAAGCGCGCATAGCGCCTCTGTTCCCAGCATCTGTAAAAGACAGCCTGAAGCATACGAGCCGTTGCTTTCGCTGTCATTCATCAACCCTAGCATGGCTCAAAGAAAGTACTACCCCAATGGCTAAAAGCAGCGCAGCTGAAAATTTTGTATTCTCCACCGGTGAAAATTTCGCCGAGCTTCTGGAGCAGACCAATGTCAATAAAGAAGGCACGGTCGTAAAAGGTAACATCATCAATATCGATAAAGATTTCGTGATCGTGGACATCGGTGGCAAAACCGAAGGCCGTATCCAATACCGTGAATTCGTCCGCCTCGGCGAACCGGAAGAAATCAAAGTCGGCGACGAGATCGACGTATTCATCGAGCGTTTGGAAAACCGCCAGGGTGAAGCAGTTCTCTCCCGCGAAAAAGCACTCCGTGAAGAATCATGGGTGAAATACGAACAAGCACACACCAAAGGCGAAAGCGTTGAAGGTGTGATCTTCAGCCGCGTTAAAGGCGGCTTCACGGTGGATCTCGGTGGCGCGGTAGCGTTCCTCCCGGGTTCGCAAGTAGACGTTCGTCCGGTGAAAGACGTGAGCCCGCTGATGGGTATCCGCCAGCCGTTCCAGATCCTGAAAATGGACCGCAAACGTGGCAACATCGTGGTTTCTCGCCGTGCGATCCTCGAAGAGTCGCGTTCTGCTGAGCGCGATGAAGTGCTCTCGAAGATCTCGCAAGGTCAGGTGCTGAAAGGTACCGTGAAGAACATCACCGACTACGGTGCGTTCATCGACCTCGGTTCTGTCGATGGCCTGCTCCACGTGACCGATATCTCTTGGAAACGTATCAATCATCCGTCTGAAGTGCTCTCTCTCGGCCAACAGATCGACGTAAAAGTGATCAAGTTCGATGAAAATACGAAGCGTATTTCCCTCGGCATGAAACAGCTCGAAGATTCTCCGTGGCAGGGTGTCGAGACCCAGTTCCCGGTCGGTAGCCGCCATAAAGGCCGTGTCACCAACATCGCGGACTACGGTGCATTCGTGGAACTCGCTCCGGGCATCGAAGGCCTGGTGCACGTTTCTGAAATGAGCTGGACGAAGAAAAACGTCCATCCGAGCAAAATCGTTTCTACGAGCCAAGAAGTCGAAGTGGTTGTTCTCGATATCGATATGAACAAACACCGCATCTCCCTCGGCATGAAACAGTGCGAAGACAATCCGTGGGCGAACTTCGGTACGAAATATCCGGAAGGCACGAAAATCACGGGTGAAGTGAAAAACGTCGCTGACTTCGGTATCTTCGTCGGTCTGCCGGAAGGTGTTGATGGTCTCGTACACGTCTCTGACGTAGCGTGGAACAACCCAGACGCTGAAATCAAAAACTACACCAAAGGCCAACAGGTCGAAGTGGTAGTTCTCGGTGTCGAACCGGATAAAGAGCGCGTAAGCCTTGGTCTGAAACAACTGACCGAAGGTGGTCCGGCACAAGGTTCTGCTAATGCGGGTGGTTCTTCCGATGTTCTCGGCGGCCTCACCCGTAACGGTGTCTCTACCTTCACGGTGAGCGCAGTGAAAGACGACGGTATCGAAGTGACGGTGGCTGATGGCATCAGTGCGTTCATCAAACGCGCTGATCTCTCGAGCGACCGTGTCGAGCAACGTCCGGAACGCTTCGCAGTAGGCGACCGTGTCGATGCGAAAGTGATCTCGGTGAACAAAGCGGCTCGTAAAGTCGTTCTGTCTATCAAGGCACTCGAACTCGAAGAGCAAAAACGTGCAGTGGCAGAATACGGTTCGACCGATTCTGGCGCGAGCCTCGGCGATATCCTGGGTAAAGCTCTCGACAAATCGAAAGAGAAAAAGTCTAAAGCAAAGAAAGACGATACTGATGCTGAAGGCGAAACCAAAGCGAAAAAGAAAAAATAACCTCGCTTTCGTTTAAGTAACAAAAAAGGTGGTGTTTCACTTGAAACGCCACCTTTTTTTTATTAACGTACGTCCGTCATTTACTTATAGGTCCTTATGCCCCTCTCTGCCGATACGTTACTCGACCGCGTCCGTCTGAAATCGCAGATCAAGCGTTGGCAGGGTATCGCCATCATGCTCGGTATCATCCTGGGTTTCCTTTCGTTCTCTGAAATGCTGGGTATAGCGCCAGGCGGTAGCTACATCGCGCGTATCACGATTGACGGCATCATCGAGGAAGACCAACACCGCAACGAACGCTTGGAAGCACTCACGAAAGATGACCACGTCAGGGCCGTGATCGTTGCGATCAACAGCCCGGGTGGAACAGTGGTGGGTGGTGAAGACCTTTACCGCGAACTGAAAGAGGTGGCGAAAGCGAAACCGACCGTGACGGTCATGGGGACGATGGCAACGTCGGCTGCCTATATGGCATCGCTGCCAGCAGAACGCATCTTCGCACGCGATGGGACGATCACCGGTTCGATCGGTGTGCTACTGCAAAGTGCCGAAGTGGTGGATCTTGCTAAAAAACTCGGCGTGGATTTCGTCACTATCAAATCCTCTCCTTTGAAGGCGATCCCAAGCCCGACCGAAAAACTGACACCGGAAGGCCGCGCCTCGATCGAATCACTCATCAAGGACTTCTATAACGTATTCGTCGATATGATCGTCGAAAGCCGCAAAATGCCGCGTGAAAAGGTACTCGAATTCGCCGATGGCCGTATTTTTACCGGTAGACAGGCACTTTCCCTCAAATTAATCGACGAAATCGGCAATGAACAGCAGGCGGTAGCCTGGCTCAAGAAGGAAAAAGGCCTGTCTGATTCCATCGAAGTGCATGATTATAAGACCGAAAAGAAGCCGGATGAGGGTTTTGGGGCGTTTTTAGGCGGATTTATGCCCTTTAAAAGAATTTTTGAGAAAGTGTCACTTCAGGGGTTGTTGTCTGTTTATCAAGATGGTATAGTAACCCACTGAATATAGTGATAAATTGAATTTACATCTTAACGACACGGGCATACCATGACGAAATCCGAGATCATCCGTATACTGACTGAGAAGCATCGTAATCTGTTTTTAAAGGACGTTACGAAACTGGTAGAAACCGTGTTTGACGAAATCACTGCAGCACTTGCGCGTGGTGACCGTGTGGAACTCCGTGGCTTTGGCTCCTTCTCTGTGCGCCAACGTAAAGCACGTACGGCACGCAATCCGAAAACCAACGAAGTCGTTACGCTGGATGAGCGTTTCTCTCCGTACTTCCGTGCGGGTAAAGAACTGCGTGAGCGCATCAATAAGCCTCAGCAATAAGGTTTAGAGTCTCCCCGTGAAACTCCTAAAATGGATAGTCGTTGGCCTCGCTGCCTTCGTCATTGTCGTATTTGCGGTCGGCAATCGCCAACCGGTGGATATCAGTTTGTTTCCGTTTGGCGTGGTGGCAACCCTTCCGGTTTTCGTATTATTCTTTCTTTCGATTATCCTGGGTGTCGTGATCTCGCTTTTTGGTTCACTCTGGACGAAAGTGAAGCGCATCAAACATGATCGTGCCTACAAGAAAAAGATCGAGGCGCTGGAGAATGAACTTGCGGCCATGCGTATCGAGCGAAACCTTTCCGGCAGCACGGCGGTTACCGTGCGTAATGAATACCTGAAAAAAGCATCCTGATGCCAAAGCCCTTGCCTCGGATATTCCTGTGGGTATCAAGAAAGTAGCGGTGATGGTGGATCCTACGGATGCACAGATCAGGGATATCCTCGCTGTGTTCCGCCCGGATTATATCCAGTTGCATGGCAGTGAAACGCCGGAACGTGTGCGCGATATCCGTGCATCGTTCAGTATCCCGATTATCAAAGCATTCAAGGTACGCTCGGCAGACGATGTCTCCGAATGGGGTAAATACAGTAAGGTCGCCGACATGATGCTGTTCGATGCACGCGCACCGGAATCAGCACTCCCGGGCGGTAACGGCCTTGCATTCGATTGGAACCTGATAAAAAACCGCAGGATCACATCGCCATGGTTGCTTTCGGGCGGACTCAACGCTACAAACGTAGCCGAGGCGATACGGGTGAGTGGCGCAAAGATGGTAGATGTGTCTTCCAGCATTGAATCTTCTCCGGGGGTGAAAGACCCTGCACTTATCAAAGAATTCATCGAGGCGGTGAAGAAGGCATAAATGAGTAAGAAACTGAATCATCTTCCGGATAGCGATGGCCATTTTGGTCTCTTCGGCGGGCGTTTTGTTGCTGAGACCTTGATGCCATTGCTCCTGGAGGTCGAACGTGCCTATGAAAAAGCGAAGCATGACCCGGCTTTCCAGAAAGAACTCGATTACTATCTTGAGCATTTTGCCGGCCGTCCGAGTCCGCTCTATCATGCGGCACGGCTGACGCAACATCTGGGCGGCGCTAAAATCTACTTCAAGCGCGATGAGTTGAACCATACGGGTGCACACAAGATCAACCATTGCATGGGGCAGATCCTCCTTGCAAAGCGCATGGGCAAGAAGCGCATCATCGCGGAGACCGGGGCAGGGCAGCACGGGGTTGCGACCGCGACCGTCTGCGCGCTCTTCAATCTCCAATGTGTGATTTATATGGGCGCCAAAGACATGGAGCGCCAGAAGCCGAACGTGTTCCGTATGAAATTGCTCGGTGCAGAAGTGCGCCCGGTGGATTCGGGTAGCGCGACGCTTAAGGACGCGATGAACGAAGCATTGCGTGACTGGGTCGCGAATGTGCATGATACCTATTACCTCATCGGTACTGCTGCGGGTCCGCATCCGTATCCGATGATGGTGCGTGATTTCCAATCCGTCATGGGCATCGAGGCAAAAGAACAGATCAAGAAGGCCGAAGGCCGTCTGCCGGATGTGCTGGTGGCATGTATCGGTGGCGGCTCCAATGCGATTGGATTATTCCACCCGTTCCTGGATGATGCATCTGTGAAGATGGTTGCGGTGGAAGCTGCCGGCAAAGGTGTAAATACGAAACAGACGGCTGCCTCGATCGCGAAAGGCAAAGTAGGTGTATTGCATGGCAACCGCACCTACATCCTTCAGGACGATGACGGCCAGATCGCACCGACGCATTCCATTTCCGCTGGTCTTGATTATCCGGGCATTGGCCCTGAGCATGCGTACCTGCATGAAATCGGCCGTGTGAAATACGAATCGGCGACTGATAAAGAAGCGCTCGCGGCATTACAACTGTGTGCGACACTTGAAGGTATCATTCCGGCGCTTGAGCCGAGCCATGCACTCTCTTATGTCATCCGCGAAGCAGGGAAGATGAGCAGGGATACACTCCTCATCGTGAACATCTGTGGCCGTGGTGATAAAGATATCTTCACTGTAGCAGAGCATCTGGGCGGCTTATGAGCAATAAACGCATCGAGAAGCGGTTTGCAGAATTGAAGGCTGAGGGTAGGGCAGCGCTTGTCACGTACATGATGGGTTGTGACCCATCGCTCAAGACCTCTCTCTCTTTATTGAAGGCGCTTCCGAAAGCCGGCGCGGATCTGATTGAACTTGGCGTTCCGTTTACCGACCCGATGGCAGATGGCCCGACCATCCAGCGCGCAGCGGTGCGTGCCTTCAAAGCCGGTGCGACCTTGAAGAAAATACTCGGTATGGTGAAAGAGTTCCGTAAAGGGGATAATGAAACACCGCTCATTCTCATGGGCTACTACAATCCGATTTATTGCTACGGTGTAAAAGATTTCGTACACGATGCACTGGATGCGGGTGTGGATGGTGTCATCATCGTCGATCTGCCGCCAGAAGAAGAATCTGAATTCACCGATATTGCACGTCCGGCAGGACTTTCGCTTGTGAAACTGACTACGCCCACGACAGACGACCAGCGTGCGAAGGTGGTGCTCCGTAATGCCTCCGGCTTCGTGTATTACGTTTCGATCGCAGGTGTCACCGGTACGAAGACCGCGAATTATGCAGAAGTCGAGAAATCCGTGAAACGTCTGAAGAAGCAAACCAAGCTGCCGATCGCGGTCGGTTTCGGTATCAAGACACCAGAGCATGCAAAGAAAGTTTCCGGCTTTGCGGATGCGGTGGTGGTAGGCTCCGCATTCGTAGAGGCCGCGCAGAAAAGCCCGAAGCAGGGTCTGGCACTCATCAGCAAAATCGCGAAGGCCGTTCGCGCTTAACCCGCCGTAAGATACGTCCTTAGGATCGTTCCTTTTTCAAAATAATGCTTGGCCTCATCGATATCCTTTGGCAGCAGTGGAAGGTTATATTGTGCATCGTACGCATTGCCGTACGTGCGCTCGGGCGGTGTAACTTTCTGGGTAATGCCATGGTATATACCGGCCAGCACCGCACCGATCACCTGCACGGGGTCGGCATCCGCCCCTGCGACACGGTGTTCAATGTGGCGCAAGCTAGGGTCGATGGTAGAGGCAGGGATACGGATCGCGGTCGTCCGGTTATTGCCACCCCAGCTGACGGTGACGGGTGCATTATTATGGCGGGAGATACCTTCCTGCGTGGTGTTGATCGAGGAGGTGAATCGCGCGTACGATTCTTCGGTAGGCGCGAAATAGATCATCGCTTCCGGCATGGTGGCACAAAGTCCACCGATAGCGTGGAGCATATCTTCCGTCTCTGGCTCGTCCCCCTTCTTCTCGAAGAGGTTCTTGCCGTTGCATAGAATGCTTACATGGATATGCAGGCCACTGCCTGGTTTCTCAGGATAAGGTTTTGCATCGAAGCGCGCAGTGAGTTTGTGTTTCTTCGCGGTCTTGCGGATGATGTCTTTCACTTTCAGCAAATTCTCTGCGGCGACGCTAGGATCGTTTATCGGCACCAATGCGATTTCGTGGTGGTGTTCTGCTTCTTCGGGCACGATTTCAAAGCTCAAGATGCCTGCCTTTCCGAATTGTTCGTAGCATTCATCCTTCAAAGCATCGGTGATTGCGCCACCTTCGATATAGAATTCGATCTCAGGTGCAAGGGCTAGGGTAAAGCCCTGTTCGGCAAAGCGTTCGGTGAGTTTTTTGAGGATGCTATCGTTCATCGATTGTTACAATCAGGTTAAATCTTCACTTTGCGGGCAACGCATTATAGCCATAACTTTAAGGGTTTGCTACGCTGGCGGTATTGTTTGAAAATATAGAGGTCGCAATAGCATCGGTGTGAATACTCAGTAGGAAACTGGGAGCATCGATGTGACCTCTGTATGGTGTGTCCCCCACCTTGGACCGTGGGACAAGGAGGCCTAGCATTATGCTGGTCTTGTCACGGAAGAAGGACGAAGAGATTGTCCTGAACATCGGCGGTCAGTTGGTTCGTGTCAAAGTCGTGGAAATCGACGGCGACCGGGTCAAGATCGGGACAGTCGCTTCGAAGGAGATCCCTGTGGACCGCGCCGAGGTTCACGAGGCAAAGCGGCAAGGCCGCGAGGGGGTGAATTGATGGAATGAGGGAAGGGCGCAAAGACTCTGGGGGTTTATAGAGTCTGAAGCGTTTTTCCTGTCGTTCACTTCAAGTCTGCACTTCAGATTTCATGTCGAATGTCATCTCTGAAGGGTACACGGAAGTACCTCACATCAACGAAAAAAGGCCACCCAAGGATGGGTGGCCTTTTTTGCTTTCTGACACTAAAAAAGCCTAAGCGACTTTCTTATCGACCAGTTTATTCTTCGCGATCCACGGCATCATCGCACGCAGATCCGTACCGACTTTCTCGATACCGTGTGCTTTGTTCTCCTCACGGAACGCATTCATCTTTTTGTAGCCGCCTTTAGCGTCATCGATGAATTCTTTGGTGAAGTTGCCGTTCTGGATATTTTTCAGGACGCCTTGCATCGCTTTCTTCGTCTCCGCCGTCACGATTTTCGGACCGGTGATGTAATCGCCGTATTCCGCCGTGTTGGAGATGGAGTAGCGCATGTTCGCCATGCCACCTTCGTAGATGAGGTCGATGATGAGTTTCATTTCATGCACGCACTCGAAATATGCCATCTCAGGAGCGTAGCCCGCTTCCACGAGCGTCTCGAAGCCCGCTTTCATGAGCGCGGTGAGGCCACCGCACAGCACAGCCTGTTCGCCGAACAGATCCGTTTCGCACTCTTCCTTGAAGTTGGTTTCGATGATGCCAGAGCGGCCACCACCCACGCCGGAAGCGTAGGAGAGGGCGATCTTCAGCGCATTGCCGGTCGGGTTCTGGTGAACGGCGACCAAGCAAGGAACACCACCGCCTTTTTTGTATTCCGAACGCACCGTGTGGCCAGGGCCTTTCGGGGCGACCATGAACACGTCGAGGTCAGCACGCGGTTTGATCAGGCCGAAATGGATGTTTAAGCCGTGTGCGAACGCGAGAGCGGCACCTTCTTTGATGTTGCCGTTGATTTCATTTGAATAGAGGTTCGCTTGGAATTCATCCGGAACCAGGATCATGACGACGTCCGCGTCTTTGACCGCTTCGGCCGGTTCTTTCACAACGAAACCTGCGTTTTTCGCTTTTTCTACGCTGGAAGATGTATCGCGCAGGCCAATGACGACTTCTTTCACACCGCTATCTTTCAGGTTCTGTGCGTGTGCGTGGCCTTGCGAACCATAACCGATGATGGCGACTTTTTTGCCTTTGATCAGATTCTGGTCAGCGTCTTTATCGTAATAAACTTTCATGATTAATCCTCGTTAGGTTGATCCAGTTGAATGTATTCATCGCCGCGGGAGATGGCAGTCACCCCCGTGCGGCAGATTTCTTTCAAGCCGTATGGTTTTAAGAGACGGATGAATTTATCGAGCTTCGGCGGCGTATCGGACAGTTCGAAGATGAACGAATGATCGGTAGAATCGATCACGCGCGCACCGAAACGATCCGCGATACCAAGCGCGCTCACGCGCTCTTTGCCTTCGCTTACGATCTTGAACAGGCCCACTTCGCGTTCGATATGCGGGCTTAGGGTGGTGAGGTCGCGCACCGTGTAGACCGGCACCATACGCTCTAAGAGCGCCTTGATCTGGTCGATGATCGCCGGTGCACCGGTGGTAACGATCGTGATGCGCGAGATGTTCGTATCGTGGTCGACTTCACTGACAGTTAAGCTTTCGATGTTGTAGCCACGACCCGAGAACAGGCCGATGACACGCCCCAGTACGCCGAATTCGTTATCGACGATGATGGAAAGCGTGCGACGTTCCTGAATCTTGGAGCGCTTATCCGGAGCCGTCACTTTCGTATTTTTCTTTGCAGATTTGGTTGCTGTTTTTGCCATATCAGACCTGCATCCTTGCTTCTTCTTCATCCACTTTCACGTCTTTATCGTACGGGGAGAGTTTCATTTCATTATGTGCTGCACCCGCCGGGATCATCGGGTAGACGTTCTCGTTCTGGTCGACGAGCATGTCGATGATGACCGGGCCTTTGTGCTTGATCGCTTCCTTGATCGTATCGTCGACTTTGTTCGGGTCTTCGCAGCGCAGGCCACGTACACCGAACGCTTCCGCGAGTGCGACGAAATCCGGCAGCGCGTCCATATACGATTCGGAATGGCGATTGCCATGGAACAGTTCCTGCCACTGACGGACCATACCCATATAGCGGTTGTTCAGGATGATGAGTTTGACGGGTAAGCGATACTGCACGATGGTGGAGAGCTCCTGGATGTTCATCAGGATCGAGGCTTCACCGCTCACGCAGAACACGAGTTTATCCGGATTGCCGATCTGTACACCGAGCGCGGCAGGTAAACCGTAGCCCATTGTGCCGAGACCGCCGGAAGTAAGCCACCGGCGTGGTTTCTCGAAGCCGAGATATTGCGCGGCCCACATCTGGTGCTGGCCGACATCGGTCGTCACATACGCATCTTTGCCTTTGACGAGCGCGTTCAAACGGTCGAGTGCGTATTGCGGCTTGGTAACCTTGCCGGATTGTTTGTAAGAGAGCGATTTACGCTCACGCCATTTCTCGATCTGCGCCCACCAGGTTTTAAGCGCTGCTGCATCGGCTTTATATTTCTTCTGTTTCCAGATCGCGATCATGTCTTCGAGCACGGAGCCGGCATCGCCCACGATCGCGATATCGACGAATACGTTCTTATTGATCGACGATGAATCGATATCGACGTGGATTTTCTTGGAGTTCGGCGAGAATGCATCAAGGCGGCCGGTGATACGGTCGTCGAAACGCGCGCCGATGTTGATCATCACGTCGCAATCATGCATCGCGTTGTTCGCTTCATATGTGCCATGCATGCCGAGCATACCGAGGAATTGCTTATCCGAAGCCGGGAAAGTGCCAAGCCCCATCAGCGTATTCGTGATCGGGAAGCCTGTTATATGCACGAATTCGGTGAGGAGCTTCGCGGCTTTATCACCCGCGTTCACCACGCCACCACCGGTGTAGAACACAGGCTTTTTCGCGTTCGCCATCAGTTCGACCGCTTGCGCGATCGCTTTCTTGTCGCCTTTGAATGCCGGGCGATACGACGGACGCGATACTTTGATCTTGCCGTTATATTTCACCGGCTGGAGTTGCAGGTTCTTCGGGATATCGACGACGACAGGGCCCGGACGGCCGGAGCTTGCGATATAGAATGCTTCCGCGATCGTCGGTTCGATATCGTTCACGTCTTTGACGAGATAATTGTGTTTCGTGCAGGCGCGCGTGATGCCGACGGTGTCGGCTTCCTGGAAGGCATCCGAGCCGATGAGATGCGTTGCGACCTGACCGGTTAAGCAAACCACCGGGATACTATCGAGTAATGCGTCGGTCAGCCCCGTGATGGTGTTCGTCGCACCCGGGCCGGAGGTGACCAGGATCACGCCGGTCTTGCCGGTCGAACGCGCATAGGCTTCTGCGGCATGCGCGGCTGCCTGCTCATGGCGGACGAGAATATGGCGAAGCTTGTTCTGCTTGAAGATTTCATCGTAGATCGGCAGTACCGCACCACCGGGATAGCCAAACACGGTATCCACGCCCTGGTCGATGAGTGCCTTAATGATTATCGCTGCGCCGTTCAGTTCCATATATCCTCAAGAATTTTAAGGAGCCAAGTTTCTAACCGATTTTCAAGATGTTGTCGATAGATATTCTCTATTTTTGAGGAAACAGAGAGGCCACCTTGAGGATCCGTCTCTGAATCCTCAACTAGCTGTTAAATAATGATTTTCTAGAAGAGGCCGAGGAACTTACGCTTCGGTTTCGGCGGTGCAGAGCGAAGTGGCAGTACTTCGTTGAACACGCAGGCGATGTCAGAGCCATTCCTGAGCGTGAATTGACTCGACACTCGTTCGACCACCAGATAGTCGCCTTGCATACGGTAGTTGATCGCGGCTTCTTTGCCTTCGGAGTCGACTACGAAGAAAGCCGGGAGTTCCGCATTCTTGTTCTTGAATTGGAAGTAGGTGAATTCGCCGTCATCGAAGATTTTGAGCGGTGAGATATATTCAGACCCGGAGATGGTGTAATTGAAGTTGAACTTCCCTGGCTCGTTTTCGATATCCGGGAAATCATCGGTCGAGAACCGTTGGATTTCCCTGCTTGAAGGGTCGTCGGCGTACTGGAAGCGGGCCTGGAAGACCATGTCTTCATCGCGGATCCCTTGTGCTTCTTGTCCATACAGTTCAAAGTGGTAAATACGTTTATTGGTGATGACCGTCATGTTCGTGGTCGCATCCGGCTCGATCGGTTTTAAGAAGATGCGGTTACCACTTGGCGTTACTTGCCATGCGAGCGAATCGCCCATGGAGATGGTGACGACTTCTTCCTCAGCAGAAAGTTCGATACTGGATTGATATTTATAATGGCCGACGAATTTATAGACTTCGTTGGGATCATAGACGAGTGTACGCAGACGTTTGTCGATCGCGAGCGGTGTTGCTTCTTGCAGGGCATGTGCTGCATAGGGAAGGGTCAGTGCGAGCACAGATGCGGTAGTGAGAGCTAGAAAGTGTCGTTTCATCCTTCAACCTGCTTTGCTTCGTAATGTATCACTTTGAAATCCAAAGGAGCAAATTTCTTCGTGTCTTTATAATAGACCACATCAGAGAAATGTACATCAACGCGTGCTTTCCATAAACTGGTTTTTTCTTGTCCCAGGCCTTTTTCAGTTACCTTAAAACTCGCTACAATCCGCTGTACACCTGGTGTTGTGATACCTGCTTCCTCACGACTGATCTTGACGACGTCAATTATTTCGATTGAGCGTTTGGTGTGGTTTCTATACACCAGAATCGGGCTGTTCGGATTCGTTTCGGTGCTCATGAAGGTGTTATAGTTCTGGAAGTCAGCCGGCTCCGTATAGTAACGCACATATTCGATGATGTTCTTTAAGTTCTCGAAATCGTAGCTTTCGCGCATCTTGATATAACGGCCGGTGAGGTATTTCACCACGGAGTCGTTGGAATCCTCCTCCTGCTTACCGATATATTTGACCCCGGTATATTCATCCACGCGGGAGCCGACAGAGACGGCAAGGGGCACGCGTTCGCTCAAAGGCAGTAGACTCACCAGTATGATGATGGCTACAACGGCGGTGATGAAGGATACGACGGTGACGATGGCGAGGAAGGTACGCTGCGTAACGGGGTAAACATACTTGTCCATATACCAGTCCACGGCATCCGAAAAGTATTGTTTCGACTGGATATTCCGCGTGATTTCCTGACTGACTTCAGGGGTGCTGGTGAGGTGCAATTTCGTCACAAATTTATCTAAAATTGTCCGTTTATTAACTTATTGTTAACTCGCATGTGGTATTATAGCTTACATAGCATACTGTGCAAACTTGTCTTTAATTTTACAAATTAACACAGTATTTATTAAAGAATAATTGCTTAGCTGGGACAATACTACAACACGGTATGGATGTTTAGATTTGTACGTAAAAACGGTCTGACGCTGGTGCTCCTTATTATGATGGGGCTGGCTTCCGGTCTGTCTGTGTCTCAGCCTTATAATGCTATCGCCGCAGGTCCTGAAGCCACCGATCCCGCACTGAAAGGCGACCGCACCGTTCCGGGTGTCAGTAAAGTCTATTATGGTGCCGACCCGGTCTACGAAGACATCACCGGTGTCTATGACCCGCGCAAACGTATCACCAAACCCAAAGACCCGTCCGATCCGAACAGCTCTATGTTGCCGGATGATGAACGTTTAGTTCTCGATCCGTTCTGTTACCGTCCGGTGTTCAACTACCTCAGCAACTGGTCTGAGCGTGAGAAAGTCTATACGTGTGCGCGCGATGATAATATCGACGATCTGAACCGTTTTTGCAGCTACTTCATTAACTACAGGAACAACGATGATTCGCCGCCCCCAGGCTCAGGTACGGTAGGGACTGTGATCGGTGCGATCACGGGTGGTAAGAAATATATCAGTATGCCAGGCCCGCGTGAACACTACACACCGCTCAAAAGTAATTCACTCGGCGACGAAAATAACATCAATAAAAACTGGTACCTTACCGATCCGGAACCCACGGATCGTGATGTCTATTATAACCCAGGCCACATGCGTAAGATCCAGCAATGCGTGGAACTCTATCTCGCGGAGCGTACGCACCGCCACAGGATGTGTGGCCGTGTCGTCATGAAACCGGAGCCGCCGCGCGTGCGTCCAGAATATATTACATTGAACGACTGCTATCTTGTAGAGGTTCCGCTGATCCGTAACGAATTATATGACTCTCTTAACTTCTTCTTCCGTGGCAAATTAAAACCAGAAGAAGATGTGTGCCGTTTAAAGGTGAACGAATATAGTCCGCCGCCGGGTTCTCCGCCGAATCTCAAATTCCAGAAGATCAATGGCTCAGGTTCCAGCACCTCGGGTGAGCTGTATTTTGGCATCCGTGGTTGTGCAACCTATAGTGGCCAATTCCCACAAGATTATTATGAGAAATTCGACCGTAAATATGCAAAAGGGAACTACACGCCCTTCTTCCCGCCGACGATCTATTATCCGATGCATACCGTATATGGGTATGAACACGAAATCGGTTGCGACCCTGCGCTTAAATTAAACGAGCAGCCTCAATTTAATGGCCACGACGTACTTTATATCGGTGACCAAGGCCAGGATACCGGCATTACCGTAATCCCGGGTAGCTTTGATAAACCGCCGATCATCATGGCGGATACCGGTGCTATCATCGAGACGGTGGATAAAAAACGCCCGACTGCAGAACAGATGTATGGTCCGGAATATGCAAAGAACAAAGTGCGTTTTACGGATTTCCAAGCGCCGATCAAGAACTTCAAATTGGTATATGGCGAACTACAGACCAATAAACCGAACAGAGAAGTCGTGATGCCGGAAGGTATCAACGAGATCTGTAACCCTTATAGCCCGCGTGAAGCCGTCTCCTTCCCGAACGATACGGAAGATCCGGCGAAGATTTATTTCCGCGATGGTTCTTCACTCCCGGCGGGTGGTAAAGACCTGGCGAATTTCTTCAATTATCCAAAACGCTGCAGCAAGTTCATCGATCAATTCGGCAACAGGCATGAAGATATCGATATGCAGAACTACCGCGTATTGCGTTTCGATGTGCGCTTCACAGATGCATTTTTCACCGCTGCACCTGACTTCTCCTGCCATTGCCCGAGAGATAATCCGAGCACACCGTGGAACGAATGGCAGATCTGCAAAGACACGATGATCACACCGAATCTGCAGCGCTGGAAACGTGCATTCTACGAAGCACGTAACATCGCATGTCCGATTCTGCTGCGTGATATGTCGCCGACGCCGGTGCCGTCAGAGCTGGCATTGCTCGATCGTTCCGACAATAAGAAATATAATCTCCGCTGGATGTTCGAAGAGCCGCAAAGTTATCTGGCGATGACGGTGAAATCCATCCCGAACAACCAGCTTGCATTCCCGTTCGATAAGGCACCTTTCATGGCGCCGACGATCGCGTTCCCGACACCTCCGCTCAATATGAAACAGACGGATTACGAAGACGACAATGGTATTTCGCAACAACGTTACGAGGCATCCTATAATATTGCGAAAGATTCCTTCAAAAAAGGTCCAGATGAACGTGTCGCGGAAGCGATCGAAGGGCCGCGTGGTTGTGGTATCGGCGGCTGGTATGAAATGATGCTATATCAGGCGCGTTGTGGCCGTTGGTTCAACCTGAACTGCATGTGCGACTACGAAAAAACGTTCAAGTCTGGTTCTGCAATTGATTACGTACTGCGTCGCGGCGGCTTCCGCTTCTTCATGGTGGGTAACGAGGATCCAATCAATGCCTCAGATGACACCACCTATACGAATACCATCGTCTGGCCGCTGGTATGGCGTGGTTATCCGGGCCCGAACTTTGCCCCGAATGCAAACCCGAACTCTAAATTGTGGGTCAACTGGAAATATAATAACCAATTCACGATGCGCGGCGTGACGACGGGTGTGCGCTATAAATCGAAAGGCTATCAGGGCCTGAAATGTGCCCGTGCGGGTGACTTCATCATGTACGATAGTGAGATCAAGGAAGCGGATGACGATCCAGCCGAGAAGGGTGGTCAGTCGTGCCAGGAACTTGGTAATCCGCCGGATAAATGTAATGCGGATGGCACACCGAAAGACGCAGGGTATATCAACCATATCGCTTATGTCGAGGAAACCGGCTTCAAGCATTATTATGAAGGCGATCCGGATCATATGGGTCGTTTCGAGACCACCGACGTGGATCAAACCGGTCCGGGCTTGCTTGATAAGATCCTGCCGGAAGGTTGGTCGGCACAAGGTTATGACTTCGATTCCAATCCGCCGGCGCCGGATAGTAATCCGTCAGGCTATAACCCAGAAAAGCCATGTGAATGGAAAGAAGGCAGCCAGCCGTGGGTAAAGGTGTCCGAGAAGAACTGGGGTAAATACCAAGATACGTGTGGTAACACCGATCGTTGGGATGTGACCACCGAACGTTATATCTGGCTTGAGAATGCCGCTGTCACACGTGGCAGGAAGTGCGACAACCCGGATATCGCAGTGTGCTATGAGCGTAACTGGAAACGTATTAAAGTGTATCGTCCGAACTGGGATATGCCGGATAGTGGCCCGGGTTCTGTAAACGACCCGATCGATATGGAAACCTTTACGGGTACACTCCCAACGGGTAATGCCACGACATTCTATTGCAGTGCGCCAGCGCGTATCGGCCAGGATCCGACGAAGCCGGTACAGAGTTTTGAAGAGCCTTACCAAGGTACCTATTATCGTGAAGAAGATGTCTTTGGCTTCATTGAGAAGGCAGCAGGGGCATGTGACCCAATGCCGAAACTCAGGGGCAACAATATTCCTTCTACAAGTGTGATCGGTAGCCTTGGTAAATCGGCGGAAGAGGAAGATATGAATGGTACCTCGAGCGTTGAGACATTCCCAGGTTATGATCTTAACATCAACCCTCAATGGCAAGGCACGCCGATAGATTGGAGCGGCGGCTGGGGTGCGGGTGGCGGTGGTCCAGGCAGCAGTGGCAGTTCCGGTGGTGGTTCGGGTGGTAGTGGTGCATCTGGTTCATCGGGTGGCAGCGGTGGTAGTTCTGGTGGCGGCTCCGGCGGTGGTTCAGGCGGTGGCTCGGGTGGTAGTGGTTCTTCGGGCTCGTCGGGTGGATCTGGTAGTAGCTCTGGCAGCGGCTCAGGTAGCGCTTCAGGTTCTGGCAGTGGTTCAGGCTCCGGCAGCGGTTCTGGTTCTGGTTCCGGTAGTGGCTCGGGCTCCGGTAGCGGTTCTGGTTCGGGTTCCGGTAGTGGCTCAGGCTCCGGCTCCGGCAGCGGTTCGGGCTCAGGTTCCGGTAGCGGCTCGGGATCAGGTTCCGGTAGCTCGTCTGGCTCCGGCAGTGGTTCTGGTTCTAGCTCGGGTTCCGGCAGCGGCTCGGGTAGTTCTTCAGGCTCGGGCAGCGGTTCTGGCAGCTCCTCCGGTAGCGGATCGGGTAGTGCTTCAGGCTCGGGTTCCGGTAGCGCGTCTGGCTCTGGTAGTGGTTCTGGTTCTAGCTCCGGCTCGGGTAGTTCTTCAGGCTCGGGTTCCGGTTCAGGCGCGAACAGCGGCGCGACTTAATTCATCAGATAAATACGTGAGAAAGGCGGAATGGCTCTACCACTCTTTGGGTGGTGTGCCTTCAGGATGACTTTTAAGGAAGTCGGTAGCTTTCTGCACCCCGTCGGGTGTGCCGATATGCAGCCAGTTGCCGTCGTGCGGAAGGCCATAAACGCCCTTCAGGCTGGAGTCCTTTTGGATGGCGCGGAAAAAGAAATAATTGAGAGAGAAAGATTTGATCTCCATACCGTCGAGGAGACGGGGATGGAATATCTGTACACCCGCGAATACGAAGGGCTGTACCGGATCGGTCGATTTCAGTACCTGCTGGCGTGCCCCGATATCAAAATCCCCTTTGCCATCGTATCCGATGGCTTTGTCCTTAGGCTGAAGCAGCAACAGCATATCCATAAACGGTTGCCAGTGGTTTGCGAGACGCTGGAGTGTCGGTGTGCCTTTTGGATTATCGACGAAAATAATATCACTATTGATAACGAAGATCGGATCATTACCCAAATGAGGGCGAGCCTTCATCAGCCCACCACCGGTCTCCAGCAGTTCGGGTTCGTGCGAAACCGTGATTTTCATCTTCGTATAATGGCGCAGATAATCGTGCAGCTGCTCGGCTTTATAATGCGTGTTCACTACCGCATGGGTAACACCCAGATAGGCGAGCTTATCAAGAGAATATTCGATAAGCGGTTTGCCATTGACCTTGATGAGTGGCTTCGGCGTATGCTCAGTGAGCGGACGCATGCGCTCGCCCTTACCGGCAGCAAACACCATCGCAGTTTTAGGGAAGAAGCTTTTCACACGAGTTCCGGTTTTTGTTTGCGGAGTTCAGATGGGAATTCACTATCCAGCCACTCTTTTAATTCTTTAAGGGCAGGGTGCGCGACATCGTGGGTCAAATGGTTCCATACGCGCGGAATCATATCGAGGTAATGCTTTTTACCGTCGCGTTTTGCAAGGCGGGAGAAGATGCCGATGATCTTACAGTTACGTTGTGCGCCGAGTAAGGCATAGGTCATCATGAAGGAGGTTTTATCATATGCCTTCTGTTTGGCGAGATAGTAATCCAGGCAAGCGATTACGGTTTCTTTTCTCACATCGCGGCGGGCATCTTCAAGTAGCGATACGACGTCATACGCCGGATGGCCGATGACGGCATCCTGGAAATCGAGGAGGCCTGCGCGCTTATAGGTTTCGCGGTCAGGCAGCCACATCAGGTTATCGGCATGGTAATCACGGAGCACTACCACACGCGGGCTGGGTGGAATGGTGGCAATCAATTTTTCCATGATGCTTTTATAGGTTGCCTCGGATTTCTGAATGGCAGCAGCACTACGCCCGATCAGCGGCATATACCATTCGGTAAGGAGCAAGGTTTCCTGCAGCAGTTTCTCACGCGTATAATCCGGGATATCAGAGGGAAGCGGCGCATTCTGTACATGGATCAGCGCCTCCATCGCATGGAGGTAGAGCGACTCTTCTTTATTGATATCGGCTTTGAGTACGAGCGAATAGCTATCGACACCCAGATCCTCAAGGAGCAGGAAGCCATTTTCCGGGTCATCGGCGAGGATGACAGGAGCACTCATCTGCTGCTTGATCAGGTAGCGGTCGACATTCATGAAAGAGCGTACGTTCTCTTTCGGGGGTGGTGCATCCATCAGCATGTAGCTTTTGCCGTTATGGATAAGGCGTTCGTAGCGGCGGAAAGAGGCATCGCCTGGCAGTTTGTGGCGTTCAGCGGCGCTAAATCCGCTGCGCTCCAGGAAACCCTTAATCAATGCCTCACGCGTCGTAATGGTGGTGGTATCAGAGTTTGAAGAGGGCATGAATTCGGTCTTTCCAGTGATTCGAGTAATGCAAACGTAGCCTGCGTTCATCATTATTTTTACCATTTTCGATAAAAATCTCCAAGCGCTCATTCGGCAACACTTGCTTGGCAATTTCAGGCCATTCGATGAGGGACACGCCACTTTCCAGCGCATCCTCAAGGCCGAGCTCCGTTAGCTCTTCTGCGTACTTCAAGCGGTATAGATCGAAATGCCAGATATCGAAATCCGGCGTGCTGTATAGCTGTACAAGATTGAACGTCGGGCTCGTGATTTCCCCTTCGGTCGGCAGGAATGTACGGATGAACGCGCGGGAGAAGGTGGTTTTGCCGGCACCCAGATCACCGGAAAGAGCCACTACATCCTGACGCCGGACCGTTTTTGCAATATTCCTCGCTATCGTCTCAAAAGCGGGAAGGGAGAGGCTGTCTGTAACGAATTCTTCCATACTAGCTTGCTGCGGCTTTCTTCTTTTTAGCGCCGGAGGATTTGCTTTTCAGTAATTCTTTATTGAAGCGGTGCAGGGTACAGGTGATCTCCATACCTTTATCGCTGTCCGATACGATATCGATCCGTCCGCCGTGCAGATCGATGAAGCTTTTCACCACCGGCAGTGCAAGCGCGGTGCCGATATGCTTGCTGTCATTCTCCGTGCGTTGTGTCTTATAGAATTTTTCGAATATGTGCGGCAGCTCAGAGGCCGGAATACCTTTGCCGGTATTCTTCACGCTGATGAATACGCGGTCTTGTTCCAACGTGCCGATTTTAAGCGATACGCTATCGCCTTCTTTGGTGAAGCGGAGTGCATTATTCACGAGATTGACGGTGATTTGGCCGATACGCTTCTCGTCACCCAGTATTTTAC
Organism: Pseudomonadota bacterium; assembly: GCA_010031735.1. Classification (GTDB taxonomy): domain Bacteria; phylum Pseudomonadota; class Alphaproteobacteria; order Rickettsiales; family RGZB01; genus RGZB01. Next base: position 34,688 of record RGZB01000001.1, on the reverse strand, counting down.
CGATATCTTTCGAGCTCTCGAAATAGAACTTCACTTTTTCGTGATCCATTTTTTCTTTCAGCATCGGAGTGACTTCTTCGAGCGCCTTCTTGAGGTCGAATTCCTTGACATCGAGCGTCATATAACCTGCGTCGATCGAGGCGATATCAAGGATGTCGTTGATGAGCGCATTGAGCATCAGCGAGGAATTAAAGATGCCTTCCACATAATCCTTTTGCTTCTCGTTCAGCGCGCCGAAATAGCCTTTAGAGAGTACTTCGGAAAAGCCTTTGATAGAGGTGAGCGGGGAGCGAAGTTCATACGATACGTTGGATAAGAAGTTACTCTTCAGGCTATCGGCTTCTTTCAGCGCTTCACGTTCTGCGCGGAGAGAACGCTCTACAAGGGTGGAGTCGGTGATATCCTGATAGGTCATAAGCGTTGCGCCGTCGGGCAGCGGTACCCCGCCCCATTCGATCACGGAACCATCCGTACGTTCGATACGGCGCACTTGGGTATGGCGCTTGAAATAACCCGCGATGGTTTGCTGGCGGAAAGTGTTCCAATCTTCACCATAGTCGTAATAGAACTTGGTTTGGTCGAGCACTTCAGAGATGTGCGGCATCTTTTCTAACATCGCCGGATCGAGTTGCCACATATTGGCAAATACGGGGTTGAAGAGTTTTACGCGGCCATCCTCGGCAATCACTGCGACACCTTCATTCAGGTTGTCGATGGTCGCTTTTTTCACCGCGATCTCGGTGTTGTACTTGCGCTCGAGTGTCACCTTCTCCGTCATATCCTCGTATGAAAAGAGGAGGCCACCCAGCGCATACGGGATCACGATCACGCGGAGCACTTTGCCGTCCGGCAGGTACATGAACTCTTCGTAAGAATCGATCACGCTGGTAAAGAGCTCCAGCTGCTTCTTCTTGTAAGCCTGGAAATCCGCCTGCTCCGGCAGCATGCGTTGTTCCCGGAGCTTGCCGAGAATCTCGCCATATGTGGGTTTGGAGGTAAGCCAGCTATCCTCGAGCTGCCATAGGTTCATAAAGGCGTTGTTGAAGAAGTTGATACGCATATCGGTGCCATAAATCACCGTGGCGCTTGCAGAGCTTTCCATGAGGTGATCCTGCGCCTCGATATAGTTCTGCAACTCATTCTGCAATACTTCGAGCTCCGAAACATCCCGGCTGTAACCACAGGTGCCGCCATCTGCGGTCGGCACTTCCGTACACTCATAGAATTTACGTTCACCTTCTGAAACGATATGCTGGCGTGTTTTCTCGGGCGTTTTGTTTTTGACGGCCTGTTCCGCCAGTTTTTTGATATTGCTATGGAGTTCTGGTACCGGCTCTTTCGGCTTGATATTCTCTTTACCGATCACCTTGGCGTAGCTTTCGTTGTAATCGACGATCTCGAGCTTGCTATTGCGCTGCCATGCGGGTGAGGGGCAGGAGTCAAAGATCACACGCAGCGCTTTGTAGCGTTCGCTTGCTTCTTCGCCTTCATTACGGATGACATCCATCTGGCTGACCAGTTCTGGGATATCGTAGAAATAAATCATGATGGCTTTCAGTTCGCCGGGCTCTTCGTCGAAGCGCTTACCGACACATAGCATGGGCGGATATTGTCCTTTGGAGCCGTCGAGCATCACACTGAAAATACGCTTGCCTTCCGATAACGTGGAAAGTCCCTTTTTGAATTTCGCCGCGTCGTCTTCATTGAAATAGGTTGGGAGTTTGTCGATGGAGGTCGTGCTATCCGGAAGTTTCAATAAACGCACCAGCGCTTGTGAGGAAATCTCACGGCCATTGATTGCATTCTTATAGAAGAAAGCGGTTTCATTGAGGATACCCGCTTGGGATTCTTTACCGATCTGAGGGGATTTAATGGATTTCTCGAGCTTGCGGTATTTAAGACCGAGAACCAGGCACATGATACTCGCGACTAGCGAAAGGGCGGCAAAAACCACCAACATCTTCGCCAGGTCGCTTGTGAGTAACAGATGTTCCATTAACTAATAGCGGTAGTGATCCGGTTTGAACGGGCCGCTTGTGCTGACGCCGATATAATCTGCCTGATCCTTGCTGAGCTTAGTGAGTTTCACGCCAAGCTTCTCCAGATGCAGTGCCGCGACTTTCTCGTCGAGTTTTTTCGGCAGGATGTAGACTTTCTTGTCGTACTTTTTATGGTTCTGCCAGAGTTCGATCTGCGCGAGCACTTGGTTTGTGAATGAGCTGCTCATCACGAAAGACGGATGGCCATTCGCACAGCCGAGGTTCACCAGACGGCCTTTTGCAAGCACGATAATACGTTTGCCATCCGGGAATTGCACTTCGTCCACCTGTGGTTTCACTTCTTGCCATTTCATATTGCGAAGGCCCGCGATATCGATCTCGGTATCGAAGTGGCCGATGTTGCAGACGATGGCGCGGTCACGCATCTTGCGCATATGATCGAGCGTAATGATGCCTTTATTGCCTGTAGCGGTGACGAAGATATCCGCGATCGGTGCGGCATCTTCCATCGTCACGACCTGGTAGCCTTCCATGGCAGCCTGCAGTGCGCAGATTGGATCGATCTCGGTGATCATCACCCGTGCGCCAAGCGCACGGAGTGCTGCAGCGCAGCCCTTGCCCACGTCGCCGTAGCCAGCAACCACTGCAATTTTACCTGCAACCATCACATCCGTTGCGCGCTTGATGCCATCGAGGAGGGATTCACGGCAGCCATACAGGTTATCGAATTTCGATTTGGTAACGGAATCATTCACGTTGATGGCAGGTAAGCCGAGTTCTTTATTCTTTTCCATGACATAGAGGCGGTGAACGCCGGTCGTGGTCTCTTCGGATACACCGCGGATCTGTTTCAGCAGCTCGGGGTATTCTTTATGCACGATGATGGTGAGGTCGCCGCCGTCATCCAGCAGCATGTTCGGGGTCCAGCCATTCGGTCCTTTGATGGTCTGATGGATGCACCATTCGTATTCTTCCTCGGTTTCGCCTTTCCATGCGAACACGGGAACGCCGGTCGCGGCGATGGCAGCTGCAGCCTGGTCCTGCGTAGAATAGATATTGCAAGAGCTCCAGCGCACTTCAGCGCCCAGGTGGGTGAGGGTCTCGATCAGAACGGCGGTCTGGATCGTCATGTGCAGGCAGCCGGTGATACGCGCGCCTTTTAAGGGCTTGAGTTTGCCATATTCTTTACGGAGTGCCATCAGGCCCGGCATCTCGGTTTCGGCGATTGCGATTTCTTTACGACCCCACGCGGCGAGCTTAATATCCGCTACTTTATAATCTACTTTATTGCTGGGGGAGGTTTTGGTGCTGCTTTTAGCCATGGCATTATCCTGAAAGAGTTAATTATTTCTTTGGCATCATGTCCGAAAAAGGCTATTCTTGCAACGGTTTGATGAAGGATTTGTATGATTGAGAAGCAAGGCAGCGAACGCAGGTTGACCGCACGGATGGTCGAAACGTGGCATGCGGCTGGAAAAGGCGCCATCCCCAAGGTGGAGGCGTTTGATATCTCCCAAATCAGCGATTTATGGTCGAGCTGCCTCAGGATCATGGTCCGTAAGGCGATGAATAAGCATTCCTACACCTATGAATATATGGGTGAGGATGTGATCAAGGCTTACGGAAACAACCTGGTCGGAAGACAAGTCACTATGGATATCCGGACCATCCCGGGTGCGAATGTACTCTATAAGCTCGATGAGAAACTGCCGAATGTAACGGCCCCCATTCTGGAGCAAGGTAACTTTGTGAACGATGAGGACCAGCTCATCAAATACCGCAGCTGCATCCTGCCCTTCGGTGATGGTATCCGAATTACACATGCTGTGATCGGGCTTTCGTGGAAGGTCTTCAGCGAATGAAAAAAGACACAGAACTCACGACTCTTGGCCGTAATCCAAGAGCGCATGCCGGCACGGTGAATCCACCGGTATACCAGACCTCCACGATCGTATTTCCGTCGCTCAAAGCGTACCGGCAGGCGGAATCAGGCAAGCCATTCTATAAGGAACAGGAACTGAGTTCTGGTAGCGATTTCAGTTACGGTCTTGGCGGCACGCCTTCGACTTTCGCATTGCAGGATGCACTCCGTAAACTGGAAGGGGCGGATCATTGCCTGATCTATCCGTCAGGTCTGGCCGCGATCACCTTTACGCTCCTCAGTTTCTTGGAACCGGGCGACCACTGCCTGATATCCGATTCAGCGTATGGCCCGACGCGGCGCTTCTGTAACAAGGAACTGAAGCGCTTGGGCATCGAGACAACCTATTACGATCCGCTCATCGGTGCAGGCATCGATAAGCTCATCAAGAAGAATACGAAATTCATCCTGCTCGAAAGCCCGGGTTCACTGACATTCGAGATGCAGGACATTCCCGCCATCGTGAAAGTAGCGAAGAAAAAAGGCGTGATCACGGCGATGGATAATTCATGGGCAACACCGCTTTATTACCAGCCGATCAAACACGGTGTGGATCTTTCCATTCAAGCGATTACGAAATATATCGGTGGCCATGCGGATGTGATTTTAGGTTCGGTCGCATGCAATAAAGAGCATGTGAAAGCACTGCAGCAACGCATCCGCCATTTTGGCGTTGGCGTGAATCCAGCGGAATGTGCCTCAGCACTTCGTGGGCTGCGTACACTCTCTGCACGTCTTGATAAACATTATGTATCCGCAATGCAGGTTGCAAAATGGCTACAAGGTCGCAAGGAAGTTTCCCGCGTGATTTATCCTGCACTCCCGGGTGACGCTGGGCATAAAATCTGGAAGCGTGATTTCAGCGGTGCATGCGGTCTTTTCACCTTCATCCTGAAGAAGCATTACAATGAAGAGCAGATCGCGAATATGATCGATCACTATAAGCATTTCGGTATTGGTGCTTCGTGGGGTGGATATGAAAGTCTCGTGGTGTACTTCGATCCGACGAGCATCCGCACGGCAACGAAATGGAAGGCAGAAGGTAGCGCCATTCGCTTGCATATTGGTCTGGAAGCGCCAGAAGATCTGATCGCCGATCTCGACGAAGGCTTCCGCCGTCTATCCAAATAACACGCTGATTAGTTTGTGGGTGCCGCAGGCGCTGGAGCTGGAGCAGGCGCTGCCGGACCATTCGCACCGCCGTCATTCTTCGGTACTCCGGGTTGCGCTGGCTCTTCTACTGGCGCAGTCGGCAGTTTGGAATCACGGCCGGCTTTGACATCCTGCACGATCTTATTCACGATATCGTCGGTTACCGATTCTGGCGGTAATTTCTCGATACGGTTCAGCACTTCATTTAATTGTGCAGCAGTGATATCGAGTTCATCATCGATCTTCTCACCATCCTTCGGCGTGGTACGTTTCACGTAATCCGTGCTGTAGGGGTTGATCGGCATCGGCTGGTTCGGATCGAGCGGTACTTTGCACAGGTTGTCAGCATAGTACTGACCCGTGCCACCTGGCGTCCAATTAGGTACGGAACCATCGGTATAGGTATAGATGAATTTCAGTATATCCGGTTCGCTTCTATGTTTGTCGAGAATGAGGTTCCGCTCGCAGGGCAGTTGGTCGCACTGTATGGTAGTGAAACTGCCATCCAGGTCTTTCATAACGGCAGGGTTATCTTTAAAATTGCGGCGGTTCAGGATGTAATTCGCACAGGTTTCCTCTTTACCGACAAACGCACGCACATCCGGTGGCACTTCGAACACACGGAGTGGGATATCCCCACGGAAAGCGTTAGGGTCGGGCTTACCACTACCCATGGGTGGAAGTTTGCTGAAATCGTACCCGGTAGGCAGTTTAAACTGCGCGTGGGCGGCCAGTGGAAGGCAGAAAACAGCCAGAAATAACGCCAATGAACGATTCATGGGCATCATTATAGTCTGTTTTTTAACGTTTTTTAAGCTAAATTACGCGTCTTTAGCGGCTTTTTTTGCTTTTTCAGCCTTCGGAGCAGCAGCTTTAGCCGGTTTAGCGGCAGCTTTTTCCGCTTTCGGGGCTGCAACCGGAGCGGCTTGTGCCGTACCGATATTCTTCACGCGGCGGTTCAGACGACCGATTTTGCGGGAAGCGGCACCGATTTTCAGGATGCCTTTGTTTACTGCGCGGAGCAGCTGGCTTTGCGCTTCGATAAGTGCTTTACCAGCAGCTTGCTTGTCGCCTTGCTGGATCGCTTTTTCCACTTGTTTCACCGCTTCACGGATGTGGGTCTTACGCTGGCGGTTACGAGCCGTGCGTTTCGCGTCTTGGCGGATGGTTTTAATAGTCGCGCTATGATTTGCCATAGGGTTTTTATCTGTCTCTAAAGTGTTATAATGTCTTAAGGGAGCGCCTTTTTAACTAAAGTGCAGGCCTAAGTCAAGCCTTTCCTTTGCGTTTTGAGGCTTGTTCGATTGCTTCTAAGGCACCGAAGGCGGCCAGATTCAGGATTTCAGCAACCGTGGACCCCATGGTCGCGATTTGGACCGGTTTTTCGAATCCTGACAGCACCGGGCCGATCAGCATACCGCTCTCGAGCTCATCCAGCAGTTTAGAGGAGATATTCGCGGCATGGAGGTTCGGCATGACCAATACGTTCGCCGGTTTGGAGAGGCGGCAGAACGGGTAAAGCTTTAATAATTCAGGATTTAATGCCACATCCGGGGACATATCGCCGTCGTATTCGAAGTCGAGTTTCATGGAATCCATGATCTCGACAGCCTGGCGGACGCGCTCCGTACGTTCATGGATCGGGCGACCGAAGTTCGAGAAGGAGAGGAGGGCAACCCTCGGCTCGTGACCGAACTGGCGGGCTTTTTGTGCGCATTCGACTGCGATCTTCCCGAGTTCTTCAGCGTTCGGCAGGGCATTGACGGCCGTATCCGCAATAAATACGTTTCTGTCTTTTGCCACGATCAGGGACAGGCCATATAAAATACGGTCTTTCTCCGTCGGGATGACTTTCTTCACGTCTTCCAGCGTATCATAGTAACCGCGGGTAAGACCCGTGACCATCGTATCGCCATCCCCGCACGCAAGCATGCATGACGCGAAGATGTTACGGTCATTTTTCACCATACGGATGCAGTCACGACGCAGGAAGCCCTTACGCTGTAGTTTTTTGTAGAGCAGGTCGACATATTTATCGACATGTTCGGCGTTCGCTGCGTTGATGATCTCTATACCATCCATATCACGGTAGCCAAGACGTTTGATGGTCTCTTCGACTTTATCCATACGACCGACAAGTTTTGCGGAGCCGTATTGGTTATCACGCCATTGGAATGCCGCGCGGATGGTTTTTTCTTCTTCGCCTTCAGCGAACACAACGGTTTTCGGATTCACCTTCACCGCTTCGAAGATCAGGTTCATGCTGTTCGCACTCGGGTTCAGACGTGCAGCGAGTTCCTGTCTGTATTTATACATGTTCTTGATCGGCTTCCTTGCAACGCCCGTATCCATCGCTGCTTGCGCAACGGCGACCGGCACGGTGGAGATGAGGCGTGGATCGAATGGTGTCGGGATGATGTATTCCGGACCGTATTCCATTTTGCGACCGGAGTAAGCGGCAGCCACTTCATCGTGTACTTGTTCACGCGCGAGCATCGCGATTGCTTTTGCTGCAGCGATCTTCATTTCTTCGTTGATCGTGCTCGCATGTACATCGAGTGCGCCGCGGAAGATGTATGGGAAGCCGAGCACGTTGTTGATCTGGTTGTTGTAATCCGAACGGCCGGTCGCGATGATCGCGTCGTCGCGTACTTCGCGGATTTCTTCCGGCGTGATTTCCGGATCCGGGTTCGCCATGGCGAAGATGATCGGATTTTTCGCCATTCCAGCCACCATCTCTTTCGTGACGGCACCTTTTTCAGCGAGGCCATAAAATGCATCAGCACCTTTCAGTGCCTCGGCAAGCGTACGCGCATCCGTATCAGCGGCATGTGCGGTCTTCCATTGGTTCATACTGTCCTTGCGGCCCTTATAGATGACGCCGGAGCGATCAACCAGGATGGCATTCTTGAGGCCCATGGCTTTGATGAGTTCCAAGCATGCGATACCGGCAGAGCCGGCACCGAGTACGACGAGTTTGATATCTTCCAGGCGGCGGCCGGTGATGTCGGCTGCGTTAATCATGCCGGCAGCGGTGATGATCGCGGTGCCGTGCTGGTCGTCGTGGAATACCGGAACGTTCATGAGCTCGCGGAGTTTTTGCTCGATGATGAAACAGTCCGGTGCCTTGATGTCTTCGAGGTTCACACCACCGAAGGTCGGAGAGAGGTAGCGAACGCACTCAATGAATTTATCCGGATCTTCCACATCCACTTCGATGTCGATGGAGTCGATATCCGCAAAGCGTTTGAAGAGAACGGATTTACCTTCCATCACCGGTTTTGATGCCAGCGCACCGAGGTTGCCGAGGCCGAGGACGGCCGTACCGTTTGAAATGACTGCAACAAGGTTGCCTTTAGAAGTGTAGTCGTATGCCGTTTCTGGTTTTTCATTGATTTCGATGCAGGGGTAAGCAACACCCGGAGAGTATGCAAGGGAGAGGTCACGCTGTGTGATCAGTGATTTAGACGGAGTGATACTGATTTTACCCGGGCGGCCTTCTTTATGGAACAGAAGTGCATCCTCTTTGGTTACGGAAACCTTCTTCGCCGGTTTAGCAGTTTTCTTCTTCACTTTGGTCATGGGCTTATATCACTGTAATTAATTGTTTTTAAGGAGGTCGGGGTTCAAAAAAGCGTTGCAATCTAGCAAGTGTTGGCCGGTTAGTCAAAGTCTTTGCTTGCAGTGGCTTCCACTTTTTTCTACTTTGCCCATAGTCTATGAAAAATATCGCCCTAAACCTAGAGTCTGAGCCACCGAGCCCCGCCGATATCAGTACGGCGACACCGATGATGCGACAGTTCCTCTCCATTAAAGAACAGCACCGGGATTACCTGCTGTTCTACCGTATGGGTGATTTCTATGAGCTGTTCTTCGATGATGCGATCATTGCGGCCGAAGTGCTGGATATCGCGCTTACCCGCCGTGGCAAGCATGACGGCAACGATATCCCCATGTGCGGGGTTCCGTTCCATAGTTATGAGCCTTACCTGCAGAAATTGATCAAATCCGGCCACAAAGTGGCTATCTGCGAGCAGATGGAGCCACCGGAAGAGGCCAAGAAGCGTGGCGCCAAGTCGGTCGTGAAGCGAGAGGTGGTGCGCATCATCACTCCCGGCACCTTAACAGAAGATAACCTTCTCCAGGCACGGGAGTCGAATTATCTGGCAGCGCTCACGGAAGTAAGGGGTGAGGTGGCGCTTGCCTGGGTCGATATCTCGACCGGTGAATGCAAGGCTGGGGTGATTGACCGCGCGGCGGTGAATACCGAACTTGCCCGCCTGCAACCCAAAGAGATATTGCTGCCAGAAAAATTCCTTGAGCAACGTGAGGTCGCAACCCAGATTGCCGATTGGAAAGGTGCTATCACCTCGCATGTGAATAGTTTTTTCGATGCCACACGAGGCGAGAACAAAATCAAGAAATTCTTCGGGCTTTCGAGCACAGAGGTGATGGGTTTTAAATCACTTGCACCCATTGCAGCCATCGGTGCTCTTATAGAATATGTAGAGTTGACGCAGAAAGGCCAGAAGCCGCGTATCGAGTTGCCGAAGCCCTTCATCGTTCACGATTATATGATGATCGACCCTGCGACTCGCCGTAATCTGGAAATCAATGCGACCCTTGCGGGTGAATATCGTGGTAGCTTACTCCACGCGCTCGACCGCACGGTGACCTCTGCGGGTTTCCGGCAGCTGGCATTCATACTGAATCACCCACTGCTCTCCGTGCAAGCGATCAAAAGCCGGCAAGAGATCGTGGCGTTCTTTCATGCGCGTGCCGATGTGGCTTCCGCCCTGCGCCTGCATTTATCACGGATACCGGATATAGAGCGTGCACTTTCCCGCATCGCGGTTGGACGTGGCAGCCCGCGCGACCTGCTTTCCCTGCGGGAGGGGTTGAATGGATCGCTGCATGTGGCAGAGGTGTTGGAACAGTTAAATGGGGAAGGGGTGCCGCCAGCCCTTATCTCGCTAACCCACCAACTCGGCAATCATGCGCGTCTCATCGGCCTGCTATCCGAAGCTCTCAAAGACCAAGTGCCATTCCTTGCGCGTGAAGGAAATTTCGTGCGCGAAGGATTCGATGCGCGGCTCGACATGGCGCGTAACGCACGTGAGGAGAGCGAAATAGCAAAACTAGCGCTCAGGGATAAATACCGTACCGAGACCGGTATCGATAAACTCAAAGTGCTCGAGAACAATGTGCTCGGCATGTTCATCGAGGTGACGGCGCAGCAGTCGGCCAGGATGCCGGTCGAATTCATCCACCGCCAGACGATGGCCAATGCCGTCCGTTATTCTACATCGGAACTCCGCGAACTCGAGAACCGTGTGCTGCATGCCAAAGAGAACGCGCTTACTCTTGAACTTGAGATATTCGCGCAATTGATAAACGCGGTGATGAGTAATGCGGATGATATAGCCCTGACCGCACAGGCGCTTGCGCAGATCGATGTGTTTGCTGCTTTCGCCATGCTGGCTATAGAGCAGAACTATATATGCCCGAAAGTGACCGATGTCTCGGCATTCACTATCAGCAAAGGCCGCCATCCGGTCGTGGAACAGTTGCTTAAAGAATCGTTCATCGGAAATGATTGTGCGCTGGTCGATCATCAAAAGCTGTGGTTGCTCACAGGCCCTAACATGGCAGGTAAATCCACGTTCCTTCGTCAGAATGCATTGATCGTTCTGATAGCACAGGTGGGTGCATTTGTTCCGGCAGCCGATGCAGAGATCGGCATTGTCGACCGCCTGTTCAGCCGCGTCGGTGCTGCCGATGATCTGGCGCGTGGCCGCTCGACCTTCATGGTAGAGATGATCGAGACCGCAACGATCCTGAACCAAGCGACCGAACGCTCCTTCGTGATATTGGATGAGATCGGACGCGGTACCGCGACGTTCGATGGTTTATCGATTGCCTGGGCGGTGATCGAATATATCCATAACATCCTGCGTTGCCGTACGCTGTTCGCTACACATTACCATGAGCTCACCAGCCTGACGGATTCGCTGAAAGGGCTTAGCTGCCATAGCATGAAGGTGAAGGAGTGGCAGGGTGATGTGGTGTTCCTGCATGAGGTTACAAAGGGTAATGCCGACCGTTCGTATGGCATCCATGTGGCGAAGCTCGCAGGGCTTCCCCCGGTGGTGCTGGACAGGGCAAAAGCGGTGCTTGCAGAGTTGGAGCAGGGTGATTCGAAAGCCAAGCTGGAATCGCTTGCAAAGGCCTTGCCGCTCTTTAATGCGAAGCCTACACCAGCTGAAGAGTCATTACTTGAAAAAGAATTAGCCTGCATCCATCCGGACGATCTCTCACCGAAAGAAGCTTTAGAGATTCTCTATCGCCTGAAGCAATTGAAATCGTAGATCAGTCAGCTTGCGTAGCATCCGCGTCAGGTTTTTTCCTGACATCCGGTTGCTTCCTAGCGTCACCGCCACGGCTCATGCCAGAACCACCATCCCTCTTGCGTTCGGTGTCTGCTGCTCTACCAACACCACTTGCCTGTTCTCTGACTTTGCCTGCCAGTTTTTGTGGGAGGTTGCGCTCGTCTTCTGCACTTTTAGTCATATAGATAGAAACGTTCTTCAGTGCCTTCATCAGCTTCTCGAAAGAGTCCGGATTCTGAAGTTTAGGACTTTGTTCGATGACCGGTACGAGTGCTTGTGCAATCGCATAAGGAACGTTTTTATTACTGGCATCAAATTTTTTATCTTTCGTGCCTTCCGTTACGGCGGAAAGCAGTGCAACCCACGCATCATTCGACAGGCTTTTACCGGTCATGACTTCCATTTTTGCGCCGGCTTTCTTCACACCGGAACCCGGCGCATCCATTACTTCGGTTCTGTTGAGTGAAGCCGGATCGACGAGCTCGACATCTACTTCGCTAGAGGTGGTAGTTCTACCGGTTTGTTGGTCTACCCATTTTTGAAGTGAGGTCATGTACTCTTGAATCACCGCTACGGGTGGCCTGCCGGAAGTAATCATATTCTGTTCCAGAGAGCGGATGATCGAATCCGCGTTCTTTTCTAGATCGGCGCCCGGGATGCCGCCTTTGTCCAGCTGGTGCATGATAGCGGTTTTGAGACCTTCACCAAGACCGACCCTTTCCAATTGAGCTGCACGGGCTTCTTTTATTTCACGCTCATGTCGCTCGTTTTGCGTTTTGATTTGCTGAGGTTGGGCGCAATGACACCACCCTGAATGACCACGAATTTCACTTGTGGAAAGGTTTTTGCGATCTCAGCCGCGATAGGATCCACGAGCGCTTTTAATTGATCTTTATCGACACTGATTTTACGGCCTTTTAGCTCGAGCTCTACTGCTTTTGAAAGTTCTTCATAACGTTTTGGCAGTAACTTCGGCTCTTCACCGTCCTTTTCTTTCTCCAGCATCATCTGACCGCCGTTATCGACGGCTTCCACAAGATCGCGACCCGTACGTAATAGATAGTTCAGCGGTTGATAACCTTCTGGCAGCAGTGCATCCGCTGCTTTCAATGCGACACCACCGACTACGATGGGAAGAACTGCGGTGCCACCGGTAAGAAGGCCACCTACGCCCGCAACAACACCGATACCTACACCGGCTGCGGTTCCGTTTTCTTTGAAACCATCGATACGGCCTTGAACGATAGTACCTACACCATCGCGAACGAATTGAAGGCCATTACCGATCATATCTCTTAATTCGCCTATGGTCGTGACGATACCGCTACCTATACCATTTACTTCCTGGCGGCGTGCTTCCAGCCACTCTACGGCACCAATGTCGCTGCCATTTTTCTCAAGGGCACGAGAGAGGCTTTCTACTGCAATTAGTACTTCTGGCACAGCCACGATCACTGCTTCAGACGCGATGGTGCCATACGTATAACCTGGAATAAGGCCTGCAGGACCTGCGATCAAGAAACCAACACCGGCGCCTACAGCGCCACCGAGTGTTGCACTCAGTGCGGTACCGGTTACGGCATACCATGAAGCCGTAGACATAGGTTTCTTTTCAGCCTTCGGCGCAGCAACAATAGGTTTTTCTGCATCCGCATCGGTTTTGGGTGGTTGGACAGTTATCGGTTTCGGAATCGGAGATGACACCGCTGGATTCACCACAGGTGAGTCTGGATCTTTATCATACGCATCGAAATCAAATGGATTTACGCCAGGTGGCAATGGCCTCTGCGGCTCACTATTGCCATTAAAATCGAACTCTGGATTTGGCACATTTGGCATAAATTACTCCCCTATTCCTGTCGCTATGGAAGCCATCATACCAAGGAAATGTTAAGGATTTGTTAAGTGCAGCGGCCACTTACCTCTGGTTTTAGGGTATATGTAACCGTATGGGTAGGCTATAACGTCTTTAAAACAGGGTTTTTACGACTTTTTACTATATATGGTAGTCGACTCTCTCATCTGGCAATAATTCTTGCGTTTTTGGTGTTTTTCTATAGAAACGATGCTGGAACAGAGGATGGTATGGTCGCAGCAGGAGAATATTGGCATTTTATCGCATCGGCCTATGCCGTTGCACTGGTTTTGATGGCTGGGCTGCTGACGCACACGGTCGTTTCCTACCGTTCTATTACGAAGCGCAGTGAACCCAAGGTGGGCAAACATGCATCCCAGGCGCTATAAATGGAAGCGTGCGTTTATCATAGTGCTTGCTATAGCTAGCATTTCTGCGGGTTTTGCAGGGTTCTCGGTGGTATTCCGTGATAATCTTGTTTTCTTTTTCAGCCCGAGTGAACTACTGGCAAAAATGCCTTCACCGACTACAAGAGTGCGTGTCGGTGGCCTCGTCGAAAAGGGCTCCCTGCAAGAAAAATCCGGCAGTTATCATTTCATTGTGACGGACGGTGCGAATTCCATTCCAGTCACTTATACGGGCCTCATCCCGAATTTATTTCGTGAAGGTCAGGGTGTGGTGGCTGAAGGATCGTATGATGGTAAAATTTTCATCGCAAAAACGATCATGGCGAAGCACGATGAGAAGTATATGCCTCCGGAAGTATCCGACGCCATAAAGAAGTCAGGTCACTGGAAATCTAATTATAAACAATAGGTTAGGTTATATATCGCAGATGATCAACATAGGGCTTATATTTCTTAACTCAGCACTGATGACTTTAAGTTTAGTTATCTCTATTATTGTATTGAACAATAGGAATATTAATAACTTAAAGTTACTTAAAATCGGTACACAAGCTTCTGCCGTGCTGCTGAGCGTGGCCTTCCTTTGGTTGATATATTCGTTTTATCTATCTGATTTTTCATTGTTATTAGTCTATAATAACTCGCACACCCTAAAGCCAACCCTCTATAAAATCACCGGAACATGGGGTAATCATGAGGGTTCATTTTTAATGTTTATTTTTATGCTGGCCTATATAAATTATAGGATTACAGTAAATAAATTATTTATTAAGTCAGATATTTTATATTATACATTGTTATTTAATAATATTATATTGCTTCTTGTTGTCATATACAGCAGATTTACTTCCAATCCTTTCGAAATGATTTGGCCTGTGCCTCCCAATGGGGCAGGTCTGAACCCCTTGCTACAGGACATTGGGCTCGCGTTACACCCGCCGATTTTATACACCGGCTACGTCTGTATGTCGGTCGTGTTTTCTTCGTCTCTGGCGGCGTTATGGCTCCAAAAAATGCCACCAGAATGGGTGAGCTTCACCAAAAAATGGGCGCTCCTTGGGCTTGCATTTCTCACCTGCGGTATCGGCATGGGGAGTTGGTGGGCGTATCGTGAACTCGGTTGGGGCGGCTTCTGGTTTTGGGATCCGGTGGAGAATTCATCGTTGTTTCCGTGGCTCTCTGCGATTGCCTTTGTGCATGCATTACTCGTGGTGGAGAAACGTGGCACACTCAAATGCTGGACACTCTTCCTCGGCATACTCACATTCTCTCTTTCGCTCACGGGCTTCTTTTTGGTGCGCTCGGGCGTGCTCAGTTCGGTGCATAGTTTTGCCTCCGATCCGCTACGTGGTCTCTTCATCCTTCTCATCATGGTGATCGTCGTAGGGTTTGCGCTCTTCCTCTTCTCACTGCGTAGCCGACATTTCCTGTCCAAGGCATCATACCGATTGGTTTCGAGGGAAGGGGCCATCATGATCAATAACCTCGTGCTCGTAGTGTTATGCGCGACGGTGTTCATGGGCGTGATTTATCCCATCCTGCTTGAAACCTTCACGGGCCAGCATGTGTCGGTCGGTGCTCCCTATTTCAACACGTTGGTGAATCCGATTGCCTGTGCGTTGCTCGTGCTGGCCGCTGCTGCACCTTCGGTCATGTGGAAGCAGGAAGCATTCTCTCAAGTGATCGCACGCGAGCAAAAAAGCATCATCGTGGCGGTGCTGGCATTTTCCTTCATGACCACCCTGACACATGCAAAACATGTGCTTGCATCCTTTGCCGTGGCATCGAGCGTTTGGTTGTTATGCTCACTCATCCGTATGGCGAACATGCACCTGCAGAAATACCGTGCATCGAGCAACAAACCGCTCGCACGGTTTTTCCCTCCTCGTATCCTTGGGATGCTGTTGGCGCATGCAGGTTTGGCACTCCTGGTGCTATCGATTGCGATCTGTTCGATCTATGAGAAGGATGCAGAAGGGCAATTAGCCTTAGGGGAGCATCTGGAGCTTGCGGGTTATACCGTTACCTTGAAGAATGTCACGGAAGGCATGGCGAAGAACTACCTTTACGAACGCGGTGAATTCGCTGTATCGAGCGAAGGTTCACACTATGCTTCGCTCTATCCTGAAAGGCGGGTCTATCCGGTCGAGAAAGATACAACCACTGAATCCGCACTTCACTATGGCGTGTTTGCTGATGTGTATGCGGTGATCGGTGAACCGATGCGTGATGGAAAGCACGCAGTAAAACTCTTTTATCGTCCGATGGTAAGCTGGATATGGCTTTCTTGTTGTTTGATAGCTCTCGGGCTTTTATGCTCACTCTATGGTCATGCCACAGTAAAAACACTAAAGAAGAAATAATGAAGAGACATATCGAATTTATTCCGTTCATTCTGTTTCTTTTTCTGGCAGTTGGCTTCACGGTTCACTTGTACCATCGGAACGCGGCAGAGACCGCGGATGAAGAGAATTCACCGCTCGTAGGTACCACGATCCCTCAATTTACCCTCTATACACTTAAGAACAACAAATCTTTCCGCAATGAAGACCTCAAAGGGGAATATGTATTTATCAATGTGTTTGCTTCCTGGTGCGTGACATGTCTTGCAGAGCATGCGTATTTGATGGATCCGAAAACGCAGGAAAAATTCAAGTCGCATAACATCACGCTCTATGCGATCAATTGGTCCGATAAGCAGGCGGATGCCATCAACTGGCTGGATAAATACGGCAATCCTTATAAAGAAGTGCTGCTCGATAAGGATAATATGTTCATGGTTCAGATGGGCTTGGTCGGCATGCCGGAGAGTTATCTGATAAACAAGAAAGGTGTCATCATCTACCACAAGCGTGGCGCCATCACCGATGCGTCGATGGAGAAGATCATGGAGAAAACGAGTGAGAAGCCTTAGGCTTATAATACTCGTAATTGCCTTGCTGCCTCAGCTGGTGGTTGCTTTCACGCTTGATGATAAACTTGCGGATGCCGATCAGGAATCGCGCGCAGTTGCCCTCTTCAATGAGATTAAATGCATGGTGTGCAGTGGACAATCGATCCATGATTCGAACGCCGAGCTTGCACGCGAGATGCGTATCGTCATCCGTAAGGAGATCGAACAAGGCAAGAGCGACCAAGAGGTCAGGGACTTCATGCAGCAACGTTACGGCGATGAGATATTGCTTTCACCACCCCTGCAATTGTCAACGGCAATATTATGGTTTTTTCCGTTGATTTTGCTGGTTTTAGGTGGATTTACGCTGCGCAAACACGTACAATCGAAGCATAAATAGTCAAGAGGTTTATGCCTAAAAATATTCGACTCTCGGGCACCATTACGGATAGTGATAGCCCAGAACTCCGCAAAGTCCGCGCTGAAATTCTTTATCATCTTTTCCTTGAAGGTTGGAATATCTATAACGGAAATGGCGACCAAGCCATTCACCTGTGGAACATCCAGCGTAAGATCGATGAATCGCACGGCTTCGTATTCCTGCCGGGTGCTACGATCGATGACGTACTGAACAGCACCTCGATTTTCGTGGGCTACCAGACGGGCGATATGGCCCTGAACGGCAAACCCACCATCATGATGAATTCCGATAAGTCCTGGACCTCATGGCTGAACCTCCTCGGCCATCTGCATGAACGCGGTACGGTAAGCCAGCATTGGCAGGAGATACTGACCGTCGTGAACAAGCCGCAGGATGTGGTGAAGGCATTGAAAGAAGGTGCGGTGAAAGTCGAAAAAGTACGCACGCACCAGAAACGTGCGAAACCGGACTCCAAACCGGGTGATCCAAGCATGAAAGAACCTTCGAAAAAGGTGTGCGTCTTCTGTTCGGCAAGCACGAAGGAAGAACAGTATCTGAAGATGGGGTATAAAATTGGTCAGGATATCGCGCGGAATGGCTTCGGCTGTGTCACGGGTGCTGGCCGTACCGGCATCATGGGTGAAGTGGTGCGTGGTGGTTATGAAGCGGGTGGCTGGACCGGTGGTTCGAACGTGCCGCACATCATCGAGATGGAAGGGCTGCCCGATGGCCTCAACCAATTCTGGCCGCGCGATGATATCTACACGCGTATGGAGGTCATGATCCAGAAATCGAATGCTTTCGTGATCCTGCCCGGCGGTATGGGTACGGTGCAGGAATTATTGGTGCTCCTACAACTCAAGAAGAAGAACGATCCGCTCCTTAAGAAGAAGCCGATCGTGCTGGTAAATGCGTCGTATATCAAGAATGGCCGTACGACAAAAGGCTTCTGGAACCCGATGATCTCGCTCGCCGAACAGCACGGCCTTGCAGGTCATATGGATGTCGTCGAAGATGTTGATGGTGTTATTGAACGTATGTGCCTCTAAAGCCCATGTACCACTTCGCGGATGACTTTCGTGATCTGCGACAACTCTTTGGGGTTTATGGTGAAGGCCGGCGTGGTATAGATCACATCGCCGAAGGGGCGCAGCCACACACCTTTCTCTAAACACTGTTTGCGGAGCGCCAGTACCTTGGTGTAATCGAGTCCTTCGAGCTGTACGGCACCGATAGCCCCTTTGATGCGTACATCCACAACCTTATCCGCCTTCTGCAGTGGTAACAGTTCTTCCGTTAATTGCGCTTCGATGGCTTCCACTTGCTTCAGGCGTGGTTCTTTCTCGAAGAGGGTGAGGGATGCGAGTGCAGCCGAACATGCGAGTGGATTCGCCATATAGGTCGGCCCATGCATCAGCGCGTTCTCGAGTTTATCGGAGAGGAATTTGCCATATATCTCTTCGGTTGCAAGTGTAGCACCAAGGGAAATAGCGCCGCCGGTAAGTGCTTTGCCGAGGCATAGGATATCGGGTGTAATGCCGGACTCATTGCAGGCAAACATCATGCCGGTGCGTCCGAACCCGGTCATTATCTCATCCGCAATGAAGAGGAGGCCATGTTTCTTCGCGATACGGTATATCTCGGCCAAAACATCGGGTGTATGGAATTTCAGACCGCCAGCGCCCTGCACGAGCGGCTCGATGATGACGCCCGCGATAGACTTCTTGAGGTCGCCCAAGAGCACATCGAACTCCGCGAAACTGTATTCATCGCTCGGCAGGTCGATCGTGTATTGCATCGGCATGTAGTGGGTGAATATCTTGTGCATGCCATCCTGGTCACCGACAGACATGGCGCCCATGGTATCACCATGATAGCCGTGGCGGAAACTAACGAAGCGGTTTTTCTGCGAATTACCCTGATTCTTCCAATACTGCACGGCCATCTTCATGGCGACTTCGATCGCAACCGATCCGGAGTCTGAGAAGAACGCGCGGCTTAAGCCTTTAGGCGCAATGGATGAGAGTTTTTCGGCAAGCGTATAGGCCGGGGCGTGTGCGATGCCGGCGAACATCACATGTGGCATGGTTTTCAGCTGTGTATCCATGGCAGATAGAATCGCGGGGTGGTTATAGCCATGGCATGCGCTCCACCACGAAGCGATACCGTCGATCAGTACCGTGCCATCTTCTAAGTGGATCTCGGAACCTTGGGTCGCAGCAGCAGCGATAGGAGTAGGGGCTATCTCCGCCTGCGTGTAGGGATGCCAGATATGTGGGGCGCCTTTTTCCTGCCAGGCAGGGATATTATGCGAGGGCTTCTTCACGTTCCGTCTGCTCGATATGATGGCTGGTGCTTTCAGATTGGCTCGGCTTGATCCCGAGTTTCGCAAACAGCTCCATGTCGCGATTTTGTATAGGATTCGGGGTGGTGAGCAGTTTTTCCCCGTAGAAAATGGAATTCGCACCTGCCATGAAGCAAAGTGCCTGCGCTTCTTCCGACATATCCTCACGGCCGGCAGATAGACGGACATACGAACACGGCATCACGATGCGAGCGACTGCAATCGTGCGGATAAAGTCAAAAATATCGACTTCCTTAGTGTGTTCTAAGGGGGTTCCTTCGACCTTAACCAATCGGTTAATCGGCACGCTCTCTGGGTGCTTCGGCAAGTTTGCCAGGGTAATGAGCATCTTTGCGCGGTCTTCGACCGATTCCCCCATGCCGACGATGCCGCCGCAGCAGACTTTCATGCCCGAATTGCGTACATTCTCGAGCGTATCGATACGATCTTTGAAACTGCGCGTGGTGATGATCTCGGAATAGAACTCTTCGGAGGTATCGATATTGTGGTTATAGTAATCAAGGCCTGCGTCCTTGAGTGCATGGGCTTGATCGCCCGATAACATGCCGAGCGTCATGCAGGTCTCAAGCCCCATATTCTTTACACCGGTGATGATTTCCGCCAGTTGAGGGATATCACGGTCTTTCGGGCTGCGCCATGCTGCACCCATGCAGAAACGCGAGGCACCCGCCTCTTTTGCCTGCTGCGCATGTTTCAGGATTTCCTCGGTAGGCATCAGCTTGCTGGCGTTGATACCGGTGTCGAAATGCGCGCTCTGCGGGCAATAGGAGCAATTTTCCGCGCAACCGCCGGTCTTTATGCTGAGGAGTGTCGAGAGTTGCACTTCGCCTTCCGGGAAGGATTCGCGGTGAGTGGTCTGTGCACGGAACAGCAGGTCACTGAAGGGGAGCGCGAAAAGCGCCATCACTTCTTCAGTCTTCCAATCGTGCCGGATAGTGGTTTTATGGTTCACAAATTGCCTGTTTCTTGCCATATTACGCAGCTACATATAACAGAAACACTATAAAATGCCAGCATTTGAACATACCGCCCGAAAAAGGCTCTCTGCCTTGAAAGAACAGCATCTGCTCCGCGTCATCGAACCAACGGAAGTGACGGGTGCGTGGGTCATGCGGGAGGGTGAAAAGCTGCTTTCTTTCTCCGGCAATGACTATCTGGGCTTGTCGCAGGATAAAACTGTGCTCGCTGCAGCCGAAGCAGCGCTTCATGAATACGGTGCTGGGGCAGGGGCATCACGCCTCGTCACCGGTAGTCACCCGCTTTACGCCACCCTGGAAAAGCAACTCGCTAAAATGAAGGGCACGGAAGCGGCATGTGTATTCGGCAGTGGATATCTTGCCAATATCGGATTGATTGCTGCGATTGCAGGTAAGGACGACCTCATCCTTGCAGATCGTTTGGTTCATGCATGCATGATAGACGGTATAAAACTCTCGGGCGCGCGCTTCCAACGCTTCAAACACAATGATTTAAAGGATCTGGAGCGATTGCTGAAAGACTATCGCAAGCAGTACAAGGAGTGTTTTATCCTCACTGAAACTGTGTTCAGCATGGATGGCGATCTCGCGCTACTCAAAAAAATCCAAGCACTCGCAGAAAAATATAACGCGACGACGATTACGGATGATGCGCACGGTCTTGGTATCATAGAGAATGAAGTGAAAGCCGATATCCAGATGGGAACACTTTCGAAAGCAGCAGGATCGTACGGGGGGTATGTCTGTGCAAGTAAAGCGGTGATTGACTATCTAAAAACCACTGCAAGGACGCTCATGTTTTCGACCGCGCTGCCTCCCTCCGTGGTCGGTGCCTCGGTCGCGGCACTTAAAATGATGGCTGAAGACAAGAATAGGGCAAAAAAGGCACTTTTTAATGCCAAAATCTTCACTAAAGCGATGGGCCTTCCGGAGGCCAAAAGTGCAATCGTCCCACTCATCATCGGAGACGCTGAAATAGCGCTCGCGATTTCCAGAAAATTACAAAATGAGAAGTTTCTTGTTTCTGCAATTCGTCCGCCAACTGTTCCAGAAGGCACAGCCCGCCTACGTTTTACGTTCTCCGCATTGCATTCTGATACGCAAGTGAAGAATCTAGCGAAGACGTTAAGGGATATTCTTGCATGAGAAAAAATGTACTGCTCATACCCGGTTGGGGACAAAAACCTGAGGTGCTGAATCCGGCAGTTCGGGATGATTTTCATGGCGTTGGACTGGACTATGCAGTCTACCCATCAAAGGAGCGTCTTTTTTCCTCCTTTTCGAAGGTGGAATCGTATGAATTTGTGATCGGTTGGAGTCTCGGTGGGCAGATCGCGCTGGAACTTATCGGAAGAGGATTGATAAAAACCCATTTCCTGGTGCTGATCGCCGCGCCGTATCAGTATGTAAGTGATGAACCTACACATCAGGGAGTTACCACCCAATCCTTCAAAGATTTCTGCGCAGAGTATGAAAATGATCCATCAGGGATGCTTTCGCGCTTCCGTTATTTCATCGCTCAGGGTGATAGTAATGCAAAACAAGTCGTAAAGGGTCTTCGTACCCACACCGATGCTGCCGCCCTGAAAAATCTTGGGTATTGGTTGCAACAGCTGAATACATTCTCCGCTTCCAAAATGGATCTCAATGATTTTCCGCGCACATTGATCGTGCATGGAAAAGAAGATGCAGTAACGCATGTAGAGCAAGCACATTTACTTCATGCGGCGATAAAGCAGAGCGCGATTTATATCGTAGAAAGTTGTGGTCACGCGCCGCATCTGCATGATCCGAGCCAGATCCTGAACCAAATAGAGAATGGACTTGCCAATGCAGGCCTTTAAGCAACGCGTGAAGCGCGATTTTTCTAGTGCTGCGCACCATTATCATAGGAAAGCCAGCTGGCAGAAGTCAGTGGCGGAGAATTTGCTGAAGCGTTTCAATCCCTATATAGCCGCTCCCGTGCTGGATATCGGCTGTGGTACCGGATTCATTGCTGAAAAACAAAAACCATTGCATAGCGTCACACAGATCGATATTGCGCCGGAAATGTGCCGGCAAGCGTCGCACTTTGGACCGGTCGCCGCTATGGATATGGAAGCGCTTGCACTCAAGAGCGCGACATTCAGAACGGTGACATCTTCGCTCGCGTTACAATGGTCGTTAGAGATCGATAAAACCTGTGGCGGCGTGTTTCGTGTACTGCAACCCGGTGGCTATTTTATATTCGCGACCCTTGCCAATCCTACACTCTCCGAGCTACGTGAGGTGGTGGGGAGTGAAAAGATGCACCCATTCCTGGAGGTAGAGGAAATGGAGCATGCACTGAAGCGTGCCGGTTTCAAAGATATAGAGCTACAGGTCCATAAAGAGCGCAGGGAATACGCCGACTTCAGAATGCTACTTCAGGATATCAAGAATGTGGGCGCAACGCATAAAAATGGCCGTGTACGTGGACTTTTAGGTAAGGCACGTTTTGAGCGCAAGGCGGCTACCTACAAAGAGCGGTTCGCTTCTGAAGGAGGGGTGTATGCAACATGGGAAGTGGTCTATGGCATTGCGAGGAAATCGTAAATGAAACGCTATTTCATCACTTCTTCAGGAACGGAAGTGGGCAAGACACTGCTTACCTGTGCGCTCATCCGCGGCCTTCAGGCAAAAGGCAAAAGCGTGTCGGCGCAAAAGCCGGTCATCAGTGGCTGGAATGAGTCGGAGAATGATAGCTATGCCATCATTGACGCACTCGGTTTGAAACGCAATAGCGAAACGCTCAAGACTGTAACGCTTTACCGCTTCGATGCGCCATTATCCCCTGATATGGCAGCCAGGCGAGAGAATGCCACGATCGATTTCGAGAAGCTGGTCGCATTTTGTCGCGCATCACCAGAAAGCGATGTCCATCTGATCGAAGGCGCGGGGGGTGTGATGGTGCCGCTCAATGATATGCACCATACGCTCGATCTCATCAAACGTTCGTCTGCTTCTGTGATCCTGGTCGTAGGAAGTTATTTAGGTGCCATCAGCCATGCACTGACGGCCTATAAGGTCTTGCGTGCCGAGGCAGTCGATATCGCAGCCATCGTGATCAGTGAATCGGAGATAAGTGCGGTTGGCATTGATGAAATGGCAACGACCATGAAGAATTTCGTCCGTGCGCCCATTTTTTTAATTCATCGCTTGGCAAAAAATGCTAGGCTCGAGAACGAAGTCCCTGAAATACTGCGCATTGTGGAGTGATATGCAGGCCATATTAGATAAAGTAGCCGCTCTGAACGAGAGAATACGCTATAAGCCTGAACCTCCGGAGATGAAGCTGTATCCTAAACTCCACTGGCGCTTGCTTGCTTCTATGCTCGATGTATTTGCTGCGACCGTCATTTTGGTTCCTATCCTTCCACGCGGTACACCTGATCCGGCAGTGCTGAAGATGCAGCAGCAACTCGCATCGCCCACCGCGGATCCCAAAGTGATATTTGCGGAGTTTGTCGAATACTTCCTTAACAGTGGTGGCATGCAGAAGATGTTAACGGAATTCGTCGTGCAGTATCTCGCTGCAGGCATCATCGTGCTTGCCTTCTGGTTCTATAAATCTGCGACTCCGGGAAAAATGCTTCTCCGTATGGAGATCGTGGATAAAGAAACACTAGGGAAGCCCACGCGCCATCAGTTCATCGTGCGTTATCTTGCATACCTTCTTTCCATGCTACCGTTGGGTATGGGTCTTATGACGGTGCTCTTCACCAAACAGCGCCAGGCATTACATGATAAAGTCGCCGGAACGGTGGTGGTCTTTAAACATAGGAAGCCAAAGACATGAGGCTGCGCTTCCGGTGGATCGTTCTTTTGGTAGTGATAGCGGGGTCTGTTGCCATGTGGTTCAATGATGGGAAGAAATCACTTCGCGCCTCTGCCAATGTCAAGCTTCCGATTACCAATATGCACCGTGCGATCGCACAGGAGGGGGAATGGCTGAACGTTTCCCGTCCGCTTCTGAATGAAGATTTGAGGGGGCGCATCATCCTTCTCGATTTCTGGACATTCTGCTGCATAAACTGCATGCATATCATTCCAGACCTGCAATATCTTGAACATACCTTCGGGAACAACCTAACGGTCATCGGTGTGCATTCTGCAAAATTCCTGAATGAGAAGGATAAAGAGAATATTCGTTCAGCGGTATTGCGTTACGGTATCGAACATCCTGTCGTAAATGATGCGAGTTTCCGAATATGGAATAGTTTTGGAGTGACGGCCTGGCCATCACTCATCCTGATAAACCCACTTGGTAAGATCGAATCGATTTATTCTGGCGAAGGACACCGGGACGATATCGCAAGGGATGTTGCGTCACTCATCGAGGATTATAAGGGACGTTTAAATACCACGCCGCTGCCTATCGAACTTGAGCGCACGAAAGCGCCGGAATCGGTGCTGCGTTATCCAGGCAAATTGGAGATCGGAAAGAAAATCGCGGCCTATAAAGGTAAGGATGCGCTGTTTATTTCCGATAGCAGTAATAACAGGATTCTTGCAGTCGAGGAAAAAACAGGCAACGTGCTCGGCATCTATGGCGGAGCTAAAGCAGGCTTCAGCGACGGTATTGCGGATAAAGCGTTATTCAGCAGGCCACAAGGTATGGCTTATCATAATAATACACTGTATGTGGCAGATACGGGCAACCATGCCGTGCGCATGATAAATCTGGCTTCTGGCTCGGTGGTGACGATCGCAGGTACGGGTAAGCAGGGTTTTGATCGCCGTGTCTCGAACGTCGATGCGCGTGAGGCGAATCTATCTTCTCCCTGGGATATTACGTTCTATCCGGATCATGACCATTTGGTGATTGCGATGGCGGGTCTCCATCAACTTTGGATCTATGACATGGTCAGTAAGAAGATCGGTGTGCTTGCTGGCAACGGCAGTGAATCGATCGACGATGGCAGCTATCCTCTCAACTCATTATCCCAGCCGAACGGCCTTGTGGCACTTGGCGATAAATTATATTTCGTCGATTCGGAAACTAGCTCACTGCGGGTTTTTGCAGACGACGGTGTCACCACACTGATCGGCAGTGGCTTGTTTGATTTTGGGTTCAAGGATGGCGAGAAAGGCGTAGCGCTCTTGCAACATCCGATTGGTATCGATGCGGACCAGGAAGGTATCTATATCGCAGACTCCTACAATCACTCCATCCGTAAATACGACCTGAAAACAGGTAAGCTCAGCACCTTGTATGGCGATGGCAAACGATTTGACCCCCGCACCGAAATACTTCGCTTCAATGAGCCGAACGATGTGCTACATCAGAATGGTAAGTTCTATGTGGCAGATACGAACGCTAACCAAATCCGTATCATCGATCAAAAAACGGGTAAAGCAGAAACCTTGGCGATCCAGCTGAAGCCCAAAAATACGCTCGCAGCAAAAGAGGAGGGTGAGACACCTCTGCCCAATCTGAAATCAGCCCCTGTGCCGCAGGTCAATGCCCAGCAAGAAGTCATCGTGAAGCTTAAGATGCCAGAGGGTTGGAAGCTGAATCCCAATGCCCCGAGCTATCTTCTGCTTTCTGAGGATGGCATTAATATCAAGCAATGGGATAATAGAATCCTTAAAGGCCTTGAGATACTGCTGCCAAGTCTGAAGAAGGGGAAGCATTACCGTCTTTATGGCACATTTTACTTCTGTGAGAAGAAGGATAACGCCATCTGCCGCTTGCAGAGCTACGATCAGCGTTTTACCCCTTCTGAGACCGAACTGAAAAATGATGGCAGTATCGCTATCGAACTTCAGGCGAAGGACTAGCGATGCGATTGCTCTATCATTATCCCCTGTCGCCTTTTTCCCGTAAGGTCCGGGTGTTCCTGAAAGAAAAGGATCTCGCCTTCGACCTGGAGATAGAGAATTATTGGGAGCGCCGGCGCGAATTTCTCATCATGAATCCTGCCGCGCAGGTTCCTGTGCTGGTGGAGGATGACGTAACGCTATCCGATAGCACTGCGATCTGTGAATATCTGGAAGAAACGGTAACTACACGGCCGCTGATGGGAAAGACCCCGGCAGAACGTGCGGAAGTGCGACGCATCGCTGGCTGGTTCAACAATAAATTCTATTACGAAGTCACCAAATATTTACTGGATGAGAAGGTATTTAAATACCTACGCAAGCAAGGTGAGCCGGAGACGGAATTCATCCACGCCGGTAAACACAATATGACATACCATCTCGATTATATCGCCCATCTGGTAAAAAAACGCCGTTGGCTTGCGGGAGATGCCTTTTCATTTGCTGATATCACCGCGGCGGCGCATATATCCGTCATCGATTATCTCGGCGATATCTCTTGGTCGCATTCGCAGGCAGTGAAAGATTGGTATGCACTCGTAAAATCACGCCCCAGTTTCCGTCCGTTACTCCAAGACCGCGTGACGGGCTTTAAGCCTCCTGAATATTACGAAGATCCGGATTTTTAATTATGGCAAAATCAAAGAAACCTACAAAGTCAGGTAAGACACCTTCAGGTGGCAGCGGTCGTCGTGACCTTACCATTCGCGTGAAATCAGAGGGACGTAAAGCGTCTACCGTTCGCTGGTTACAACGTCAATTAAATGACCCGTATGTCACGCAGGCAAAAAAAGACGGCTGGCGTTCACGCGCGGCGTATAAGCTGATCGAGATAGACGATAAACAAAAGATATTGAAGCCCGGCCAGTTGGTGATCGACCTTGGTGCCGCCCCCGGTAGCTGGACACAGGTTGCACTCGACCGTATCGGCAGCAAAGGAAAGATCATCGGTATCGATCTGCTCGAGATCGAGCCCATCACCGGGGTAGATTTCATCCAAGGCGATTTTACAGAAGATGAATCTTTCGAGGAATTAAAGGCATTGATAGGCGATCGCAAAGCCGATGTGATTCTAAGCGATATGGCGCCAAATACGAGTGGCCATCGACAGACCGATCATATCCGCATCGTGGCATTGTGCGAACTTGCTGTCGATTTTGCTATCCAATACCTGAAACCGAATGGTGTTTTTTTGGCCAAGATATTCCAAGGTGGTGCGGAGAAGAGCATCCTTGATCCCATGCGTAAGCATTTTAAGCAGATCCGTCACGTGAAGCCGAAGGCAAGCCGCGCGGATTCTTCTGAAATGTATGTGCTTGCTCAAGGATTTAGGCTTGAATAGTTTTCGTAAGCACCGTATAAACTCCATATGAAACGCACCGTTAAGAAAGTGGTATTTCCTGTTGGCGGACTCGGTACACGCTTCCTGCCAGCGACAAAGGTAATGCCGAAAGAAATGCTCCCGATCGTGGATAAGCCCATTATCCAATATGCATTCGAGGAGGCAAAGGCTGCCGGCATTGAGCAGTTCATTTTCATCACGGGGCGCAACAAGAGCGTGATCGATAACCACTTTGACCACGCCTACGAGCTGCAACGTAAACTTGATGAAAAAGAAAAGAAGCATCAGCTGCATCTGGTGCGCGAATGGCTTCCGCCTGCTGGCCAGGTAGCCTTCGTCAGGCAGCAGGAACCAAAAGGCCTGGGTCACGCCATCTGGTGTGCGCGGCACTTCGTGGGGAATGACCCTTTCGCCGTGATACTGGCCGATGAGTTACTGCTTGAGAAAAAATCCTTCCTGAAAGAAATGATTGAATCTTACAATGATACGGGTGCAAGCGTTGTTGGCGTTACGCAGGTGCCGAATAAATCCACCAGCGATTACGGTATCATCGTGCCAGAGGGTAAAGTTCAGCATGTCATGAAGCTTAAAGGGATGGTCGAGAAGCCGAAGCCATCCGAAGCGCCGTCTAATTTTGCGATGATCGGCCGTTATGTTCTTGATTCCGATATCTTCAAATATCTAGATAAAACGGGTACAGGGGCGGGCGGTGAGATCCAGCTTACCGATGCAATGGCACTGATGCTCAAAGATAAGCCCTTCCATGCCATCCAATACAAGGAGCGGCGGTTCGATTGTGGTGGCCGCCGTGGATATCTTGAAGCGAATATCGCCTTTGCCCTTGAAATAGATGAGCTCAAAAAAGATATCAAAGCTATCTTGAAAAAATATGCGGAGTAACCGATGCGTGTAGCAATGGTCGGTACAGGTTATGTGGGTTTGGTGTCAGGCACCTGCTTTGCGGAAATGGGTGCAGTGGTTGCTTGTATCGACAACGACGCGGCAAAGATCAAAAGACTTAGAAATGGCCAGATCCCGATTTATGAGCCCGGGCTTGATGAGCTGGTTAAAAAGAATAAAGCTGCCGGCCGTCTGACGTTTCATGACAATATCAGGCAAGGAATCGCAGGTGCCGATATCGTATTCATTGCGGTAGGAACACCTACCGGCATCTATGAAGGGCAAACGGACTTATCGTATGTCTATGCGGCCGCAGAGGAGATCGCGTCCTATCTTCAACAGGGCACACTGGTAGTGACAAAATCCACCGTACCGGTCAAAACGGGCGAGCGCATCCGTAAGATCATCTCGAAAAAGAATAAAGGTCTTAAATTCCAGGTAGCCTCCAATCCGGAATTCCTGCGTGAGGGTTGTGCCATCAAAGACTTCTTAGAACCGGATCGCATCATCATCGGTGTCGAATCGCAAACCGCGCGGCGGAAACTTGAAAAGCTCTATGCTCCGTTACTTGACCGTAATGTTCCGATCTTGGTGACCGATGTGAAGACCGCTGAACTTACGAAATATGCAGCCAATGCCTTCCTTGCCACGAAAATCGCTTTCGTCAATGAAGTAGCCGATCTATGCGAGAAAACCGGCGCCAATATCGAAGATGTCTCTGCAGGTATGGGGCTCGATCATCGTATCGGTAAGGATTATATGAAACCGGGTCCTGGCTATGGCGGCTCCTGCTTCCCGAAAGATACGCGTTCGCTGGTCTATACCGCAAATAAACTCGGGGCACCCACGCATATCGTCGCGACCGTCATCGAAGCGAATGAACGGCGCAAACTGAATATGGTGGATAAGATATCCGAGGCGGCACAAGGTGCCCTGAGAGGCAAGAAAATCGCGGTACTAGGTCTTGCATTTAAAGCAAATACCGATGATATGCGTGATAGCTCATCACTTGTGATTATTCCGGAATTGCTGAAGGCAGGTGCGATCATTAGGGCTCACGACCCGGAAGCGATCAGCCACGCACGTAATTTGCTGAGTGGAAATATCGTGTGGTGTGAGGATAAGGAAGCGGCCCTGAAAGGTGCAGATATGGCCGTTATTATCACCGAGTGGAAGGAATATGCGCAGCTTGACCTGGCAGCTACGAAAAAATTACTGAAAAAACCGCTGATTGTGGATTTGCGCAATCTATATACATTAGAGGAGATGGAGAAAGCAGGTTTTACCTACGTTTCCATCGGCAGGAATCCCGTCACGAAAATAAAAGCCCGCAAATAATTATGCGTGGCGTTCAGCGACCTGCTTCTTGATCTCTGCGATCGCTTTCGCTGGATTCAGGCCTTTCGGGCACGTCTTCGCACAGTTCATGATCGTATGGCAGCGATACAGTTTAAACGGATCTTCGAGTGCTTCCAGGCGTTCAGCGGTTGCTTCATCGCGACTATCTGCGATCCAGCGATAGGCTTGCAGGAGCACGGCTGGTCCTAAGAATTTATCACCGTTCCACCAATAGCTTGGGCACGCTGTAGAACAGCATGCACAGAGGATACATTCATAAAGCCCGTCTAGCTTCGCACGTTCTTCCGGCGATTGCAGACGCTCTTTGCTGCCAGCAGGTAATGGGTCCGCTTTAAGCCATGGTTCGACCGACTCAAGCTGTGCATAGAATCCTTTTAGATCGGGCACGAGGTCTTTTACCACTTGCATGTGTGGGAGCGGGGTGATCTTCACATCGCCACACACATCATCGATCGCTTTGGTGCAGGCAAGTGTATTGGTGCCGTCGATATTCATCGAACAACTTCCGCAAATACCCTCGCGGCAGGAGCGGCGGAAGGTCAACGTGCTATCGGTTTCGGATTTGATTTTGATGAGCGCATCAAGCACCATCGGGCCGCAGCTCGCAAGATCCACTTCATACGTATCCATACGCGGATTCTCGCCCTTTTCAGGATCCCAGCGGTAAATGCTGAATTTTTTGACCTTTTTTGCACCGGCTTTTGCCTCGTAGGTGCGGCCTTTTTTCACTTTGGAATTTTTGGGGAGTGTGAATTCTACCATAGTGTTATCCTTAGTTTACGCGGTATTACCTATACCACATCTTTTGTTATTCGTTAACTTCTTTCGATGCATAAATCGCGATCGCCGGACCATTGGGATGGTCCGGATGGTCGAAACTCTCTGCAAAATGCTTATATCCTTGTTTAGAAAGGGCCTTCTTCATATCCACACGCGTCATCCAGTAAGCATCCGCGCCCGTGCCGCCACAAAAGCCACCCCAGCTGACAGCCTCTTTATATTTCTTGAGATATAACTTGTATTCTGCGCCTTCGAATTTCTGCACTATCGGTTGTTTTTCAAAGTAATCACCCAGGTGGCTACCCTCTTTATGAATGATCTTCTCATCATAATAATGCGACCACACCAGCACATGCTTACTGCGCTTTGCGATATGAGATAACATCTTTACGGGTTCTTTCTGGTGATAAAGGACGCCAGAAGCAAGGCATACATCAAATGTATCTTTTGTTTCTTCCAGATAGCGGTTGAAATCGCCCAGCATGAAATGCGATTTCATGCCAAGCGTCTCTTTGGCAACCAGGCAGCGCAGAAATGCATGGGTATTGGCTTCGATCGCAAGCACACTTGCTGCCCCCAATTTCTCCATTGCATAGGTATGGCCACCTTCAAGGGGTCCGAGTTCCAATACTTTCTTACCCTTCAATCCGCCCGGCAGGCATTCGTTTAAGAACGTCACGCGGCCATCAGTGAAGAGTTCGGCATTGCCAGCCTTTACATCCGCGCTCTCGGGGAATTTGGAAGACCATTCACCCTTGAATATATCAACGGCATTTTGGTTGGAGGGTGCAGAAGTGACATAGTAATCAAGCGCATTCACGGCAGGCGGCGATTTCTTGCACCAGCGTTTTAATGCGGCAAGGGTCATTTAGTATACCCGGGCTTTTGGCTTGATGACTTCGACTTCGTTCGTAAGCGTTTTCATATGAACCGGACGGTAATCGATCTTCACTTTACCTTTGTCATCGACATAGGCAACGGTATGCTTCATCCAGTTTTTATCGTCACGCTTCGGATAATCCTCATGTGCATGCGCACCGCGGCTTTCTTTGCGGTTGTGTGCGCCGTGGATGGTAGCTACCGCTTGCGGCATCAGGTTCATGAGCTCAAGTGCTTCCACCAGGTCGCTGTTCCAGATAAGGCCACGGTCCTTGATACCGATATCACCCAGTTTCTTATAGATAGCATCGATCTTCTCGACGCCTTCCTGGAGGGACTCTTTCGTGCGGAACACCGCAGCGTGGTTCTGCATCGTCACCTGCATCTCATCGCGCAGCACCGCCGTCGATAAGCTACCTTTCGCATGGCGCACATCATCGAAACGGCCGACAGCAAATTCCGTCGCGTTCTTCAGCATTTTATGCGGTGCACCCGGTTTGATGATTTC
Source organism: Pseudomonadota bacterium (assembly GCA_010031735.1). Classification (GTDB taxonomy): domain Bacteria; phylum Pseudomonadota; class Alphaproteobacteria; order Rickettsiales; family RGZB01; genus RGZB01. The sequence continues at coordinate 2,699 of RGZB01000001.1, read as the reverse complement.
TGCAGCACGAATCGCCGCGGCGCGACCGAAGACCACGAGATCGAGCAGAGAGTTCGAACCCAAACGGTTCGCGCCATGCACGGATACGCAACCCGCTTCGCCGATCGCCATCAGACCTGGCACCACGGAATCCGGGTTTTTGCCTTTGATGGTCACGACTTCGCCATGATAATTCGTCGGGATACCGCCCATGTTATAATGCACGGTCGGAAGCACCGGGATCGGTTCTTTCATCACATCGACACCCGCGAAGATCTTCGCGGTCTCGGCAATACCTGGCAGACGCTCTTCGATCACTTTCGGATCGAGGTGATCGATATGTAGAAGTACGTGGTCTTTCTTCGGACCCACACCACGGCCCTCACGGATTTCCATCGTCATCGCGCGGCTGACCACGTCACGTGATGCAAGGTCTTTCGCATTCGGCGCATAACGCTCCATGAAGCGCTCGCCCTTGGAGTTGCGGAGGATACCGCCTTCACCACGTACACCTTCGGTGATCAGGCAGCCAGCGCCGTAGATACCCGTCGGATGGAATTGCACGAATTCCATATCCTGAACCGGAAGACCGGCACGAATCGCCATACCGCCGCCATCACCCGTGCAGGTGTGGGCAGAGGTGCAGGAGAAATAGGTGCGGCCATAACCGCCCGTCGCGAGCACCACCATATGTGCGCGGAAGCAGTGGAGTTTACCGTCATCGAGGTTCCAGGCGACGACACCGCGACAGACGCCGTTGTCCATGATGAGATCCACCACGAAATATTCGATGAAGAATTTTGCATTGTGTTTGAGCGATTGCTGGTAAAGCGTGTGCAGGATCGCGTGACCCGTACGGTCAGCCGCAGCACAGGTACGAACTGCCGCCGGACCCTCACCGTATTCCGTGGTCATGCCGCCGAACGGACGCTGATAGATCTTGCCTTCCTTCGTGCGGGAGAACGGAACGCCATAATGTTCAAGTTCGATCACTGCCGCAGAAGCATGCTTGCACATATATTCGATGGCATCCTGGTCGCCGAGCCAGTCGGAACCTTTGATGGTATCATAGAAGTGCCAGCGCCAATCGTCTTTGGAGATATTACCGAGTGCTGCAGAAATACCGCCTTGTGCAGCAACCGTGTGGCTGCGCGTGGGGAATACTTTGGTGATGCAAGCGGTCGAGAGACCTTTCTCAGCCATACCGAGCGTTGCGCGAAGCCCAGCACCGCCAGCGCCCACGACGACGACATCGTATTCGTGATTCACCATCTCATAGGATTTAACTGCGCTCATGGAACTAACCTTTGAAGTAAATGCTTAACACCGCAAATACCGTTGCGGCGGCGATGAATGTGTAGAACAGCTGTTTACCGATGATAGCGACGTGCTTCAGGCAGCTGCAGTGGACATAATCCTCGACGATCTCTTTGCTGCCGAGGAAGCCATGATAATATGACGTGACGATAAGCAGGATCGTGAAGAATGCGTTGTGCGGTTTTTTAAGCCAGGTGAGCAACTCGGCGTGCGAAGCACCTTCTGCAAAATGGCAAACGAGTGCGCACAGGAACCACAGGCAAAGCGGGATCAGCGCGATCGAGGAAAGGCGCAGCGACATCCATGCGCGCGCACCTTCTTTGGAAGAGCCACGGCTTTTGAGAACAGCGATTGGGGTGCGGAAGGTCATATTACATCAGAGCCTTTAACCAGGTTACGAATGTCAGGAGAGCGGTACCGAGCACGACCGTGTAGCCCGTCAGTTCCATCGTTTTCAGTTCGAAGCCTTTACCCACATCCCAGAACAGGTGGCGTACCCCATTCAGCAGGTGGTAATAAAAAGCAGCGAGCCAGCCGAGCAGCAGAAGCTGACCCGGAATGGAGCGGAAGCCGATCATTACAAAATCATACGATTCCTGACCGTGTGCTGCCGCAAGTAGCCATATGCTGAGCGCCAGCGTGCCGAGCACCAGGAACGCACCGGTGATGCGGTGCAGGATTGAGAGCGTCATGCTGATCTGCCAGCGGTAAATACCAAGGTGAGGGGAGAGCGGGCGTGCATTCGCAACACTTGGCACAGGCTTGGCTTGAGGATTTGCGCCGGCAGCGGGCTTTTCTTTGGCAGGTGCAGACGTTGCTTTTTGAGAGGTCTTCGCCGCGACTTTTTCGGCGGCTTTCTTTTTAGCCGGTGAGGCTTTTTGTTTTTTGGCAGCCATGTATTTTTACCATGCGTGTTGTACTGCCCCACTGTTAGCAAGAAATAGTGGCTTCGGCAACACCAATCACATTAAAGCTACAGGGTTTTTAGAGACCGTGATTATTTATCAACGCTTCTGCAATTTGGATAGCATTCAGCGCCGCACCTTTGCGAACGTTGTCCGACACAATCCACAGCGCAAGGCCGTTCTTTACCGTCGGGTCTTTGCGGATGCGCGAAACATACACGCCATCTTCCCCGGCAATCTCTACCGGTGTGATGAACGGACGCGTATCATCATCAACAAGCACGACACCCGGGGCATTGGAAAGTGCTTCACGCGCTTGTTCCACGCTCATCGGATTCTCGAACTCGATATTCACGCTTTCCGCATGGCCGACGAAACTCGGCACACGCACGCACGTTGCGCACACCTCGATATTCTCGTCCAGGATCTTTTTCGTCTCCGCACGCATTTTCCATTCTTCTTTCGTGAAGCCATCGTCCATGAAGACATCGATCTGCG